>NZ_JAPSMC010000002.1 GCF_026847645.1 Anoxybacillus sp. J5B_2022
ATGGAAAGATTTTTTAGGCGATCGTCTTCAGCAGGCGAAACAGCAAGGGTTGAACCAAGAAGTGATTTCCGATGTTGCTTACCAAATCGGTGATTATTTAGCGAAACAAGTTGATCCGAAAACTCCTGAAGAACGCTTGCTTTCCGACTTATGGAGCGTGGCTGATGAACGAGAACAACACGCCATTGCCAATATGATGGTGAAATTAGTCCAACAAAAATAAGAGAGGAATGTTCCTCTCTTTTTTCATTGCCAATAAACGTTCATTCCCTTTTCTGTTGCGTTCCCTATTGATATTATAGTAGTATGAACTTATCATATGATACGTGTCTCCTTAAGTGTAAGGGAGGGAGTAGGATGGGGAAGCAAGAGTGGTATTTAGAATATGAAATCCACATTAATCGCCCAGGATTGTTAGGCGATATTTCGTCGCTTTTAGGGATGCTGTCGATTAACATCGTGACCATCAACGGCGTTCATGACTCCCGCCGAGGTATGCTGTTGCGTTGCGACAATAACGAACAAATTGAGCGGCTTGCATCGATTTTGCGAACAATGGATAATATAACCATTACGAAGCTAAGACAACCGAAGCTGCTGGACCGCTTAGCCGTACGGCACGGTCGTTATATTCAGCGCGATGCCGACGACAAGAAGACGTTTCGTTTTGTCCGTGATGAACTTGGTCTTTTAGTCGATTTTATGGCAGAGATTTTCAAGCAGGAAGGTCATAAGCTCATCGGTATTCGCGGTATGCCTCGCGTCGGAAAAACAGAGTCGATTGTGGCCGCCAGTGTTTGTGCGAATAAACGGTGGCTATTCGTTTCTTCGACGCTCATTAAGCAAACGGTTCGCAGCCAACTCATTGAAGATGAATATAGCGAAAATAACATTTTTATTATCGACGGAATTGTATCGACACGCCGCGCCAATGAAAGGCATTGGCAACTCATTCGCGAGCTGATGCGCCTAGAAGCAACAAAGGTGGTAGAGCATCCGGATATTTTCGTGCGCCATACGGAATATACGCTTGATGATTTTGACTATATTATCGAGTTGCGCAATGACCCATCGGAAGAAATTACATACGATGTCGTTGATCAACAATCGTTGTTTTCGCACGACGGATTTTCGGAGTTTGATTTTTAACAAAAAGGTGGAAGGTGTTATCGTTGACAGAGCTAGGGAAACGATTAAAAGAGGCGAGAGAAGCGAAAAAGATGAGTTTGGACGAACTGCAACAGATCACCAAAATTCAGAAACGCTATTTAATCGGCATCGAAGAAGGCAACTATCCAATTATGCCGGGTAATTTTTATGTGCGAGCGTTTATTAAGCAATACGCCGAAGCGGTTGGGCTAGATGCGGAGGAAATTTTCCACGAATACGAGCATGAGATTCCACGAGCGCAGCATGAAGAGTTGCCGGAACAGCTTTCCCGCGTCAAAAGTCGAAAGCAAATTTCGACGAAATACGACAAATGGCTCGCTTTACTACCAAAGGTGCTTATGGCGGCCATTGTTATCGGAGCGGCCGTCATGGTTTGGGTGTTTTTACAAAATCGTAGTTCGAACGAACAGTCACAATCACAGCCGACCAACCGAGCGACGGAAGTAGAGCAGTCGAAAAATTCTCCGCTTGAGAAGGCGACAGAAAAGCAAAAACAAAAGAAAGAAAAGGAAAAACAGCAAGAAGAAAGCAAGACGAACGAATCGGCTGCTACTACTTTCACGGTGAAAGAAACGAAAGGAAATACGGCGACAATTGAAGTCATTGCTAGCCAATTCCAACTGGAGCTTACATCAAAAGGAGCTTCATGGGTCGAAGTATTTAACGGAAAAGGTCATTCGTTTTTTAAAGGCACGTTAAAAAATGGACAAACACAGTCGTTTGATTTAACATCGGAAACGGAAGTGTTTGTGAAAATCGGACGGACATTGGATGTTGAAATGAAAGTGAACGGTCAGCCGTTTACGTACCCGATCGATCCGAGTAAAGTAGTGTACCAAAAACTGAAGTTTATCGTGAAAAAGTCGTAAGTCATCTATTTATTTAGATGACTTTTACATGTTTGACAGCGGAGGTATTAAGAGTGAATTTACCAAATAAAATTACAGTAGCGCGTATTATGCTCATTCCTCTTTTTTTAATTGTGATGGTTATCCCGTTTGATTGGGGGACGGTAAAAATGGGAACGGAGTCGATCCCTGTCTCCCATCTTGCCGGTGCGGCCATTTTTATTATTGCGTCCGCAACCGACTGGATTGACGGATATTATGCACGGAAATATCAGTTAGTGACGAATTTAGGAAAGTTTTTAGATCCGCTCGCCGATAAATTGCTCGTATCGGCGGCGTTGATTGTGCTTGTTGATTTGCACTACGCCCCGGCGTGGATGGTCATTGTCATTATTAGCCGTGAGTTTGCGGTGACAGGGCTTCGCCTTGTGTTAGCAGGAGAAGGAGAAGTAGTAGCTGCAAACATGCTCGGCAAAATTAAAACGTGGACGCAAATTGTCGCGATTTCCGCGCTGTTGCTTCACAACTGGCCGTTTGCCTTCCTCTCTTTCCCGTTTGCTGATTTAGCGCTATGGGTAGCGGTCATTTTTACGATTTGGTCTGGATGGGATTATTTTGCGAAGAACAAACACGCCTTTTTGCATTCAAAATAAACGGGGAAGGGGATGGATGGCGTGAATGCGGAATTGATCGCGGTCGGCTCAGAATTGTTGCTTGGACAAATCGCGAATACAAACGCGCAATTTTTATCGCAACAATTAGCAGAATTAGGGATTAACGTCTATTTCCATACGGTTGTTGGCGACAACGTACAGCGTTTAGAACAGGCGGTGAAAATCGCGCAAACCCGGGCGGATTTGATTATTTTTACCGGCGGGCTCGGACCAACGAAAGATGACGTGACGAAAGAAACAATTGCGCGTTTATTACAGCGAGAACTTGTGTTAGATGAAGAGGCACTTCGCTCGATTGAAGCGTACTACGCTCGCACTAAGCGGACGATGACGGAAAACAATAAAAAACAAGCGCTCGTGTTAAACGGCTCGGTCGTATTGAAAAACGAATACGGAATGGCTCCGGGGATGGCTTTGACGGTTGATGGTATGACGTATATGCTTTTGCCGGGGCCGCCAAAAGAAATGAAGCCGATGTTTATCCGATATGGCCGTCCGTTTTTACTCGGAAAGCTGCACCAGCATGAACGCATCGAATCGAGGGTGCTGCGCTTTTTTGGCATCGGGGAATCGCAGTTGGAAACGGAAATAGAAGACTTAATCGAGAACCAGTCTAATCCGACGATTGCGCCGCTAGCCGGTGATGGGGAAGTAACGTTGCGCCTCACAGCGAAACACGCTTCCGTCACGGAGGCAAAAAAGCTGTTGGATGAAACGGAGCGAGCGATTGCCGGACGCGTCGGTCAATATTTATATGGGTATAATGAGGATACGCTATTTATGAAAGTGATGGAACAGCTGCAAAAACAAGGAAAAACGATTGCCGCTGCAGAAAGTTTAACAGGCGGTCGTTTCACTGCTGAATTGACGGCAATCCCAGGTGCGTCGCAAACGGTGAAAGGCGGCGTTGTTTGCTATACGAACGAAGTAAAAGAACGGGTGTTGTCTATTCCATCTGCTTTGCTCGAAACGGACGGTGCGGTCAGCGAACAATGCGCAAAACTTCTTGCGGAACATGTACGCACATTATGCCAAGCGGATATCGGCATTAGTTTCACGGGGGTAGCAGGACCGGATCCGCTCGAAGGGAAACGAGCTGGAACGGTGTATATTGGCGTGGCGCTCGCTGGACAGGAAACGGAAGTGCACGCACTGACGCTTGCCGGCGACCGAGAAACGATTCGCACACGCACCATCAAATATGGCTGTTTTGCGGTGTTAAAACAATTGGCAGCTGCCTTATAGGCAGCTGTTTTTTCTTTTCTATTTTTCCAGTAAAAACAAATAAAATATCGAATGGATGTTCGATATTTTTCTTGGCAAAGCTATGAAAAAGCGATATAGTATTAGATAGTAACCGATAAGGAGGAATGAGAAATGAATCAAGATCGCCAAGCGGCCTTAGAACAGGCGCTGAAGCAAATTGAGAAACAGTTTGGTAAAGGCTCTATTATGAAATTGGGGGAGCAGACAGACCGGCAAATTTCGACGGTATCGAGCGGCTCGCTTGCGCTTGATATCGCCTTAGGCGTGGGAGGATATCCGCGCGGACGAATCGTTGAAATTTACGGGCCAGAATCTTCTGGTAAAACGACCGTTGCTCTTCATGCCATCGCAGAAGTGCAAAAACAAGGCGGTCAAGCAGCATTCATCGACGCAGAGCATGCCCTTGATCCAATTTATGCCAAAAACTTAGGCGTCAATATTGACGAGTTGCTACTTTCCCAGCCGGACACGGGTGAGCAGGCGCTCGAGATTGCAGAAGCGCTTGTAAGAAGCGGCGCGGTGGATATTATTGTCATTGACTCGGTGGCGGCGCTTGTTCCGAAAGCGGAAATCGAAGGGGATATGGGCGACTCCCATGTCGGTTTGCAGGCGCGTTTAATGTCGCAAGCGTTGCGCAAACTATCCGGCGCGATCAACAAATCAAAAACAATCGCTATCTTTATAAATCAAATAAGGGAAAAAGTGGGGGTTATGTTTGGGAACCCCGAGACGACACCTGGGGGAAGAGCGCTCAAATTTTACGCCTCTGTTCGTTTAGAAGTGCGCCGTGCCGAGCAAATTAAGCAAGGAAATGATATGGTTGGGAACAAAACGAAAATTAAAGTCGTGAAAAACAAAGTCGCTCCTCCATTTAAAACCGCCGATGTCGATATTATGTATGGTGAAGGAATTTCGCGCGAAGGTGAAATTATTGATATGGGTTCTGAACTCGACATCATCCAAAAGAGCGGCTCATGGTATTCATATAAAGATGAGCGTCTTGGCCAAGGGCGCGAAAATGCGAAACAGTTTTTAAAAGAAAACCCGCAAATCGCCGAGGAAATTGCGAAAGAAATTCGCGATCATTATGGTGTAGACGCAGCACGTGCAGCAAGCGCAGCAAACGACCAACAAGACGAACTCGACTTTTTCGAAGAATAAAGAAAAGGAGAACAGACCGCAAAAAACGTGGTCTGTTCTTATTTTTTCAACATTCTGCCATATTGTAATGCTTATTATCTTGACAATAAATGTTACCACCTTTAAAATGAACATGTATATTTTACAAAAAGTGAAGGTCCGGGCTTCATTGTTAAGATGAAGCAGGTTGAATCGGGCGTACGGAGCGGGAGCGCTTGTTGTTTTTGATGAACGTCTTGACGCCATCAGCAAAAACAAAAGCCTTTGCGCTGTATGTGGAAATGGTAACGATTGCCGACATTCATGGAGCAACAAACAAGTTTATAGCAAGAGGAGGTGAAAAGGATGGGTGTAAATATAGTCATCTCCGCTTTGCTTAGTCTAGTCGTCGGTGCAGTTGTTGGCTTTTTTGTTCGTAAATCGATTGCAGAAGCGAAAATTGGCGGCGCTCAAACGGCGGCGAACCAAATTCTTGAAGAAGCGAAACGTGAAGCAGACGCACTAAAAAAAGAAGCGCTTCTTGAGGCGAAAGATGAGATTCATAAACTTCGTACAGAAGCAGAGCGCGATATCCGCGACCGTCGTAGTGAATTACAAAAACAGGAAAATCGGTTATTGCAAAAAGAAGAGAATCTCGACCGAAAAGACGAAGCGTTGAATAAACGCGAGGCGCTTTTAGAGAAAAAGGAAGAAACTCTTAACAAAAGACAACAGCATATTGAAGAGATGGAAAGCAAAGTGGAAGAGCTCGTTCAAAAAGAACAAGCGGAACTAGAGCGCATTTCTAGTCTAACGCGCGAAGAGGCACGCCAAATTATTTTGGAACGTGTGGAAAAAGAGCTTTCGCATGAAATTGCTGTCATGATTAAAGAAGCGGAAACACGTGCGAAAGAAGAGGCAGATAAAAAGGCGAAAGAAATTTTATCGTTGGCGATCCAACGGTGTGCGGCTGACCATGTGGCGGAAACGACCGTATCGGTTGTCAACTTGCCGAACGATGAAATGAAAGGCCGCATCATTGGCCGTGAAGGTCGAAACATTCGGACGCTAGAAACATTAACGGGCATCGACTTAATTATCGATGATACACCGGAAGCGGTTATTTTATCCGGCTTTGATCCAATTCGCCGCGAAACAGCTAGACTTGCTTTAGATAAACTTGTTCAAGATGGACGCATTCATCCGGCACGAATCGAAGAGATGGTGGAAAAAGCAAGACGGGAAGTAGATGAGCACATTCGCGAAGTCGGAGAGCAGACGACGTTTGAAGTAGGTGTGCATGGGCTACATCCGGATTTAATTAAAATTTTAGGGCGTTTGAAATTCCGGACAAGCTACGGGCAGAACGTGCTGAAACACTCGATGGAAGTCGCTTTCCTTGCCGGACTAATGGCCGCAGAACTCGGCGAAGATGAAATGCTCGCAAGACGGGCAGGTCTTCTTCATGACATCGGCAAAGCGATCGACCATGAGGTGGAAGGTAGCCACGTAGAAATCGGAGTGGAGCTAGCAACGAAATATAGAGAACATCCGGTTGTCATCAACAGCATCGCTTCCCATCATGGCGATACAGAGCCAACATCGATTATTGCTGTGCTTGTTGCGGCAGCAGATGCTTTGTCAGCTGCAAGACCTGGAGCAAGAAGCGAAACGTTGGAAAACTATATTCGCCGTCTCGAAAAGCTTGAAGAAATTGCCGAATCGTATGAAGGAGTCGAAAAATCATACGCGATTCAAGCAGGCCGTGAAGTGCGCATCATCGTAAAACCGGATGCGATTGACGATCTCGAAGCGCACCGATTAGCGCGCGACATTCGCAAACGAATCGAAGAAGAACTCGATTACCCAGGGCATATAAAAATTACCGTGATTCGCGAAACACGAGCGGTGGAATATGCAAAATAAAGTGGCAGCATTGCCACTTTATTTTTTTTAGATTTTGTGCCAAACTTGAACTAGCGAAACTTTATGGTTAGAAAGGGTTATTCAATGAAATTGCTATTTATCGGAGATGTCGTCGGAGCTCCAGGACGAAAGATGGTTGAGCAATATCTCCCAAAATTAAAAGCGAAACATAAGCCGCACGTCATCATTATTAATGGGGAAAATGCTGCAGGCGGAAAAGGGATTACGGGAAAAATATACCGTAGCTTTCTTGAGCAAGGAGCGCATGTTGTCACTTTAGGAAATCATGCGTGGGACAACCGCGACATTTTTGAGTTTATCGATGAAGCGAAAGCGTTAGTTCGTCCAGCGAACTTCCCAATAGGAACGCCGGGAAAAGGAATGGTGTATGTGGCGACTGAGCAAGGAGAAGTGGCAGTGATTAATTTACAAGGGCGGACGTTTTTACCGTCGATTGATTGTCCGTTCCGCAAAGCAGATGAACTGATCGCAGAAGCGGTACAACGCACGCCGGTTATTTTTGTTGATTTTCACGCGGAAGCGACAAGTGAAAAACAAGCGATGGGCTGGTATTTAGATGGGCGTGTTTCCGCTGTGATCGGGACGCATACGCACGTCCAAACTGCGGACGCCCGCATTTTACCGAAAGGAACGGCCTATATGACAGATGTCGGCATGACAGGTCCGTACGATGGCATTTTAGGCGTCGATCGAGAAGCAGTATTGCGAAAATTTTTAACATCGCTTCCCGTCCGATTTGAAGTGACAGAAGGAAGAAGCCAATTAAGCGCCGTTTTCATTGAAATAGATGCAAAAACAGGAAAAGCCAAAAAAATGGAGCGAATTTTGATTAACGATGACCATCCTTATTTCGAATAGTTCGCTTTTTAAGAATTTTTGAAAAATATTTTTTCGCCTAGCAGGAATACTTGGCAAAACAGTGAATATAGTAACATTGAACTCATCATTGCAGAAATTAAGGAGGAACCAGGAATGGAAATATTAAAAGTTTCAGCAAAATCGAACCCGAACTCTGTAGCTGGTGCACTTGCTGGAGTGTTGCGCGAACGTGGAGCTGCCGAAATCCAAGCGATTGGCGCAGGTGCATTAAACCAAGCCGTTAAGGCCGTAGCGATCGCACGAGGATTTGTGGCACCGAGCGGAGTAGACCTTATTTGTATTCCTGCATTTACAGATATCATTATCGATGGCGAAGAGCGGACAGCCATTAAATTGATTGTCGAGCCTCGCTGATTCATTCACCGATAGCATAACCTGTTTGTCTTTTCAAACAGGTTATTTTATTTTAATAGATAGAGGTGTTCAGCATGATTTTTGACGCACATTGTGATGCATTGATGAAACTATGGAAAAATCGTTCTCTTTCGTTTGCAGATAGTCAAGAGCTTCACGTGACGTTCCAGTCATTAGCAAAAACAAAAAGCAAAGTACAATGTTTTGCTATTTATATCCCGGAATATATCCCGGAAGAAGCGCGCTTTACGGTAGCGCTAGAAATGGTTGATTTGTTTTTTGAGCACATCATCGGCCGTTTTCCAACGATCAAATTCGTCCAGACGAAAGCAGACATCGATGCGTTAGCGGACGATGAAATCGGAGCGATGTTAACGCTAGAAGGATGTGAAGCGATCGGAACGAACCTCGTTAAATTGAAAACGTTGCTAAGGCTTGGTGTCATGTCAGTAGGATTAACATGGAATTGGGCAAATGCTGTTGCCGACGGAGCGTGGGAAGATCGCGGCGCCGGCTTAACTCGTTTTGGAAAACAAGTCATTGCCCAATTAAACGAGGCAAAGCGTTGGACGGACGTTTCTCATTTATCAGAAAAAGCGTTTTGGGATGCGGTCGAAATCGCGGAATTTCCGATCGCTTCCCACTCGAACGCCTACGCTTTGTGCCCGCATCCGCGCAATTTACGCGACGAGCAAATTCGCGCGTTAATTCAGAAAAACGGCATGATTGGCATTACGTTCGTTCCGTATTTTTTGACGACGAAACAAGCATCGATTTCTGATGTGCTCCGCCATTTAGACCATGTTTGTTCGCTTGGAGGCGAACAACACGTCGGCTTCGGCTCTGATTTTGATGGCATCGATGAAACGACGATCGGATTAGAAAACAGCCGTGGCTATGAACAGCTCATGAACGAGCTGCAAAAGCGGTACACGGCGACAGCGGTTGAACGCTTTCTCTTCCGCAATTTTTATGAGCATTTACCACAATAAATGAAAATGATCATTTTTTACGAAAGGGTTGCATTTTTTTTCCGATAGGTCTAGAATGGAATCGTTTAGTATATTCCCATATGCTAAAATTTTTGCACAAATCACAGGTTGAAATTCTAGTGATTTTGTCGGAAAAGTGTTACACTTATAATCGTAAACTATATGCGATAATCGATGGAATTTAAAGGGGTGTAAGAAATGATTAGTCAACTTTCATGGAAAGTTGGAGGACAACAAGGGGAAGGTATCGAAAGTACCGGAGAAATATTCTCCATTGCTTTGAACCGCTTAGGTTACTATTTGTATGGATACCGCCATTTCTCTTCCCGTATTAAAGGCGGCCATACGAACAACAAAATTCGCGTCAGCACAACGCAAGTTCGGTCGGTTGCGGACGATCTTGATATATTAGTAGCTTTCGACCAAGAGACGATTGACTTCAACTTTCACGAGCTTCGCGACGGTGGGATCGTCCTTGCGGATGCGAAGTTTAATCCGACGATTCCGGAAGGTTCAAATATTACTTTGTATGCGGTTCCATTTACGGATATTGCAACAAATTTAGGAACGTCGCTCATGAAAAACATGGTAGCTGTCGGTGCTTCTAGTGCGGTGCTTGACATTGACATTGACGTCTATCAAGAAGTAGTGGAGGAAATTTTCGGTCGCAAAGGGCAACAAGTTGTGGAGAAAAACATGGAAGCGCTTCGAGCAGGCGCTCAATTTATGAAAGAACAGCTTGGCGATAATATCCAAATGATGAAGCTGGAAAAAGCGGACGGGAAGAAGCGCATGTTCATGATCGGAAACGATGCGATCGCGCTTGGCGCGCTTGCTGGCGGCGCTCGTTTCATGGCTGCGTACCCGATTACTCCAGCATCCGAAATTATGGAATATTTAATTAAAAAACTTCCATCATTAGGCGGTGCCGTCATTCAAACAGAAGACGAAATCGCAGCTTGTACGATGGCGATCGGTGCGAACTATGCAGGGGTGCGCACATTAACTGCGTCCGCTGGACCAGGGCTTTCACTCATGATGGAAGCAATCGGTCTTGCCGGCATGACGGAAACGCCGGTTGTCATTGTTGATACGCAACGCGGTGGCCCAAGTACAGGATTACCGACAAAGCAAGAACAGTCCGACTTAATGGCGATGATTTACGGCACGCACGGCGAAATCCCGAAAATTGTGATCGCGCCAAGCACAGTGCAAGAAGCGTTTTATGATACAGTCGAAGCGTTTAACTTAGCGGAAGAATATCAATGTCCGGTCATCGTTTTATCGGACTTGCAGCTTTCGCTCGGAAAGCAAACGGTCGAACCGCTTGAATACGACAAAATCGAGATTCGCCGCGGCAAATTAGTGACTGGCGAACTTCCAGAGCTCCCAGGTAAAGAGAACTTCAAACGTTACGAAGTGACAGAAGACGGCATTTCGCCGCGTGTGCTTCCAGGAACGCCAAACGGCATTCACCACGTAACAGGGGTCGAACATGCGGAAACAGGAAAACCGTCCGAAGTCGCAGCAAACCGCATCGCGCAAATGGACAAACGTTTACGGAAATTGAAACATTTGAAATTTAATACGCCGGTTCATAAACAAGTCAAACACGAAGAAGCAGACGTATTGCTCGTCGGTTTTAATTCGACGCGTGGGGCGATCGAAGAAGCGATGGAACGCCTTGAGCTAGATGGTTTCAAAGTGAACCATGCGCACGTTCGTCTCGTTCATCCGTTCCCGACGGACGAAGTATTACCGCTTGTACAAGCGGCGAAAAAAGTCATCGTCGTGGAGCATAACGCAACAGGCCAATTAGCTAGCTTGTTAAAAATGAATGTCGGACACGCAGACAAAATTGTAAGCGTCTTAAAATACGACGGCAACCCGTTCTTGCCGAACGAAGTTTATACAAAATGCAAGGAGTTGTTATAATCATGGCGACGTTTAAGGAGTTTCGTAATGACGTGAAACCGAACTGGTGTCCAGGTTGCGGTGACTTCTCGGTACAAGCAGCGATTCAGCGGGCCGCGGCAAATGTCGGTTTAGAGCCACATCAGCTAGCGGTCATTTCCGGTATCGGCTGTTCCGGACGAATTTCTGGCTACATTCATTCTTACGGCTTCCACGGCATTCACGGCCGGGCATTGCCAATTGCACAAGGGGTAAAAATGGCGAACCGCGACTTAACAGTGATTGCCGCAGGCGGTGACGGCGACGGATTTGCGATTGGGATGGGCCATACAATCCATGCGATCCGCCGCAACATTGACATTACGTATATCGTCATGGATAACCAAATTTACGGATTAACGAAAGGTCAAACATCACCGCGAAGCGATGTCGGCTTTAAAACAAAAAGCACACCGCAAGGGTCAGTAGAACCAGCTCTTTCCATCATGGAAATGGCGCTCAGCGCAGGCGCAACCTTTGTGGCGCAAAGCTTCTCAAGCGATTTAAAAGAATTGACTCAGCTCATTGAAGAAGGTATTAAACATAAAGGCTTTTCTTTAATTAACGTATTCAGCCCTTGCGTCACGTACAACAAAGTGAACACATATGACTGGTTCAAAGAACACTTAGTCAGCTTGAGCACGATCGAAGGCTATGATCCATCCAATCGTGACATGGCGATGCAAACATTGATGAAACATAAAGGGCTTGTGACAGGGCTTATTTACCAAAACAAAGAACAAAAATCGTATCAAGATCTTATCCATGGCTACAGCGAAACACCGCTTGCCCATGCAGATTTGCAATTAAGCAAAGAAAAATTCGATCAGCTTGTTGCCGAATTTATGTAATGGAAAAACTTACTCCTAGACGGGCATTGCCCGTCTAGGAGTTTTTTGTTATCATAAACTGTTCGGGGATAACCTTGAATAACAATTTTATGAACGCTATTGTTTCACGTGCTCACAAATTATATACTATGATAGTGTGCAATGCGTTTGAAAAGATAGAAAGGAGATTGTTATGAACGAAAAACAACGACTAGAACAAACAGGACACATTCAAACAACGGATCATCCAACGGACAAAAAATCCGCCTTGGATGTATTAAAGCAAAAGACGAGTAAAGATTATGAGAAATACTTTTCGACCGTGTTTATTCCGCCGAGCTTAAAAGACGCGAAAAAACGCGGAAAAGAAGAAGTCAAGTATCATAAAGACTTTACGATTCCGGAAGAGTTTCGCGGCATGGGGAACGGACGCAAGTTTTACATCCGCACGTACGGTTGCCAAATGAACGAACATGACACAGAAGTCATGGCCGGCATCTTTATGGCGCTTGGATACGAACCGACGGATCGACCGGAACAGGCGAACGTCATTTTGTTGAACACATGTGCCATCCGTGAAAATGCGGAAAATAAAGTATTTGGTGAAATCGGGCATTTAAAGCCGCTCAAACAAAACAACCCAGACTTGCTTCTCGGTGTGTGCGGCTGTATGTCGCAAGAAGAATCGGTTGTCAATAAAATTTTGAAGCAATACCAATACGTCGATATGATTTTTGGCACACACAACATTCATCGTTTGCCGTATATTTTAAAAGAAGCGTATATGTCGAAAGAAATGGTCGTCGAAGTATGGTCAAAAGAAGGCGACGTCATCGAAAACCTTCCAAAAGTGCGCAAAGGCAACATTAAAGCATGGGTCAATATTATGTACGGCTGCGACAAGTTTTGTACGTACTGCATCGTGCCGTATACGCGCGGAAAAGAACGGAGCCGCCGTCCGGAAGACATCATTCAAGAAGTGCGTCATTTAGCAGCGCAAGGCTATAAAGAAATTACGCTCCTTGGCCAAAACGTGAACGCTTACGGAAAAGATTTTACCGACATGAAATACGGCCTGGGCGATTTAATGGACGAACTTCGCAAAATTGACGTGGCGCGCATCCGCTTTACGACAAGCCATCCGCGCGATTTCGATGACCGTTTAATTGAAGTGCTTGCGAAAGGCGGCAACTTAGTCGAACATATTCATCTACCGGTTCAATCCGGAAGCACTGAAGTATTAAAAATGATGGCGCGCAAATATACGCGTGAACAATATTTAGAGCTTGTCCGCAAAATTAAGGCGGCGATTCCGGATGTTTCGTTAACAACGGACATTATCGTCGGCTTCCCGAACGAAACGGAAGAACAATTTGAAGAAACGTTGTCGCTTTACCGCGAAGTCGAATTTGATTCGGCGTATACGTTTATTTATTCGCCACGCGAAGGAACGCCGGCAGCGAAAATGGAAGATAACGTACCGATGGAAGTGAAAAAAGAACGATTGCAGCGGTTAAATGCGCTCGTCAATGAAATTTCTGCGAAAAAATTGAAGGAATATGAAGGCAAGATTGTCGAAGTATTAGTAGAAGGCGAAAGCAAAAACAATCCGGATGTCCTTGCCGGCTATACGCGCAAAAATAAGCTTGTCAACTTCACCGGTCCGAAATCGGCGATCGGCAAGCTCGTGAAAGTGCGCATTACAGAAGCGAAAACATGGACATTAAACGGAGAAATGGTAGAAGAAGCGGTCGAGGTGAACTAAAATGGCAAAGTACACAAGAGATGAAATTTTAGCACAGGCGAAAGAATTGGCGAAAATGATCGCCGAAACGGAAGAAGTCGATTTTTTCAAACGCGCGGAAGAAAAGATCAACCAAAACGAAAAAGTGCGTGCCATGATTCAACAAATTAAATCGCTACAAAAGCAAGCGGTCAACTTGCAACATTACGGTAAACATGAAGCGTTGAAAAAAGTAGAAGCGGAAATTGATGCGATTTACGAACAGCTTTCGCAAATTCCGATCGTCGATGAATTTCAACAATCGCAAACGGAAGTGAACGATCTTTTGCAATTAGTCGCTTCGACGATTTCAAAAACCGTCACCGATGAAATTATTACGTCGACTGGCGGCGATTTGTTGCGCGGCGAAACGGGTGCGCAAATCAAAAACGACCACGGGTGCGGTTGTCATCATTAATGAAAGACGCCTTCTTAAGGGCGTCTTTTCATTTGCCAGCCGGGGCTGGACAGTTGCCTCCGCTTTTCTTTGTCTAGCTGCGAACTAACATCCTCCTCCGCTTTTGCTTTCTCCGTCGACGTGCGAGGCACGTCTCGTCGAAAGCTTTCGCTTCCGTCGGATGTTTCCTTGGCTTTCGTCAAGGACCGTTCTCCGCTTTTCGAAAAAATAGGCACATATTCGGGCAAACCCGCATACAATGAACTATACGGATTTATTTATAAAATTTATGTGCACATTAGGCGCAGTGATGCATAGGATGAAATGAAGATCCATTGGAGGAGGGTTTGCTCGCATGTCTGAATACAGAGAGATTATTACAAAAGCAGTGGTGGCCAAAGGGCGCAAATTCGTGCAATCAACACATACCATTACCGCGCCGAATCGTCCGTCAAGCATTTTAGGCTGCTGGATTATTAACCATCGCTATGATGCGAAAAAGCGCGGTCGTACGATCGAAATTCACGGGCATTATGACGTGAACGTCTGGTATTCGTATCATAACAATACGAAGACCGAAGTGGTCAGCGAAACGGTTTCGTATACGGCGGTCGTGCGGTTAAAATATCGCGATGACGAAAATGTTGTTAGCGATGATCATGACATTTTCGTTCGCGTCATCCAGCAACCAAATTGTTTAGAGTGTACGATCGCGTCAAGCGGTAATAAAATTGTTGTACAAGTCGAAAAAGAGTTTGCGGCCGAAGTCATTGGCGAAACGAAAGTATGGGTAGCCATTCATCCAGACGGCCGCGATGAAGAAGACGATTTTGACTACGATGTGGACGAAGAGCTAGAAAATTTAACTCCGGACTTGCTTCTCGGAGACGATGATTAACTAGGAAGCTTCTTTCCTAGTTTTTTCTTTTGTTGCTTGCTATAATAAAAAGGCGAAAGTGAAAAGCAAGGGAAGAGTTGGAGGAGAAAAATGGCTACGTATACGCCAATGATTCAACAATATTTAGACATTAAGGCACAATATCCAGATGCCTTTTTATTTTTTCGCCTCGGCGATTTTTATGAGATGTTTTTTGATGATGCGGTAAAAGCAGCGCACGAACTAGAAATTACGTTGACAAGCCGCGATGGTGGTACCGACGAGCGCATCCCGATGTGTGGCGTTCCGTATCATTCTGCGCAAGGATATATTGAACAGTTGATTCAAAAAGGATATAAAGTCGCGATTTGCGAACAAGTCGAAGATCCGAAAACGGCCAAAGGGGTCGTACGCCGCGAAGTCGTTCAGCTCATCACGCCAGGAACGGTGATGGAAGGGAAGCAGTTGTCGGAAAAAGAAAATAACTATTTAGCAACGGTGACAGCGTTTGCCGACGGTACATACGGATTTGCCTATGCTGACTTATCCACTGGAGAAAGCCGGCTGACGTTGCTTGCTTCATTCGAAGAGGTGTTGAATGAGCTATATGCGATCGGGGCGCGCGAAGTCGTCGTTGCTTCCAATTTTTCTGATGAGATGTGCGAAAAATTAAAAGAACGGTATGATGTAACGATTTCGTATGAAGATGACGTCGCACTGACAGGCTTCCCACACGAAGTCGTTCGTTCATTAAGCGAAGAAAAATGGCAAGTGACATTTGCTCGTTTATTCAACTATTTAGTCAAAACGCAAAAGCGGAGCCTCGACCATTTGCAGCCGGTGCAAGTGTACGAAATCGCTCAATATATGAAAATGGACGTTTATTCGAAACGAAATCTTGAATTGACAGAAACGATTCGTACAAAAGGACGAAAAGGTTCGCTTTTATGGCTGCTTGATGAAACGATGACGGCGATGGGTGGCCGTTTATTAAAGCAATGGATCGACCGGCCGTTGCTACACCGTGAGAAAATCGAGCGGCGTTTGAATATGGTGGAAACGTTGCTAGAGTATTATTTTGAGCGGCAAGAATTGCGTGATTTGCTTCGCGATGTGTATGATTTAGAGCGGCTAGCCGGCCGCGTGGCGTTTGGCAATGTCAACGCCCGCGATTTAATCCAGTTGAAAAAATCGCTCAAACAAGTGCCGGACATTCAAACGCTTGTTGAAAAACTTGACAACGACGATGCGAAAGAGCTTGCTCGCAGCATTGACGCTTGCAGCGAATTAGTCGACCTTTTAGAAAAAGCGATTCAAGACAATCCGCCGCTTTCTGTGAAAGAAGGAGGGATCATTAAAGACGGCTATCATGAAATGCTCGATCGCTTTCGTGATGCAAGCCGCAACGGAAAAACATGGATTGCCCAGCTTGAAAGCAAAGAACGGGAATTGACGGGAATTAAATCGTTGAAAATCGGCTATAACCGCGTATTTGGTTACTATATTGAAGTGACGAAAGCGAACCTTCATTTATTGCCGGAAGGGCGCTACGAACGAAAACAGACGCTTGCCAATGCGGAGCGGTTTATTACGCAAGAACTAAAAGAAAAAGAAGCGCTTATTTTAGAAGCAGAAGAAAAAAGCATGGAATTAGAGTATCAGCTTTTTGTTTCCATTCGCGAACAAGTCAAACAGTTTATCCCTCGCTTGCAAAAATTAGCGAAAATCATTAGCCAGCTTGATGTGCTGCAATGTTTTGCGACAGTGAGTGAAGAAAACCGCTATACAAAGCCGCGTTTTTCTAATACTCGCGAATTAGTGGTGAAAAACGGACGCCATCCGGTCGTCGAAAAAGTGCTCGGAGCACAAATATATGTGCCAAACGACTGTTTCATGAACGAAGAACGAGAAATATTGCTCATTACTGGACCGAATATGTCCGGGAAAAGCACGTATATGCGCCAAATTGCGCTAACCGCTATTTTAGCGCAAATCGGCTGTTTCGTTCCGGCCGACGAAGCAGTATTGCCGATTTTTGATCAAGTGTTTACCCGCATCGGCGCAGCGGATGATTTAGTGTCCGGCCAAAGCACGTTTATGGTGGAAATGTTAGAAGCGCGCAACGCGATCGTTCATGCGACATCTCGCAGTCTTATTTTATTTGATGAAATCGGGCGCGGCACGTCCACGTACGACGGCATGGCGTTAGCACAAGCGATGATTGAATACATTCATGATAAAATCGGCGCAAAAACGCTATTCAGCACGCATTACCACGAACTGACCGTGCTCGAGCAGTCGCTTTGGAAATTGAAAAATGTTCATGTGAGCGCTGTGGAAGAAAACGGGAAAGTTGTCTTTCTACATAAAATCGAGGACGGACCAGCGGACGAAAGCTACGGCATTCACGTCGCAGAATTAGCAGAGTTGCCGCCAGAATTAATCGAACGGGCGAAGAAAATTTTAGCGGAATTGGAGCAACAACCGGTACGAGCATATAAGCCGGCTGAACGTGAGCTCACCCAAGAGCCGTTTGAGCAGTTAAGCATGTTTATTGAAGAACCGAAGCCGAAAGAACCATCGATTTCAAAAAAAGAGAAGCGAGCGCTTCAAGCGCTTCAGTCGCTCAACTTACTAGAAATGACACCGCTGCAGGCACTAAATCAATTATACGAAATTCAAAAGCTACTGAAGTAAGGAGGCGGGGCTGTGGGGAAAATTCGTAAACTCGATGATCATCTATCGAATAAAATTGCGGCGGGAGAAGTCGTCGAGCGTCCTGCCTCGGTTGTAAAGGAGCTTGTCGAAAATGCAATTGACGCCAACAGTACGGTCATTGAATTGGAACTCGAAGAAGCAGGCCTTGCGAAAATCCGCATCATCGATAATGGCGATGGAATGGAAGAGGAAGATTGTCTTTTAGCGTTTGAGCGCCATGCGACAAGCAAAATTAAAGATGAACATGATTTATTCCGGATTCGCACGCTCGGATTTCGTGGCGAGGCGCTGCCGAGCATCGCCTCCGTAGCTGAAGTGGAAATGAAAACGAGCACAGGCAACGGACCAGGAACGCTCGTGTTGTTAAAAGGTGGTCAACTCGTAAAGCACGAGCGGACAAGCAGTCGGAAAGGAACCGAAATTACCGTCGCTAATCTTTTTTTCAATACGCCGGCGCGCTTGAAATATATGAAAACCGTTCATACGGAACTTGGTCACGTCACCGATGTCGTCAACCGGTTGGCGCTAGCCCATCCTCATATTTCGTTCCGTTTGCGCCATCACGGCAAAGCGCTTCTTTATACGAACGGAAACGGCGATGTGCGGCACGTATTGTCCGCTATTTATGGGGTCGAGGTGGCGAAAAAAATGATCCCAATTCAAGCGGAGTCGCTTGATTTTATTGTAAAAGGCTACATTTCGTTGCCTGAGGTGACGCGCGCTTCGCGAAATTATATGTCGACGATCGTCAACGGCCGCTACGTGCGGAATATGCCGTTAATGAAAGCGATCGAATCAGGGTATCATACCCTTTTGCCGATCGGCCGCTATCCGATCGTGCTGCTTTCGGTCGAGATGGATCCGATTTTAGTGGATGTTAACGTTCACCCGGCAAAACTAGAAGTGCGTTTCAGTAAAGAAGCGGAATTGAACGAATTGGTTGAAACCGCGATTCGTCAGGCGTTCCAATCAAGAACGCTCATTCCAGAAATGACGGTCAAGCGGCCGGAAAAGCCGAAAACAGAGCAACGAGTGTTTTCGTTTGAGCATGTTGCCAAAGAACCGGCGGCAGCCCCGGTTGTGCGACAGGTGGCGATCGCGGAAAAGGAAAAGCCATTGAATCCATCATTTTTGAAGGAAGAAATCGATGTCCGAACAGAGGAATCGTTGGACAATGAAGACGTGCAACAGGAACCGATTTTTAAGATAGAAAGCGAAGAAGCGGACGATCGCCAAAAAGAACGAATTCCGCCGCTTTATCCGATTGGGCAAATGCACGGCACCTATATTTTGGCGCAAAACGAGAACGGATTGTATATTATTGACCAACATGCGGCTCAAGAGCGGATTAAATATGAATATTTCCGCGAAAAACTCGGTGAAGTGACGAATGAAGTGCAACAATTGCTCGTGCCGCTTACGTTCGAATACGCTGCAAACGAATACGTGCTCATTGAGTCCCATCTTGAGGAATTAGCCAAATGCGGTGTATTTCTCGAGCCGTTTGGCAATAACACGTTTATTGTTCGTGCGCATCCTTCATGGTTTCCAAAAGGAGAGGAGGCCATGATTATTGAAGAAATGATCCAGCAAGTATTAGAAATGAAAAAGATCGATCTCAAGCAACTGCGTGAAAAAGCGGCGATTATCATGAGCTGCAAGCAGTCGATTAAAGCAAACCATCATTTGCGCCATGACGAAATGTTCACCTTGCTCGAATCGCTCCGAAAAGCGGCGGATCCATTCACATGCCCGCACGGCCGGCCGATTATCATTCATTTTTCGACGTACGAGCTTGAGAAAATGTTTAAGAGAGTGATGTAAGTGAAAAAGCTCGATATGGATTGCGTCGTAAATGGCATAAAACGAGGAGAGGTTACAGTCCTTTCTTTCTATGCAAGGAAAGGGCTTTTGATTTATGAATGAAAGCATTTCTTTTTAGAAAAACAAATCAATCATGTAAAATAAAGTATTCAAGCAATAGAGAAAAAGAGGGGGCTATGCAATGAACAGCCGAATGTCGGTAATGGTGAGCATCGTTCTGGCGATGCTTATTGCCTCAATGGACACAACGATTATGAATACGACAATGCCGATTATTGCTAAAGAACTAGGAGGTTTTTCGCTTTATGCGTGGTCGTTTGCTTCTTATATGATTACAACAACCGTTCTGTCGCCAATTGCGGGAAGACTGTCGGATCTTTTTGGGCGAAAGAAAGTATTTAGTTTCGGAATTGGACTTTTTCTCATTGGTTCGCTGTTGTGCGGAATGTCGCAAAATATGGTTCAGCTCGTTATTTTCCGTGCTGTCCAAGGGATTGGCGCAGGATTTATGATGCCGTTTCCTGCTATTATTGCGGGGGATTTGTTTCCGGTTGAAAAACGCGGGAAAATCCAAGCCTTTTTTACCGCAATGTGGGGAATTGCTGCAGTCCTTGCACCGCTGTTAGGATCATTGTTCGTCGAATATTTGTCATGGCGCTGGATTTTTTATGTCAATATTCCAATTTGTCTTCTTTCTTTATTAACACTGATGCCATATAAGGAAGTATACGAGCCGAAAAGAGCAGTTGTTGACTACATAGGAGCGATTTTGTTTGCGCTGGCGATCAGCCTGCTTTTGCTTGTGACAGTGGTGGAAAGTCATCAATCCGTATATGCGGTAATCGGAGCCTTGCTTTTAGTTGTGTTTTACATATATGAAAAAAAGCAAACTTCACCGCTCGTTCCGTTATCATTAGTGCAGCACCCGACGTTAAAATGGATGAATTTAAATGGGTTTATCAGCTCTATGGCTTTATTTGGAACAGCAAGCTACATTCCTCTTTTTTTACAACAGATCGCCCATGAATCGGTGCTAATGAGCGGCATTGTGCTTCTTGGAATGTCAATGGGCTGGATGATCATGGCCGTGCCGGCAGGAAAATGGATTTTGCGATACGGATACCGTCAATTGTTAATCATCGGCAACGTTCTTCTTGTTCTATGCGGCGTACTGCTTGCGTTTTTAAATGAACAGAGCGGCTTTTTTTACGTATTTTTGGCGATGTTCATTCAAGGGTTATCATTCGGCCTTACTTCGACAGTCGGAATCATTGGTTCACAACAGCTAGCTGATGCGCATGAAAAAGGAATTGCGACGTCGTTTTTCATGTTTTGTCGTAATATTGGTACAGCGATCGGGGTCACGATCATGGGAGCATTTTTAACGAAAGCGGCTAGTTTGATGACCGGAATTCACCAATTGTTTTTATTCGGTTTTATTGGCAGCATCGTGGCGCTATTGACTTCCTTTTTTATTCGAGAGAGCAAGATGATGAAGGAAAAAAGAATTTAATCGAACGTTATAAATACTGTACTCGTTTAATCCGATAAAAAAAGAGAAGAGAGAAATGGTGATGATTGTTTGCATGCTGCTTGATAAAATATGAATTGAATGGAGGCGCTTTTTGTGAAGATGACAGTGCGTAAAAAATTATTTGCCGGCTTTTCAGCTGTGTTAGTCATTTTAGCAGCCGTTGTCGTCATCGCTTATTATGAAATGACATCTGTTAACAATCATATGCAATTAATGAACAATAAAGTCCAATCATTAATTGCGGTAAAAGAATTACAAGTGATCGTTCGGCGTGAACAAGGTAGTATGCGCGGGTATTTGCTCATTGGCGATGATACGTCATTAACGAACTTTAATCAAGCGCACGATGATTACAAAAAATTGAGCAGCGAATTAGCGCAAAAACTTGATCATCCAGAAGCAAAGTCGTTTCTTCAGCAGTTAGATAAACTAGAGCAGCAATTTTATCAATTCGGACAAGAAGCTTTTCAATTAAAACAGCAAAATAAGGTGAATGAGTATACGCAATTAGTGGCAACGAAAGGAAGAGAGATTACCAAGCAGTTTGAAACAACGGTTGAACAACTAGCGAAGATAGAACAAACAGAGGTAAATCAAACGAATAATGCGACATCAGCAAGTGTTGATGCAGCAAAAATATGGATGCTTACATTCGGTCTTATTGCTTTGTTTGTCGGAGTGATCGTGGCCTATTATATTAGCCGAATCATTTCCCGTCCTGTTGTCGCTGTTTCAGAAGCAGCGAAACGCATTGCAGCAGGCGATCTTACAGGCGAAGCCATTGCAGTGAAAAACAGCGATGAAATTGGTGAACTAGCAACCGCTTTTAATCAAATGTCTCAACATTTGCGTGAAGTCATTCAGCAAGTGGCGACAAACGCTGAACAAGTGGCCGCTTCATCCGAAGAGTTGACAGCAAGCGCAGAACAAACAAGCAAAGCGACGGAGCAAATTACCGTTACATGCAAGATGTCGCTTTAGGGATGGAAAAGCAGGTAGAAAGCGTAGAGGAAACATCCCGGACAGTTGAACAAATGTCCGCTGGGGTACAGCATATTGCTGAACGTTCACAAAACGCAGCAATCATCGCAGGAGGAGCCTCCGAAAGAGCGTTGCAAGGCAGCCAAACGATTCAAACTGCTGTGGAACAAATGAACTCGATCAATCAAACCGTAACAGGATTAGCGAACGTCGTCAAAGGATTAGGTGAACGTTCGAAGCAAATTGGACAAATTATTGAAGTGATTACGGGAATTGCGGAACAAACGAATTTGCTAGCATTAAATGCAGCGATTGAAGCAGCAAGAGCAGGAGAAAATGGGCGGGGATTTGCCGTTGTAGCGGACGAAGTGCGAAAGCTAGCCGAACAATCCGCGCAATCTGCACAGCAAATTTCAATGCTTATTACTGCCATTCAACAAGAAACGAATGAAGCTGTTCAATCAATGGAGATCGCAACAAAAGAAGCATCAAACGGAATTGTTGTGATTCATACAGCGGGCGAATCGTTTGTCGAAATTAAAAACGCGATTGAAGAAGTGGCGGTACAAATTCAAGAAGTTTCCGCCTCTGTCCAACAAATATCTACAGGTGCTGAACAAATTGTACAATCGATGCAATTGGTTAGTAAAATTGCCGAATCAGCAGCTTCAGGAACGCAAGAAGTTTCGGCAGCAACGGAAGAGCAGCTGGCGTCGATGCAAGAAATTTCTGCTTCCGCGGTCGCTTTATCTAAAATGGCTGAAGAATTGCAACAACTCATTCAAAAATTTAAAATATCGTAGTCGGATGGCAAGAAAAAAGAGATCGAGAACTCTTTTTTCTTGCCGAAAATCGTGATAAAATTCCCTTTACTTGGATATAATAAATCAATGTGACACGATGCAGAAAGTAGTGATTCCCATGGGAGAGAAACTTGTCGTTTTAATCGGACCGACCGCTGTGGGGAAAACGAAAATGAGCATTGAACTCGCGAAACGGCTCAATGCAGAAATTATTAGCGGCGATTCGATGCAAGTTTATAAAGGAATGGATATCGGCACAGCAAAGATTACGCGTGAAGAAATGGAAGGGATTCCGCATCATTTAATTGACATGAAAGCTCCAGACGAATCATTTTCCGTCGCTGAATTTCAACAGCTCGTCCGTCCTTTAATTCGAGAGATTACAAGGCGTGGCAAACTGCCGATGATCGTTGGTGGGACTGGACTTTATATTCAATCGGTGATTTACGACTATCGTTTTTCCGATGCGCCTTCCGATGAAACGTACCGTCAGCATTTGTACCGCATCGCGGAAGAAAAAGGAGAAATGACCCTTTATGAAACACTAAAAGACGTTGATCCGGAAAGCGCTGGACGCATCCATCCCCGCAATATACGGCGCGTCATTCGAGCGCTCGAAATTTACCATTGCACAGGAAAAACGATGACCGAATGGCAACAAACACAGACGCCCGAACTCCTATATGATGTAGCGATTATCGGACTGACAATGGAGCGAGAACAACTATACCGTCGCATTAATGAGCGGGTTGATCAAATGATGGCTGCCGGATTGCTTGAAGAAGTAAAATCGTTATACGACCGCGGCATTCGCGACTGCCAGTCCATTCAAGCGATCGGTTATAAAGAAATTTACGCTTATTTAGACGGACAACTTTCGTTAGAAGAGGCGATTGAACAGCTCAAACAAAATTCGAGGCGTTATGCGAAGCGGCAGCTGACATGGTTTCGCAATAAAATGCCTGTTCGCTGGTTCGATATGACTGATCTCTCTAAATTTTCCGAGAAACGGGATGAAATTTTACAATACATAGAAGGAAAGCTTCAACTAAAGACGAATATATAAAAATAGGTAGAGAGAAAAGAGGAGGCTAATTCATGAAAACATCCATCAACATTCAAGATCAATTTTTAAACCAATTGCGCAAAGACGGCACGCAAGTAACGGTATTTTTACTTAACGGATTTCAGCTTCGGGGTTTGGTGAAAGGCTTTGACAATTTTACCGTACTTTTAGAAGTTCAAGGAAAACAGCAGCTCATTTATAAGCATGCGATTTCTACGTTTGCACCGGAAAAAAACGTTCAGCTTGAAATTCAATAAACACATAAGGTCGTCCGCTCCACGCTAGAGCGGGCGATTTTGTTTTCGTAAACGGTAAAAAAGGTGAATACAATATTAAAGAAACAGGCGTGTTGATTAACCAATAAAAACCAGTTGACATCGCTCTATTCCTAGCTTTTCTGCCGTTGTCGGCAAACGGTTCGTTTGCCGACTGGGCATGCGCACGCATGCCCTCCTCGAACAATGAACGCTTTGCGGGCAAATTACATTTGCCCGCCGGCGTTCTTGTTCGAGGAAAAGGCAGAAAAGCTTATGGTCAGCCATATGATTCTATGTTTTTTAGTAAAATAATGGATAATCAACACTAGTGTTAAAGAAACGTTCTTAAAAAAGCGCGCGATGTTGGGAAACACCGATAGGCATTTGTCACAAAGATGGATGAACAGACGTATACTGAAAAAAGTAAAGCACCATAAAAGCGAGGTGACAATCGTTGTCAGAAGTAACGATGAACAAAGCAAAAGGACAAATTAACATTGTCTTAAACTCGAAAAATATGAACCATTTAGTAAAAGAGGAGCGTAGCGAAGGAATTGATTACGAACAGCATGCTATATTAAAAGATATTCAAAAAGAACTCGATCAGCTCATTGGGCTCGAAAACGTCAAAAAAATTGTGAAAGAAATTTATGCATGGCTATATATTAATAAAATGAGAAAAGAAAACGGATTAAAATCGAATAAGCAAGCCCTTCATATGATTTTTAAAGGAAATCCAGGAACAGGAAAAACAACGGTAGCCCGCTTATTAGGAAAACTATTTTTTGAAATGAACGTATTATCCAAAGGGCATTTTATCGAAGCGGAACGGGCGGATTTAGTCGGCGAGTACATCGGCCATACGGCCAACAAAACGCGCGACTTGATTAAAAAAGCGCGCGGCGGCATTTTATTTATTGATGAAGCCTATTCATTAGCGCGTGGCGGCGAGAAAGATTTTGGGAAAGAGGCGATTGATACGTTAGTAAAAGGAATGGAAGATCATTGTGAAGATTTAGTCGTCATTTTAGCGGGTTATCCGGCGGAAATGGACTATTTTCTTTCACTAAATCCAGGATTGCCATCCCGCTTTCCATTAATCATCGAATTTCCTGATTATACAGTTGATGAATTAGTGAAAATCGCCAAACAAATGTTGCGGGAGCGTGAATACGAGTTTACATTTGAGGCCGAGCGCAAATTATACAACCATATTGAAGAATTGCTTGAAACAAAAAAAGAGAAAAAATTTAGCAACGGCCGCTATATCCGCAACTTAATTGAAAAAGCGATTCGCAAGCAGGCAGTCCGTCTGCTTTATGAAGGACGTTATGATAAAAAAGAATTGACGCTCATCCGCGACCGCGATTTAATCATCCGACTGTAAAGGAAGGTGTTCCCTTCCTTATTTTTTCTTTTAATTGAAGAAGGGTTTTTTCGAAACGATGTAGAATGTAGTGAAAAAGAACAGAATATACATTATTTTTAGAATTATTTGAATAAAATATTAAAGGAGGGCTTGCTTTGTACATGACGATTGGCGAAGTGTTTGCACAAACGGTAAGAAAATTTCCGAAAAAAGAAGCGCTTGTCGATATCCGGACAGGGCTTCGGTACACGTACGAGCAATGGGAGCAAGAAGTGAACGCTCTTGCAAGCGTTTTCTTGAAAGCGGGAGTAAGAAAAGGAGATCGTGTTTCCACCGTGCTATTTAATACAGCTGAATTGGCCACGGCCTTTTTTGCTTGCGCGAAAATCGGTGCGGTATTCAACCCGATTAATTTTCGCTTGAAATCGCAAGAAATCGCTTACATTTTAACGGATGCATCCCCGAAAATTGTTCTATTTGAAAAAGCGGTTGAACCGCAAATCGCGCCTATTCATCACAAATTTCCTCACATTTCATTTTGGTATATTGATGCAGATCCGCCAGCTTATGCAGCTCATTACCACGAACGAATCCAAGCAGCTTCAGCCGAACTTCCACACATTGATGTATCAGAAAATGATTTGTATGCGATTATGTACACAAGCGGGACAACCGGACGGCCAAAAGGAGTGATGCATCGCCATCGCGATATGATCGAGCAAAGCTTGATTTGCAACTCCGTCATGCGCATTCGTGATACGGAACGAGGGCTTGTCACTGCGCCAATGTTTCATTGCGCCGAATTGCATTGTTGCTTCCTTCCGCGCGTTCACGCCGGCGCAACAAATGTTATTGTTCATCATTTCGACCCGAAACAAGTATTGAAAGTCATTGAGCAAGAGCGAATTACCGTATTATTCGCCGCGCCGACGATGTGGAATATGCTCTTGCAAGAGAAAATTTCTGATTACGATTTATCGTCGCTTCGTATCGGCCTGTACGGGGCGGCTCCGATGGCGCCTGTTCTTGTCAAAGAATGTAAAGAGCGATTAGGGATCGATTTAATCCAAGCGTACGGCATGACGGAAATGGGACCGGCCGTAACGTTTTTATTGGAAGATGAACAATTAACAAAAGCCGGATCGGCTGGCCGCGCTTGCCTAAACCATGAAATTCGCATCGTCCAACCTCGTGAAGACGGCCCGTCCGACCCGGATGACATCTTGCCACCGGGGCAAGTCGGCGAAATTATCGTCAAAGGTCCGTGCATGATGGTCGGCTACTACAATCGTGAAGAAGCGACAGAAAAAGCGTTATACAAAGGCTGGTATCATTCCGGCGACTTAGGGTACATGGATGAGGACGGCTATTTATATGTGGCCGACCGCGTCGATGACATGATTATTAGCGGCGGCGAAAACGTGTACCCGCGTGAAGTGGAAGATGTGTTATATGAACATAAAGGAGTGCTTGATGTGGCTGTTCTTGGAGAGCCAGATGAAATGTGGGGCGAAAAAGTTGTGGCATTTGTTGTCAAAAAAGATCCGAACGTCACCGCCGAAGAACTTGATCAGTTTTGCAAAAACAGCGACCGGCTTGCTCCGTATAAACGGCCGCGCGCGTATTACTTTGTCGACGCTTTGCCGCGGAATGCAAGCGGAAAAATCCAAAAATTTCTGCTTCGCGAACAAATGAAAAAAGCGACGCAATCGTAAGAGGGTGACAAGATGGCAGCAACTTATTTACGCGAAGAGCATCACATGTTCCGTGATGCGTTCCGTAAATTTTTACAAAAAGAAGCATACCCGTTTTACGCAGAATGGGAAAAGAAAGGAATGATTCCGCGTGAATTTTGGCGGAAAATGGGGGAGAACGGGTTCCTTTGCCCGTGGGTCGAGGAAGTATACGGTGGGTTTGGCGCGGATTTTGGCTATTCGGTCGTGATGAATGAAGAACTGGAAAAAGTGGGGTCAAGCCTTGTCGGCATCGGCTTGCATAATGACATCGTCGTCCCGTACATCGCGTCGTACGGAACAGAAGAACAAAAGAAAAAATGGCTGCCGAAATGCGTGTCAGGGGAAATTGTGACGGCCATTGCGATGACAGAGCCGGGTGCCGGTTCGGATCTAGCCGGCATTTCGACAACAGCAGTAAAAAACGGAGACCATTATATTGTCAACGGGCAAAAAACGTTCATTACAAACGGCATTCATGCCGATTTAGTCATCGTCGTCTGCAAAACGAACTCGCAGGCAAATCCGCCGCATAAAGGCATTAGCCTGCTTGTCGTCGAGCGCACAACGCCGGGGTTTACACGCGGTCGGAAGCTAGAAAAAGTCGGATTGCATGCCCAAGATACAGCGGAGTTATTTTTTAGCGACGCGAAAGTTCCGGTGGAAAACTTGCTTGGGGAAGAAGGAAAAGGGTTTTACTATTTAATGGAAAAATTGCAGCAAGAGCGGCTTATTGTCGCGATTGCCGCGCAAACGGCTGCAGAAGTGATGTTTGATCTCACGAAAAAATATGTAAAAAGCCGGTCGGCATTTGGAAAAACAATTAGCCAATTTCAAACCGTCCAATTCCGGCTTGCAGAGATGGCTACGGAAATCGCATTAGGCCGAACGTTTCTCGATGATGTTATTCAACAACATATGGACGGGAAGGATGTCGTGACAAACGTATCGATGGCGAAATGGTGGATTACAGAAATGGCCAAACGTATAGCGGCAGAGGGAATGCAACTTCATGGCGGCTATGGCTATATGGAAGAATACGAGATTGCAAGACGCTACCGCGACATCCCAGTTAGCGCGATTTATGCCGGAACGAATGAGATTATGAAAACGATCATTGCAAAAAGCCTCGATCTCATATAGAAAGGGGATGACCGTTTGTTAGAAGGAGTAAAAGTCATCGATTTTTCCCATTATCTCCCTGGTCCATTTGCCAGCCTCCGCTTAGCCGATTTAGGCGCGGAAGTAATCAAAATCGAGCCGAAAACAGGGGATATGATGAGGAAGCTTGCCGACGATTGCATTTTTGAAGCGAACAACAAAAATAAGCGAAGCATTGCTTTAGATTTAAAAAACGCGCAAGACTTCCAAGCGGTTCAGCAGCTCATCTGCCAAGCGGACGTCGTGATCGAAAGCTTCCGTCCGGGGGTGATGAAGCGGCTCGGGTTAAGCTACGAAGATGTGTATGCCCTCAACCCGTCGATCGTTTACTGTTCGATCAGCGGCTACGGTCAGCATAGCCGGTATGCATCGTTAGGAAGCCACGATTTAAATTATATGGCGATAACAGGTGTGCTGGCGCAACTAAAAGATCAAAGCGGCCGCCCCGTTCATCCGGCGATTACGCTTGCTGATTTAATCGGTAGCATCCATGCCGTTGAACAAATTGTCGCTGCGCTATACGCTCGCGAGCGAACGGGGAAAGGGCGCTACATTGACCTTGCGCTTGTTGACGGCTTGCTTTCGATAATGACGAACCATTTTGTGCTCGAGCATCATACCGGACAAAAAAACGGTATTTCTGTATTAGCTGGCACGATTGTTTCGTATCATCTGTACGAAACGAAAGACGGGCGGTACGTGTCGCTTGCGGCGCTTGAACCGCACTTTTGGAGAAATTTTTGTCTCGCAGCCGGCAAGCCGGAGTGGCTCGATGGGCATATGTCTGCTGCTCGCGAAGACAACCCTGTATTTCAAGAGCTTACCCATTGGTTTCGCTCGAAAACGCTGCAACAGTGGATTGAATTTAGTGAACGAGTCGATTGTTGCTTAGCGCCGGTGTTAGAAACGGATGAGGCGAAAACGTGGTTTGCGAGCGATATGTACCGAAAAATGATTCATATCGACAACGAACGAATCGAAGTAGCAACTCGCTACGACGAACATTTTTTTACAAAACGTACACGAGCACCAAAGCTAAACGAACATGGAGGAGTGAGTGCAAATGATGAACGTTCCATTAAATATTGCGACAATGCTTGAACGTGCTGAAATGTTTTTTCCGAAAAAACAAGTCATTTCGCGGATGAAACATGGCCTTGTTCGCCATACGTATAAAGAAATTGGCGAGCGCACACGAAAGCTAGCTAGCGCGTTACGAAAACTTGGCGTAAATACGGGCGACCGTGTCGGCACGTTCGCTTGGAACCATCATCGTCATTTAGAAGCGTATTTTGCCATTCCGGGAATCGGGGCGGTGTTGCATACGATCAACATTCGCCTGTCACCGCAACATATCGCTTACATTATTAACCACGCAAACGATCGAGTGCTACTTATTGATGACGATTTATTACCGCTCATTGAACGGGTGAAAGACGAGATAAACGTCGAAACGTTTATCATCATGACGGATGAACCGACGCTTCCAGAGACGACGCTTTCGCCGGTTTACCATTATGAGGAATTACTACAACAAGCGGAGCCGATTTCGTTTGTCAAAGACATCGACGAACATAGCCCAGCTGGCATGTGCTATACGTCAGCGACGACAGGAAATCCGAAGGGTGTTTTATATTCCCATCGAGGAATTGTACTCCACAGCATGGCGCTAGGGCTTGCCGATAGCGCCGCATTGTCGGAATCGGATGTCGCGTTGCCAGTCGTGCCAATGTTTCATGCGAATGCGTGGGGCTTGCCGTTTGCCGCCGTTTGGTTTGGGACGACGTTAGTGATGCCGGGCGCAGCGTTTACGCCGAAAATATTGGCAGAGCTGATGGAACAAGAAAAAGTGACGCTTGCGGCTGGTGTGCCGACCGTTTGGCTCGGCTTGTTGAACGAATTGGAGAAAGGATCGTACGATTTAAGCAGTGTGACGCGCATTTTATGCGGCGGTTCAGCAGCGCCAAAAGGAATGATTCGCGACTTTGAAGAGAAATACGGCATCCCGTTTGTACACGCTTACGGCATGACGGAAACGAGCCCGCTTGTCGTCCTTTCGCGCCTAAAAAGCTATCAACAACATGTATCAAATGAAGAAAAATTAGAAATTCGCGCGAAACAAGGCTTTCTTGTACCGGGCGTGGAAATGAAAGTGATCGGTAAAGACGGCGAAGTGGCGTGGAACGGGACGGAGATGGGAGAGCTATGTTTGCGCGGCCCGTGGATTGCGGACGAATATTATAACGACGAACGAAGCAAAGAGGCGTTCCGCGACGGCTGGTTATATACAGGCGATGTCGTAACGGTTGATGAAGAAGGGTTTATTAAAATCGTCGACCGTACAAAAGACGTCATTAAAAGCGGCGGGGAGTGGATTTCGTCTGTCGATTTAGAAAATGCGCTTATGGCGCATGAAGCGGTATTTGAAGCGGCCGTTGTTGCCGTACCGCATCCACAGTGGCAGGAGCGACCGATTGCTTGCGTGGTCGTCAAAGAAGGAAAAACGGTCACGAAAGACGAGCTATACGATTTTTTACGGCCGCAGTTTGCAAAATGGTGGCTTCCGGATGATATTGTGTTTATGAACGAAATTCCGAAAACAAGTGTCGGAAAATTTTTAAAAATGAAATTGCGTGAACAATTGCGTGATTATTTTGCGAATGTTCAATAAGGGGGGAGTTCAATGGTGCAAACAATTGCTGTCATCGGTGCTGGCTTAATGGGAAGCGGCATCGCCCAGTCGCTAGCGATGGGCGGTAAAACCGTTTATTTATACGACATTTCTGAAGCGGCGTTAGAAAAAGGAGTGAATTCGATTCAAAAAAGCCTTGCCCGTTTTGTCAAAGCAGGCAAATTATCGGAACAAGAAGCAACGAATGTCCTTTCCCGCATACAAACCGAAACAAATTTACAAGAAACGGTGAAAGATGCCGATATTGTCATTGAAGCAGTTCCAGAACATTTACCATTGAAAAAACAAGTGTTTGAACAGCTCGATCACTATACGAAACAAGAGACGATTTTGGCAACGAATACGTCGGAATTAAGCGTGACGGCCATTGCTGCAGCGACAAAGCGCCCAAGCCAAGTCGTCGGCATGCATTGGTTTAATCCTGCGCCGGTGATGAAATTGATTGAAATCGTCAAAGGGGTCGCCACATCCGAAAAAACAATTGAAGTGATTCAACAACTGTCTGAAGAAATCGGCAAGGAAACGGTCGTTGTCAAAGATATGCAAGGGTTTGTGACAACAAGGGCGCTCGCGGCGCATATGATTGAATGTATTCGCATGTACGAAGAAGGAGTCGCTTCCGCCGAGCATATCGACAAAGCGATTCGCCTTGGGCTCAATTATCCGATGGGGCCATTAGAGCTTGCCGATTTAGTCGGGTTAGATACGATGCTTTTTGTCAGTGAAAATATGACGGAAGCATATGGCGACCGGTTCCGTCCGCCACAGACGCTCCGGAAGCTTGTCGAGGCGGGACATCTCGGCCGAAAAACAGGCAAAGGATTTTACACATATCAATGAAAGAAGGGGAAGACATGCGAGAAGTGGTGATTGTCGAAGCCGTACGCACCCCTGTCGGCAAGCGAAACGGGGTGTTTCGCGACAAACATCCGGTTCATTTAGCGGCAGTTGTGCTTGATGAAGTTGTCGAGCGAACTGGGATAGAAAAACAGTTGATCGAAGATATTGTGATGGGTTGCGTGACGCCGATTGGCGAGCAAGGATATAACATCGGGCGTTTAGCGGCGTTAGAGGCAGGATTTCCGGTTGAAGTGCCGGCGGTGCAAATTAACCGTATGTGCGGCTCCGGCCAGCAAGCCATCCATTTCGCCGCCCAAGAAATTAAATCAGGCGATATGGAGATTACGATTGCCGCCGGTGTTGAAAGCATGACGAAAGTGCCGATTTTAAGCGACGGAAATGAGCGGACGATTCCGCCATCGCTGCACGAAAAGTACGAATTTGTGCACCAAGGCATTTCTGCGGAATTAATTGCCGAAAAATACGGATTGACCCGCGAGCAATTGGATGAATATGCGTATGAAAGCCATCAGCGTGCGCTTCGGGCGCAAGAAGAGGGCCGCTTCAACCAAGAAATCGTGCCGGTTCAAGGGCTTGACCAAGATGGAAATGAAATCATCGTGACAGCCGATGAAGGGCCGCGCCAAGATACATCGCTTGAAGCGTTGGCGGCGTTGAAGCCGGTCTTTAAACAAAACGGGAAAATTACTGCCGGCAATGCGAGCCAAATGAGCGACGGCGCAGCGGCGGTACTACTGATGGAACGCGAAACGGCACTTCGCCTCGGTTTGAAGCCAAAAGCAAAAATCGTCGCCCAAACGGTCGTCGGCTCGGACCCGACATATATGCTTGACGGCGTCATTCCGGCGACAAAAAAAGTGTTGCAAAAAGCGAACCTCACCATTGACGATATCGACCTTGTCGAAATTAACGAGGCGTTCGCCCCAGTCGTATTGGCATGGCAAAAAGAAATTGGCGCACCGCTCTCGAAAGTGAACGTCAACGGCGGTGCGATCGCCTTAGGTCACCCGCTCGGGGCAACCGGCGTCAAACTCATGACATCGCTCGTTCATGAACTCGAACGACGTCAAGGGCGCTACGGCTTATTAACGATTTGCATCGGTCACGGCATGGCAACCGCGACGGTGGTGGAGAGATGGGAAGGGATAGAAAAAAAGGAGGTCTAGAGCCTCCCTCTTTTTCTGGGAAAATAACGAATTAATGAGTGGGTGTTTTCATACTTGGTTGGTGAGTAAAAATCGCTCATGAGTGTTTTGCATAAAAAACTTGATTATATTGGAGGATTAATTGTATAATATGGGTGACTAGTCACCCGGGGAGGGGGAATAATGGAAGCAACCAAGCCCAAAAAAACAGAAATCATTGAAGTTGCTGCTAGAGAGTTTGCAGAGAAAGGATATGATGGTGCAAATATCAATGAAATTGCAATAATGGCTGGTATTGGGAAGGGTACAATCTATCTCTATTTCAAAACAAAAAAAGAGCTTTATCTTGAAACCATTAGAACAATTGTTGATCGATTTAACAAAACGTCAGACAACATTATTTCTATGGATTTAAACTCATTTGAAAAACTTAAGCTTACTATTGAAACGTTTTTTCAGCTAGAACGAGAAAGTATATCCTTCTTAAAGCTGTGGTCGAGGCATCAGTTTCAGAATAATCCTGTATTTCCTGAAGAGGTATCGGAAATCTTTAAAGACTTGCGACAGCCATTGTGTGAAATTATTGAAGAAGGAGTTGAGAAAGGAGAGATTTCAACCCCTTATCCAACTGTCATAGGTTACTTTATTCTATCGATGATTGTTATGTTGATGCCAACCCTTCAACGTCCAAATAGTTTACCTTTAGTTAGAGAAGAAGAGCGTATACCTTTTATTTTAGATATTGTTCGAAAATTATTGCAAAAATAGAGGGGTTACCTCTCTATTTTTGCAATAAAGGGTGACTGGTCACCCATTATAATCAAGGGGGAATAATATGAAGTTCGACACTGTAGAAGTTGCTTTAGAGGCTCTAGCACAAGGGAAAATGATTATTGTTTCCGATGATGAGAACAGAGAAAATGAAGGTGATTTAGTTGCGATTGCAGAACTTATAACACCCGAAACAATTAATTTTATGATTACTTATGGAAAAGGGCTTGTTTGTATGCCAATTACCACAGAACTTGCTCGTAAACTAGATCTTCGCCCAATGATAGAAACTAATGGAGAATATTTAAAAACTGCATTTACTGTTTCAATTGACGCTCATCCAAAATTTGGTGTCACCACCGGTATCTCTGCATGGGACCGTGCGAAAACTATTAAGATAGCTTTGCGAGAAAATGCTGTACCAGAAGATCTTGTTCGCCCGGGGCATATTTTCCCTTTGATTGCGCGAGAAGGAGGAGTATTTGCAAGAATGGGGCATACTGAGGCTGCTACTGATCTTGCGCGGTTAGCAGGTTTCAAGTCAGCGGGTGTAATCGTTGAGATTATTAATCCAGATGGTACAATGGCAAGGCAACCAGATTTATTTGAATTTAAAAAGAGGTTTAATATCCCATATATAACAATTGCTGATTTAATTGAATACCGTTTGAAGTTTGACAAACAAGGCATGGAAATGACTTCAAAGAGATAAAAAATTATATCCAGAAAAGAGGGTATTATTATGATCGGCGTAATTTCTAGGGCAGTTATTACAGCCATCACACGTCGATTTTTCCTTGGAAAGATACATGGGATTGAACACTTGCCAGATAAAGGACCTTATATAATTGTAGCAAATCATGCAAGTTTCATGGATCATTTTATTATTGCAACTGTGCTTAGATATTACCGGAAAGAAAGGGTTTACTATCTAACAAAAAAAGAATCTTTCGAAACTTTTCTTTCACGAATCTGGCATCTTTCAGTCGGATGTATTCCCTTGAACCGAAATGCAGCGGATACAACTGCCTTTCGTACAGTACTTCGTTATCTGGCAGATGGTAAAATTATTTGTATTTATCCAGAAGGTACGAGAAGTTTTACTGGAAGAATGTTGCCAGGTAAACCAGGAGCTGTTAAATTAGCAATGCTTGCTAAGGTTCCAATTGTACCTATTGGAATGGAAAGGACCTTCGATATCCTTCCGAAAAATCGAATGATTCCTCGGCGGATAAGAGCCATCGTCCGAATTGGAGAACCAATTTACCCGGGGAAGGGACGAGGGAAAAAAGAGATTGAGGTAGCTACGCTTCATGTTATGAGAGAAATTGCAAAACTGAGCAATGAAACTGGAACAGATTACGAAAAGCTTTCGAATGAGAATGGAATTAAGCCTCCCAATGCACTTGAGATGTTAGATGTTGCTACAGAATGGAATGAAATTGGAATACGGCAAGGCTTAACCTACCCAATTCCTCCAAAGTTATTATTTTATCGTGCAAAGTATATTGCGGAGGAAGTGCTAAAGACAAATCCTGAACTTCCACGGGCGCATTTTGAATTAGGAAGGGCCCTTGGTCGTTTGGCTCTTCTAAGTAATCCGGTTAAAAAGATTTTTTTGGCTTTTAAGTCAAAAAGAAGATTTGAAATGGCAATTCGTTTAGATCCCAAATTTGCACATGCTCACTATGCTCTAGGTATGTGGTATCTTTCCATTCCAAAGATGTTTGGTGGGGATCCGAAAAAGGCTTTGGCCCAATATCAGCTAGCAGTGCAATTGAATCCAGAGGAAATCTTTTTATATATGGGACTTGGACAATGTCAATTAAAACTTAACTTGATTGAAGATGCAAGAAAAACTTTCCTGCGTGTTCTTGAATTGCCTTCAATTCGTCCTGAGGATGACAGGAGAAAGCTAGAAGCTATGGTACAGTTATTAAGAATTGAGCCTTACACAAAATTTGAAAGAGGGTTGATATATTCATGTTTTACTGGCTTGCAAAATGGGTGACTAGTCACCCAAAGAAAATTATATTCTTTTGGATTCTTTGTTTATTGTCATCTATTAGCTTTGCACTCAAATTACCGAACGTGTTGACCGCTGGAGGGTTTAATGATCCAAAGAGTGAATCAATGAAGGCTCAAAAAATTCTCGAGGAAAATTTTAGTAACCAGTATCCACAGCAATTACTCATTGTAATTAAGAGCAGTCGGTACACTGTCGATGATCCCAATTACGAAACGGCTGTAAAACGGATTGTGAGTGTGGTACGTCAGAACTCAAAGATAGAAAATATTGAAAGCTATTACGATCATAAAAATGATGCTTTTATAGGGAAAGATAAGCACAATACATTCCTAGTCCTTGGACTAAATATGAGTGAAGATGAAGCCGCTAACTTTGTTCCAGCATTAAGTAGACAACTAAAAGAGAAAGTAACTGGGTTAGATGACTACCAATGGTGGGTTACTGGCGGACCAGCGTTAAGTTATGCACTGAACGATGCAACGAAAAAAGATTTGTCTTTTGCTGAAATGATTGCATTTCCTGTAATGATTGTTATCTTATTACTGGTTTTCCGAACAGTAGCTTCTACTGTACTTCCGCTGTTGATGTCCGCGTTTGCACTAGTGATTACGATGGCAATTGCGTATTTCTTTGCGAAAGATTATACGATGAATATACTTCTTCAAAATGCAGTGAGTATGATCGGATTAGGAGTAATTGTGGATTATGCATTGTTTATCATTAGCCGTTATCGTCAGGAGTTAGAACATTACAGTACTGTTGAAGCGGTGCAGCGAGCTATCGTTTCAGCTGGACGATCTGTTTTCTTCTCTGGAGCTACTGTTGCTATATCGCTTTCCTCTTTGTTTTTGCCAAACATCATGATTTTTAACTCCATTGCACTTGGCGGTGTAATCGTAGTCACAATAGCAGTACTGGTGGCGATTACACTTTTACCAGCTCTTCTAACTCTTATGGGACCACGTATTAATTGGGGAAGAATACCATTATTTAAAGAACGTAAGCCTTCTAAATATTGGGGGAAAATTGCTGTACTCTTAATGAAACGCCCTGTTATTTTTTTAATTCCAGGTTTAATATTACTAAGTTTCATGGCCTATCCATCTTACAAGTTAAATATGCAGGTTCCTGTTGCTTCTGCTTCAATTCTTCCAGAACAAGATGCTGCTCGAAAAGGATTTGAAGTGTTAGCGGGGGACTTCGGTCAAGGAAATGTGTTTCCGATTCAAGTGGTCTTGAAGGCCAAGCATGGTACAGTACTATCAGATGATAATTTAAAGGCAATTGATAGGATTACGAACGATATTCAAAATTTCAATAATGTAGATAAAGTTGTTTCGTTAACAAACTGGAATATTGAATGGAAATTATCTAATTATCAACAGGCTTATAAAGCTTATGACAAACTTCCGGATTTCGTTAAAGACCAATTAAATAAACTGACTAATCATGATCGGGGGCATACAACTACGATATTGTTGGTATCACCGAAAACAGATGCTGACAGTAAAGCATCGCGCGAATTAGTTAGAAAAATACGGAATCTCTTAAAAGAAAATTCGACAAAAAATTTTGAATCTTATGTCGGAGGTCAATCAGCAATTGGAGTAGATTTTGATCAACGAATTTTCAATAATTTACCTATGATTATCGTTACGGTTTTTGTAATTTCTTTCGTGGTTTTGATAGTGTCTTTCCGATCAATTCTCCTTCCAGTAAAAGCGTTGGTATTAAACTCTCTCGTTACACTGGCTAGTATGGGAATGTTAGTAGCTGTTTTCCAACAGGGCAACTTCCGAGGAGCAATTAATTCTATTACTCCTGTTGTATTGTTTGCCGTTTTATTTGGTCTGTCTATGGATTATGAAGTTCTCATTATTAACCGAATTCGGGAGCTGAAAGACGAAGGGATTCCTACTATAGAAAGTATTGTAAAAGGTATTTCCGAAACCGCTGGTCTTGTTAATGGAGCAGCTGCCATTATGATTGCAGTGTTCGGTGCATTTGCTATGGTGAAAGTTGAAGTTGTTAAAGAACTGGGATTTGGTTTGGCAGTAGCTATTCTTTTAGATGCGACTGTGATTCGTTCTGTTCTAGTTCCTGCCATAATGAGAGTACTTGGCGAAGCGAATTGGTGGTTACCGTTCCGCTTTGCCGTCCCGATTAATAACCGAAAAAATGTAGAAACTGAGGAGGGATTATCTTGATCTACGCAATTGGATTTCCTAATTTTCAAGGTATAACATCAATTGAGACTGACTTACCCGTTTTAAATAAGGGTGATGTAGTTGTAATTAATGTGCGGAACCGGTTCTTATTTAAGACCGGTTCTACCCCAACATCATATAGTTTAAAAGCAATTCTTCCAACTCCATCTCAAAAGGAAGCGATTCGACAATTTTTATGGAATGGCGGAACTATTATCACACCATTAGTTGAACCTTACAAACTTGTTACGACAACGGTGTTGAAAGAAGAAATGTCTTGTTCTATTAGAGATAGCTTTGTTCATGTAATAGATGAAACCGCTGGGCTTATAGATTTAGGTATTATGCCGTACGATTGGATAGTTCCAGAGTTAGACATTTTACCGTCTGATGCTTATAGCAGGCTCCAGAAAGTGATGTGTTATTGGAAAAATAATCCATCACAACAATTAACAGTGTTATCTCGAGACTCAATCGAAATGATTTGTTACGATGTTGGAGGAGGAGGGCACCTTGTTTTTACACCATTGTTAAATAAGCTAACCGACTTATCTACTCTACCGAATTTGCTTAGACTTATAGAAAAGTACGTATTTAAAAAGGAGACAGTGTAATGTTGCTAAGAGATAAAGTGGCTGTTGTTACAGGAGCTTCAAGAGGAATTGGTAGAGAAATTGCCATTACCTTCGCTAGGGAGGGGGCATTGGTAGTATTAAATTTTGCGCATAATTTAGAAGGAACCGAAAGCATAGTTCAAGAAATTAGGGAAAATGGCGGGCAAGCTGAGATGTTCCAAGCAGATGTTTCAAAAGAAACAGAGGCGGAAGCATTAATAAATTTTACTTGTGATAGATTCGGGCGAATCGATATATTAGTTAATAATGCGGGTGTCACAAAAGATGGGCTGTTAATTAATATGTCTATTGATGACTGGAACTATGTTATTTCAAATAATCTGTGCGGTACGTTTCTTTGTTGCAAGTTTGCGCTTCGAAAAATGGTTAGGCAGCGATACGGTAAGATTATTAATATGTCATCTATTAGTGGATTACTAGGAAACGCAGGTCAAAGTAACTATGCAGCTTCTAAAGCAGGAATTATTGGATTGACTAAATCAATTGCCCAAGAATATAGTGCAAAAGGGATTACAGCTAATGTTATATCTCCAGGTGTGGTTGATACTGAAATGTCGCGACGTGTTCCGACTGAAGTAAAGCAAATGAAGGTGGATACAACACTTCTAAAACGTCCAGGAACAACTTCTGAAATAGCTGGAGTAGCCCTTTTTTTAGCTTCATCACTTAGTGATTTTGTAAATGGTGCTGTTATTAGAGCAGATGGAGGAATTAGATTTTAGGGAGGAAATACTCTATGTTTGAACAGTGGGTCAATTCTTACGACAACTATCTTCTACACAAGGTTGTGTTTTATAGAGCTTATTCCACAGTATTTAATCACACTCACTTGAATCCGTCTGTTACGATTTTAGATGTAGGTTGTGGCACAGGGGAAGCTGTTAGATTTTTAAGGAAAAAAGGTTTCAATGGGAAGTTTGTAGGCATAGATCCTTCCCCAGAGATGATTCGATTGGCAAGATTGAAAGAAGGGGAGCGAAGAAAATCGAGCTTTTTAATAGCAGAAGCGGAAGCACTTCCTTTTGCTAGAAGTTCCTTTGATTGTGTCATAAGTAATTTTTCTATTCATCACTGGTGGAATCCAGCAGAGGCTATTCGTGAAATACGTCGAGTCTTAAAGCCAGAGGGGGTGTTCATTATTGTAGATATTCGAGGGAATAGTTTAATAGGTAAAATCGCTCGTAATTTCGAGCGATTAATGGGAAGTGGTTTTGATTATTTTGAATGCCATCAAGTAGAACAACTACTCACAGAGGGGGGGTTTAAAAATATACGTTATTTAAATACGAACACATGTTTTCTATCGTTAGTAGCAAGCTAATCAGATGGAAAGGAAAAGAGCATTTGTAACTGACATAAAAACTAAAGCAGCGCCTACTGGACTGCTTTAGTTTTCCGCTTTCAATGATTTATTCGGCAATTTCCAGTTGTACGTATACGATAAAATGCGCAATGCCGCAACGATGACAAACAATACATATAATCCAACGGGGGAGTCGGCGATGCCGGTTCCGACGGCGACACCGGCTAAAATCGCCCAAGCGGCGTAAATTTCTGCGCGAAGGACAAGCGGTTTTCTTCCCGCTAACACGTCGCGAATAATGCCGCCACCGCTTCCTGTTAAAACGGCTGCCACAATTACCGCACTTAGCGGGTGGTTCATGTTGACGGCGTATAACGCCCCTTGAATCGCAAACGCAGAAAGACCGAGCGCATCAAAAAAATTGCCCCATCGTTGCCAATGCGGCAACATTTTTTGCGGAAACAAATAAACGAGCGTCATTGCTAATAGTGCCACATAAAATAGCACCTCTTGTCCCCATAGCGCCGAAACAGGGACACCAATCAATAAATTGCGCACCGCTCCCCCGCCAAACGCAGTAACAATCCCTAAAATATAAACGCCTAAAATATCGTATTCTTCTTCCATCGCCACAATCGCGCCACTAATCGCAAACGCAATCGTACCGATGATGCTTAACACTTCCCATGTCATATCGCAAGTCCCTTCTTCCTTTGTCATACGGTAACCATTTTAGGGGGAACAGACGGGAAAATCAATTATTTTTGAAAGATAGCGATTGGAAGCGAGATTTGGTATGATGAAGGAAGACGTATTTCGCGAAAACGAAAGAAGGTGCGAATTTGGAAGGAAGAGAAAAAGTCATCACGGTCGGCTGCCAATTGCCGCATGTCGACGATGAACGGTTTTCCTATTCGATGGAAGAACTTGCTTCGCTTGTTCATACGGCAAACGGCGAAGTCATCATCATTTTGACACAAAAACGAGAGACGATCCATCCAGCTACTTACATCGGCAAAGGGAAAGTGGAAGAGCTTGTTCGTCTTGTCGAACAGTTTGAACCAGATGTTGTCATTTTTAATGATGAATTGTCGCCAAGCCAAAACCGCAACTTAACGAAGCTGTTAAATGTACGCGTCATTGACCGGACGCAGCTTATTTTAGACATTTTTGCAAGCCGGGCGCGCTCAAAGGAAGGAAAATTGCAAGTCGAACTTGCCCAACTGCAGTACATCTTGCCGCGTTTAAGCGGACAAGGTGTCGAGCTTTCTCGTCTTGGCGGTGGAATCGGAACGAGAGGGCCGGGGGAAACGAAGCTAGAAACAGACCGCCGCCATATTCGCCGCCGCATTGATGAAATTAAAGCGCAGCTAAAAGCAGTTGTCGAACATCGTGAACGGTATCGCGAGCGGCGGAAGAAAAACGCCGTGTTTCAAATCGCGCTAGTCGGCTACACAAACGCGGGCAAATCGACGCTTTTTAACCGACTCACGAACGCGGATGCGTTTGAAGAAAATTTATTGTTTGCTACATTAGATCCGCTCACAAGAAAGCTTGTGCTGCCAAGCGGTTATACGGCGCTTTTGACGGATACGGTCGGTTTCATTCAAGATTTGCCGACGACGCTCGTTGCGGCGTTTCGCTCAACGTTAGAAGAAGTGAAAGAAGCGGATTTTATTTTACATATTGTCGATTCGTCGAATCCCGATTATATTCAACATGAACAAACCGTTTATCGCTTGTTAGAAGAATTAGAGGCGACGACCATTCCGATCGCGACCGTTTACAATAAACGCGACATCGTCCTTCCAAGCTTTGTTCCAAGCCCGAAAACGGATTATATGCTAGTGAGCGCGTTTAACGAACAAGACGTACAAAAACTGCGCCAATTTATTGAAACTAGGATCACAGAAGCGATGGAGCGTTACGATGTGGCGATTCCAGCGTCTGAAGGAAAATTGCTCGCGCAGCTAAAAGCAGAAACGATTGTACGGCAAATGTATTTCAATGAACAAAGCGGCATGTATGAATGTAGCGGCTATCTATTGCCGGAACATCCACTTTTAGTACAACTAAGAACATACAAAAAATAGAAAGGGTTGTTTTATGTTTCAGCATTTAAAATACGGAGAAACCATTTCTGCGCTCGTCAAAGAAATCGAAGCACAAATTGCTCCGATTCACCGAGCGATTGACGCGCGCATTGATTACAATCAATATCGCGTATTACAAAGCTTTCGCCGCCATCAAGTGAGCGATGCCCACTTTATCCCGTCGACCGGGTACGGATATGATGACATCGGCCGGGATACGTTAGAAAAAGTATATGCGGACGTATTCGGCGGTGAAGCAGCGCTCGTTCGCCCGCAAATTATTTCCGGCACGCACGCGATTACAATTGCTTTATTTGGCATTTTGCGGCCGGGAGATGAACTTTTATATATTACCGGAAAACCGTACGACACACTGGAAGAAATTGTTGGAATTCGCGGCAGCGGCATCGGTTCATTGCGAGAATTTCAGATCGGCTACAACAGCGTCCCGTTAACAAGCGAAGGAAAAATTGATTTTGCGGCGGTGGAACAGGCGATCAACGAACGAACGAAAATGATTGGCATTCAACGCTCCAAAGGCTACGATCCTCGGCCATCGTTTACGATTGCCGAAATAAAAGAAATGATTGATTTTGTGAAAGCGATCAAACCGGACGTCGTCGTCTTTGTCGATAACTGTTACGGCGAATTTGTCGAAGAACAAGAGCCGTGTCATGTTGGTGCCGATGTCATCGCCGGTTCGCTCATTAAAAATCCTGGAGGAGGATTAGCGAAAACAGGAGGATATCTCGTTGGCAAACGCGAATATATAAATATGTGCGCCTATCGGCTAACATCGCCGGGAATCGGCGCGGAAGCGGGAGCCTCGCTTTATAGCCTGCACGAAATGTATCAAGGCTTTTTCCTAGCGCCTCACGTCGTCGGCCAAGCGTTGAAAGGGGCGGTATTTACAGCGGCGATGCTCGAGCGCATCGGCATGAATACGTACCCGACATGGAACGCTGCACGCACAGATTTAATTCAATCCGTGCAATTTGACGACCCGGAGCAAATGATTGCATTTTGCCAGGCGATTCAATTCGCTTCGCCGGTCAACTCGCATTTTACACCGTATCCGAACTATATGCCGGGCTATGAAGATGATGTCATTATGGCCGCGGGAACGTTTGTGCAAGGGGCGAGCATCGAGCTGACGGCCGACGGGCCGATTCGCCCGCCGTATGTCGCGTACGTGCAAGGGGGATTGACGTATTCACACGTGAAAATTGCCGTTTGCACCGCCATTGACCAGTTGATCGAAAAACAATTGATTTCTTTGTGAGAAATTATAACATTTTATTGACATATTATCTCACAGATAATAAAATAAAAGTACTTGAATGATAAGGAGGAATTTGACATGAGTAGCAACATTCGCCGTTCAATGCCGTTGTTTCCGATTGGCATTGTCATGCAGTTAACTGAGTTGTCTGCTCGTCAAATCCGCTACTATGAAGAACACGGCCTCGTGTCTCCTGCACGAACAGAAGGAAATCGTCGCCTCTTTTCGTTTAACGATGTTGATCGCCTTCTAGAAATTAAAGATTTAATTGATCAAGGGGTAAACTTGGCCGGAATCAAACAAATTTTCGCATCTCGTCAAGCATTCCAACAAGAACCGACGGAGAAAGTCGAAAAAGTCGTCAAACAACAACTATCGGACGAAGAGCTGCGGAAATTGTTGCGAGCGGAGTTGATACAAGCGGGTCGTTTCAATCGCGCATCGCTTCGTCAAGGTGACATTGCACGCTTTTTCCATTAATACGTGGGTTATGTTTTTCACATAAAATTTTTTAACAAATTGGAGGGTTTTTAATGACGAAGTATACAAGAGAAGACATTGTCCGCATTGTGAAGGAAGAGAACGTCAAGTATATCCGCCTGCAATTTACGGATATTCTTGGCACGATTAAAAACGTGGAAATTCCAATTAGCCAGCTCGAAAAAGCGTTAGACAACAAAATTATGTTTGACGGCTCTTCCATCGAAGGATTTGTCCGCATTGAAGAATCAGATATGTATTTATATCCGGACCTAGACACCTTCGTCATTTTCCCATGGACAGCGGAAAAAGGAAAAGTTGCCCGCTTTATTTGCGACATTTACAATCCGGACGGTACGCCGTTTGAAGGCTGCCCGCGCTACAACTTAAAGCGGATGTTAAAAGAAATGGAAGCGCTCGGCTTCACTGCATTTAACCTTGGACCAGAGCCAGAGTTTTTCTTATTTAAGCTTGATGAAAACGGCAATCCGACGCTTGAGTTAAACGACAACGGCGGCTATTTCGACTTAGCACCGACGGATTTAGGGGAAAACTGCCGCCGCGACATCGTACTAGAACTAGAAGAAATGGGCTTTGAAATCGAAGCGTCTCACCACGAAGTGGCACCAGGTCAACATGAAATCGACTTTAAATATGCAAACGCTGTGAAAGCGTGTGACGACATTCAAACATTTAAACTTGTCGTCAAAACAGTCGCGCGCAAACACGGCTTGCATGCGACATTTATGCCAAAACCGTTATTCGGCGTCAATGGTTCCGGTATGCATTGCAACTTGTCGCTCTTTAGAAACAACGAAAATGCGTTTTTTGATCCAAATGGTGATTTGCAATTGAGCGACGTCGCTCGCCAGTTTATTGCCGGCGTGTTGAAACATGCGCCAAACTTTACGGCGGTAACGAACCCGACGGTCAACTCGTATAAGCGCCTTGTTCCTGGGTATGAAGCGCCTTGTTATGTCGCGTGGTCGGCGCGCAACCGCAGCCCGCTTATCCGCATCCCAGCATCGCGCGGCATGAGCACACGGATTGAAGTGCGCAGCGTTGACCCGGCAGCGAACCCATATTTAGCAATGGCTGTATTGCTTGCGGCCGGATTGGACGGAATTAAAAACAAATTAACACCTCCGGCTCCGGTTGATCGCAACATTTACGTCATGACAAAAGAAGAGCGCTTAGAAGAAGGCATCGTTGACTTGCCGTCTACATTGGCAGAAGCGCTCGAAAACTTAAAATCGGACGAAGTCATCGTCAACGCATTAGGGAAACATTTATTCGAACATTTCGTTGAAGCAAAAGAAATCGAATGGGATATGTTCCGCACCGCTGTTCATCAATGGGAACGCGATCAATATATGTCGTTATATTAAACAAAAAGGCTATCTCGCTAGCGAGATAGCCTTTTTTATCAATATCTCCTAAGGGGTGCTGCTGTCTAGCTTCAAGCACCATCGGCTCGAGTCGCTTCGCCCCGCGCTGCGGCGGCGACACATTGATTGGCTTCACTGAACTTACCTACGCAGAACCAAGCCATGCTTGGTTCGAGCTCTCCTCGACGGGGCTTGTGCGATCTTCGCCGATAGGCGGGCGCTTTCCGCTTTTCTTAATGAATCATGCGGTAAACACCGATTACTTTTCCGAGGATCGTCACCTCTTGCACAATAATGGGCTCCATATGTGGATTTTCCGGTTGCAAGCGGAAATGGCCTTGTTCTTTAAAAAAGCGTTTGACTGTTGCTTCGTTTTCTTCTGTCATTGCAACCACAATGTCTCCGTTATTGGCAAACTGCTGCTGGCGCACGATGACGTAATCCCCGTCCAATATGCCTGCTTCAATCATGCTATCGCCCATGACTTCAAGCATAAATACTTGTTCGCCGGACGGGACAAATCGTTCCGGAAGCGGAAAATAGTCTTCGACGTTTTCGATGGCTGTAATCGGCTGCCCGGCGGTCACTTTCCCGATGATCGGAACGTTGACGACGTGGCTTGGTTGAGCGAAAGAAACAAACTCCGGATCTAAAATTTCAATTGCGCGTGGCTTCGTCGGATCGCGGCGAATGTATCCTTTGCTTTCTAGTCGCGCTAAATGTCCGTGCACCGTGGAACTAGAGGCAAGTCCGACTGCTTCGCCAATTTCGCGGACGGATGGAGGATATCCTTTCGACTTCACTTCCGCTTTGATGAACTCTAAAATTTGCTGTTGGCGTTTGGAAAGTTTGGACATAGTACACACCTCTTACGCATCGTTTTTCTCATTATAGCATGGGAAATAGCGAAATACAAACATAAGTTCGAAAAATAGGTTGACACAAACAAACGTTCTGTCTATAATAAAAAACAAAAAAACGAACAAATATTCTGGTGAAGGGGGATGCTGGATGAAACTTGTTCATTATCTTGTATTTTCTTGTTTATCGTTTTTATTATTAGCGGGATTTGTCTATGCGAGTGATCCGGTCCAAAAAGAAAAATATGTCGAAATTACAGTGACACCTGGCGATACGCTTTGGGAGCTGGCTGATAAATATCGTTCTTCCCATCATCTTTCCACGAACGAATTCATTGATTGGGTGATGGACGTTAATCATTTGCCGAACGAAAAAATCGTCGCAGGTGAAAAGCTAGTTATCCCTGTGTTAAAATCAGAGGCGGACGACATGTTCGCCGTTAGCAAATAACGATGGGGATGGTTTCATGAACGCAATCATTTATTGCCGGGTCAGCACGGCGAAAGAAGAGCAAGAAACGTCGCTTGAACGACAGCGCGAAGAACTTGAGCGACTTGCTGCACAATACGGGTTTCACATCGTCAAAACGATTATGGAGCAGGCGAGCGGCTACGAAATCGAGCGTGAAGGCGTGCTAGAACTGTTAGATACGCTGAAGGAAGAAAAGATCGATGCCGTTTTAATTCAAGATGAAACACGGCTCGGACGAGGAAATGCAAGAATTGCCTTGCTTCATTGCATTCAAAAAGAAGGAGCAAGGCTATATACAGTCAGCCATAACGGGGAAATGCAGCTGTCGGAGGCGGATTCGATGGTGCTAAACATTTTAAGCATCGTTGAAGAATACCAGCGAAAAATACATAACTTAAAAATTAAACGCGGTATGCAAAAAGCGGTCGAACGTGGCTACCGACCGGAACGAAATTTGAAAAACGTCGGCGAGCATGCCGGAAGGGAACGGTTGGAACTGCCGGTGGAAGAAATTGTTCGGCTCCGCCATAACGGACTGACGTTTGCGGAAATTGCCGCTACACTCCGTGGCTTCGGGTACGATGTATCGAAGGCAACCGTCCATCGCCGCTATCAAGAATACGTCCGCCAAGGCGAGTAAGTTGCCAATTTCCTGCTTCTCTAGTAAGATGAAGGCGTAAAACTTGAGAAGAAATTAGGTGGAATGATGTTATCAGCACAAAAAATTGCCCGCATCAATGAATTGGCGAAAAAAGCAAAAACGACTGGGTTAACGGAGGAAGAGCGAGTCGAGCAGGCGGAACTGCGTGCCGAATATCTTCGCGCCTTTCGGCAGGCGATGACCGACACGCTTCACTCTGTAACCGTAATCGACCCAAACGGAAACGACGTGACGCCAAAAAAACTAAAAGACAGCAAAAAAAATCGGCTGCATTAATAATTGTGACAAAAGAAAGCATTCTAACAAACGGATGCTTTCTTTTTTTGAAAGAAAAGTTGTACTTTTTTCCTCACTTTCTATATGATAGAGATGATAGAACGAAACGAAAGGATGGATACACATGTCACAAACGATTGACCAATTGGCGATCACGACAATCCGAACGTTGTCGATTGATGCCATTGAAAAAGCGAACTCCGGCCATCCAGGAATGCCGATGGGCGCAGCACCGATGGCATATACGCTTTGGACGAGATTTATGAACCATAATCCGAGCAATCCAACATGGTTTAACCGTGACCGCTTTGTTTTATCGGCAGGGCATGGCTCGATGCTTTTATACAGCTTGCTTCATTTGAGCGGCTATGACGTGTCGATGGAAGACATTAAGCAATTCCGCCAATGGGGAAGCAAAACGCCTGGACACCCAGAATACGGCCATACGCCAGGAGTAGAAGCGACGACTGGTCCGCTTGGCCAAGGAATCGCGATGGCGGTCGGAATGGCGATGGCGGAGCGTCATTTAGCTGCTACATACAACAAAGACAATTTTGAAATTATTAACCACTACACATATGCGATTTGCGGCGATGGCGACTTAATGGAAGGGGTCGCTTCCGAAGCAGCTTCATTAGCAGGACATTTAAAACTTGGCCGTTTAATCGTACTGTACGATTCGAACGATATTTCTCTTGATGGCGAGTTAAATCTTTCGTTCTCCGAAAATGTCGGCCAACGTTTCCAAGCATACGGCTGGCAATACTTACGTGTGGAAGATGGAAATGATTTAGAAGAAATCGCTCAAGCGATTGCTGAAGCGCAAAAAGAATTAGATCGTCCGACGTTAATTGAAGTGAAAACGACGATCGGCTACGGATCGCCTAATAAAGCAGGCACTTCCGACGTTCACGGGGCGCCGCTCGGTGCAGAGGAATTAAAATTAACGAAAGAAGCGTACAAATGGACGTTTGCAGAAGATTTTTACGTGCCGGAAGAAGTATATGCCCACTTCCGTCAAGCCGTGCAAGAAGCAGGCGCGAAAAAAGAAGCGGAATGGAATGAATTGTTTGCGGCTTATAAACAAGCATATCCGGAGCTCGCGAATCAGTTAGAGCTTGCGATCGAAGGAAAGCTCCCGGAAGGATGGGGAGCAAACATACCAGTTTATCCAGAAGGGAAAAGCTTAGCGACGCGCGCTTCTTCAGGGGAAGTGCTCAATGCGATTGCGAAAGCTGTTCCATACTTCATTGGCGGCTCTGCCGACCTTGCCGGTTCCAATAAAACGCTCATTAAAGGTGCAGGCAATTTTATGCCGGAAAGCTACGAAGGGCGCAACATTTGGTTTGGCGTGCGCGAGTTTGCGATGGGCGCAGCGATGAATGGTATGGCGCTTCATGGCGGTGTCAAAGTATTCGGCGGTACGTTCTTTGTCTTCTCGGACTATTTGCGTCCAGCCATCCGCTTAGCGGCATTAATGGGCTTACCGGTAACGTATGTATTGACGCATGACAGCATCGCTGTCGGCGAAGACGGTCCGACGCATGAGCCGATCGAACAATTGCCATCGTTGCGCGCGATGCCGAACTTATCGGTGATTCGTCCGGCCGACGGCAATGAAACCGCAGCGGCGTGGCGCTTGGCAGTAGAATCAACGGATCGTCCGACAGCGCTTGTGTTGACAAGACAAAACTTACCGACGCTTGCGACAACGGCAGAACGTGCTTATGAAGGCGTGAAAAAAGGAGCGTATGTTGTGTCAGAAGCGGCAAACGGCAACCCGGAAGCATTGTTGCTTGCATCTGGATCAGAAGTGAGCCTTGCAGTGGAGGCGCAAAAAACGTTAGCTGTTGAAGGCATTCACGTTTCCGTCATCAGCATGCCATCGTGGGATCGGTTCGAACAGCAGCCGCAAGACTACAAAGAACAAGTGTTGCCGCCGCACGTGAAAAAACGTTTGGCGATCGAAATGGCTGCTTCGCTCGGTTGGGAGCGCTATACAGGCGATGAAGGCGACATTTTAGCAATCGACCGATTTGGCGCGTCAGCACCAGGCGAAAAAATTATGGAAGAATACGGATTTACGGTTGACAACGTTGTCCAACGCGTCAAAGCGTTGCTGAATAAATAAGCGAAAAGCTGCCCTAAAATGGGGCGGCTTTTTTCATCGTTTGGCTTCGAGGGCTAACCAGTCGCCTCCGCTTTTCTTTGTCTAGCTGCGAACTAACATCCTCCTCCGCTTTGCTTTCGCCGTCGACGTGCACGGCACGTCTCGTCGAAAGCTTACGCTTCCGTCGGATGTTTCCTTGGCTTGAGCCAAGGACCGTTCTCCGCTTTTCGTGTCTAGCTTCGGCTCCTAGCTCTCTTGTGCCAAGCAACCTTCCTCCGTCGAAGCAAAAAGCGCTTCTCGTCGGAAGAACGCTTGGCTTCGAGAGCTGGACAGTCGCCTCCGCTTTTCTTTTGTTCGACAAAACTAGAGAAAAATTTTTTCACCAATAGACATATTTTTCCCGTTTCTTTTTCTATAATGAAGAAAAAAGAAGAATGGGGGACGAACGGTGGCGCGTTACTGGATTTATTTATTTTGTGATGAAGTAGCTTATAGCTACTATCATCGTCCAGAGAAAATTGTGGAATTGTTGCGGGAATATCAGTATCAAACAGCTCCGCTAAAAAGCATTTATCACCAACAAATCGAATTTATTACGGAACGCATTTCCTTTTCACGGCTCGAGTTAGGGCTCAACGAACATTTTTCAGGAAAAGTTGAAAAAAATTTAGAACGGAATATGTTCGTACTGAAAGATGAACAGATGAAGGAAGAAGCGCTTATTATTGTCCAGAAACGACGGCTGTTGCTTGTAAGCGAGCATGCAGCGCTAACTGAGCGGATTTTTCAAGCGTTTTCGCACATCTCACCGTTCTTTTTGGCAGTCGATATCCATTTTCATCATCATCAATGGCTCCTTCCGGTGGCGAATGAAAGAAAATTTGCGTAAATAAAAGATTTTTACGGGGAAATATTGTATAATAGCGCATTGTTTAGTACACTGTTAGGTAGACAACATGAAGGAGGAAAAATAGTATGTGGACAACGATTCTCGTTGGCGTTCTAGCGCTTGCCGCTGGAGTGGCGCTAGGATTTTTCATTGCCCGTAAAACGATGATGAACTATTTAAAGAAAAACCCACCAATTAACGAACAAATGATTCGCATGATGATGATGCAAATGGGAATGACACCATCCCAAAAGAAAATCAATCAAATGATGAAAGCGATGAACAATCAGCTGAAATAAAAACGATGGACAGGCACTCTGCGGAGTGTCTTTTTGTTTTTTCTTTCAAAAAATGTATATTTTTGCTATAATAATGTAACGTGTTACCTATATTGGAATTTAGACAGAAGGGGAGAGAGAATGAAGGTTTTTCTCGATTTGTTTTGGTTTTTTCGCCAAGAGAAAAAAGCGTACATTACGGGGGTATGTTTATTAATTATCGTCGCTTTATTGGAGTTAGTCCCGCCTAAAATTATTGGTCTTATGGTCGATCATATAAAAAATGGGAACGTTACAGCGAGTATTCTCGGAAAATGGCTGTTCGTGTTGCTCATTGTCGCTATTTTATTGTATATGTTGCGCTATTTTTGGCGCATTTGCATTTTCGGTGCATCGGCAAAACTTTCCCGCCAACTTCGCAACGAACTATATGCCCATTTTACGAAAATGTCCCCTTCGTTTTATCAACGGAAGCGGATTGGCGATTTAATGGCGCACGCTACGAACGATTTGCAGGCCATTCAACAGACGGCAGGGACGGGAGTGTTGACGCTTGTTGACTCGCTTTCGCTAGGTGGATTTGTACTAGTGACGATGGCAGTTACGATCAGTTGGAAGCTGACGCTAATCAGCCTACTTCCGATGCCGGTGATGGCGATCGCGACGAGCCGCTACGGAACGTTGCTTCACGAACGATTTTTAAAAGCGCAAGAAGCGTTTTCTTCGTTAAATGATAAAGTGCAAGAAAGCGTGAGCGGCATAAAAGTCATCAGGGCGTTTGGTTATGAAAAAGAAGATGTTGAATCATTCCGACAAAAATCGGAGGAAGTAGTAAAAGAAAATATAGCGGTGGCAAAAATCGATGCCCTCTTTGATCCGACGATTTCGCTCGTTGTCGGCGTGTCATTTTTTTTAGCGATCGTCTTTGGCGCGCAAATGGTGTTGAACGGGGAATTAACGATCGGTGAACTCGTTTCCTTTACAACTTATTTAGGCTTGCTCATTTGGCCAATGCTCGCGTTTGGCTGGTTGTTTAATATTGTCGAACGGGGGCGCGCTTCGTATGATCGTGTGCGTCAGTTGTTGGAGGAAAAGGAAGAAGTGAAGGAAGCAAAACAAGCGATTACTGTTCCACCGAGCGGCGACATTACATACGCGATACAACGTTTTGCGTATCCGAATGACGCTTCTTTTGCTCTTCAACATATTCATTTTACGTTAAAGCGTGGAGAAACGCTTGGAATTGTCGGGAAGACAGGGGCGGGGAAAACGACATTGTTGAAGCTTTTGATTCGTGAGTATGATCAGTATGACGGGCGCATTATATTTGGTGCGCATGAAATTAGCGAATATGCGCTTCGGGCGTTACGGGCCGCCATTGGTTACGTGCCGCAAGATCATTTTTTATTTTCCGCTACCGTCAAAGAAAATATTGCGTTCGCCTCTCCAGAAGCAACGGACGAAGAAGTGATCGAAGCGGCGAAGCTCGCGCATATTCATGACGATATCATTCAATTTGCCAACGGCTATGATACAGTAGTCGGTGAACGAGGCGTATCGCTTTCTGGAGGACAGAAACAGCGCATTTCGATCGCCCGCGCCCTTTTACTTGACCCGGAAGTACTCCTATTAGATGATTCTCTTTCTGCCGTGGATGCCAAAACGGAAGAGCGCATTTTAACGGTGTTAAAAGAGAAACGAAAAGGGAAAACGACGATCATTACGTCCCATCGGTTAAGTGCCATTCAGCATGCTGATCTTATCCTTGTATTAGACAGCGGCCGAATCATTCAGATGGGTACACATGAAAGGTTAATGAAGGAACGCGGCTGGTATCGTGATATGTATGAACGTCAACAGCTTGAATCGTTGGTGGAACAAGGGGGAGAAGCATGGAGAAATCATTAACACCAAAAGAGCAACGCCAAGTGTTATGGCGGTTGCTTTCATACATGAAAACGGAACGGAAAACGGCTATCGTTGCCTTTTTTCTATTGATCACGGCGACAACTTTTGAACTGGCTGGTCCATATTTAGTCAAAATCTTTATTGACGACTACTTAGTTCCACGGCGTCTTGCCGTTCGTCCGCTTGTCCTGTTAGCCGTTATTTATTTCGGGACAGTGGTGATCAAAACGATTGTCACGTATTTTCAGCTTGTCAAGTTTCAAGAAATTGCTTTGCGTGTGATTCAAACGTTACGCATGGATGTATTTACGAAAATGCACGCGCTTGGCATGCGCTATTTTGACCAAACGCCAGGAGGAAGTATCGTATCGCGCGTCACAAATGACACGGAAGCGATTAATAGAGATGTTTGTGGAAGTGCTAGCGAGCTTTGTGCAAAATGGGGTATTTGTGTGCGGGATTTTTGTGGCGATGTTTTTATTGGACGCGAAGCTTGCGCTTTATTGCCTTTTCCTGCTTCCGGTTATTTGGTGGCTCATCAAAACGTACCGTCACTATAGCTCGATTTTTTATAAAGACATGCGTGAGCGGTTGAGCGAACTAAACGCCAAATTAAACGAATCGTTGCAAGGGATGGCAATTATTCAAGTCTTTCGGCAAGAAGAGCGTATGCGGAAAGAATTTGCGAAAATTAACGACCTTCATTACCGTGCAGGCTTGAAAAATATTAAGCTTGACGGGTTGTTGCTGCGGCCGGCGATCGATGTTGTTTACATTGTGGCGATTATGGTTGTGCTCAGCTTCTTTGGAGTATCCGCAATGGAAAGCCCGGTGGAAATCGGGGTGCTTTATGCCTTTGTCAATTATTTAGAGCGCTTTTTTGAGCCGATTAACCAAATGATGATGCGCCTTTCATTTTACCAGCAAGCAATTATTTCTGGTTCGCGCCTGTTTGCGTTTCTTGATCTTACAGAATTGGCGCCGAAAGCGACAACGTCTTCTGCGGCAATTTCAGCAGGAAAAATAGAGTTTCGCAACGTGAGTTTTTCATACGACGGCAAACAAGACGTGTTGCGGAACATTTCGTTTATTGTTCAGCCAGGAGAAACGGTCGCGCTTGTCGGGCATACAGGGAGCGGAAAAAGTTCGATCGCCAATTTGCTCATGCGGTTTTATGAATTTGACCGCGGCGAGATTCTCATCGACGGTGTGTCGATTCGCGAGTATTCGAACGAAGAATTGCGGAAAAACATCGGCCTTGTGTTGCAAGACCCATTTTTGTTTTACGGAACGATTCGCGACAATATACGCATGTACAACAAGCAGCTGACGGACGAACAGCTAATGGAAGCAGCACGTTGCGTGCAAGCGCATGAGTTCATTGAAAAATTGCCGCAACAATATGAGCATCAAGTAGTCGAACGTGGAGCAGCATTTTCGAGCGGCCAGCGCCAACTAATCGCATTTGCGCGCACGCTCGCTATTCAGCCGAAAGTGCTTGTGCTAGATGAAGCGACAGCCCATATTGATACAGAAACAGAAGAAGCCATTCAACAGGCGCTGAACAACATGAGGAAAGGGAGGACAACGATTGCGATCGCCCATCGCCTGTCCACCATTCAAGATGCCGATCAAATACTTGTACTCCATCGAGGGGAGATTGTTGAGCGAGGGACCCATCAACAACTATTAGCGCAGAGAGGGCTTTATTATAGCATGTACATGTTGCAAAACGGGCAAATCGATGTCGAAAATTGCGTGTAAACGATATTTTTCCTAGAAAAATAACGGATCCATGAGCAGTCATTTTCATGCTCGGGTGGCGAGCAAAACTTGCTCATGGATGTTTTATTGGGGAGAGAGGCGTTTCGTCTTTTTGTACATATATTCATTATATTGGTTAAGCAGCGAGTCGAGCTCTTGGCTAAGTTGAATCGTTACCGCTGCGTTCAGCCCGCTTTTGGCGACCATTTCCATTAATTCTATTCGTTTTTTTTCAATGAGCCGGAGTATTTCTTGTTTTGACACGGAAGAACAAGTCCTTTCTTTGTAGAGATCAGCATAGATTGCGAAGCAACGATGTATTTATGCAGGTATTATATACTATTTTGGCAATTAATTCAAAAGGGAAAATTTATTTTTTTACATTTACGAAGCAGAAAATAACAAGAAAATATATTTTTTTGCTAAAATAAGAAGAAAACAGAGTCAGGGGTTGGATCGAATGACAGATATAAATGTTTTTTTAGCGTTTGGAGCAGGATTTTTATCGTTTATTTCACCATGCTGTTTGCCGCTTTATCCCGCGTTTTTATCGTATATTACCGGGGTATCGGTCGGCGAGTTGCAATCGGAGCAGGCGATGCTACAAAAGCGCAGCTTATTACATACGCTGTTTTTCTTGCTTGGTTTTTCGCTTATTTTTATTTCGATCGGCTTCGGTACATCGCTGATCGGTGAATGGTTTAAACAATATCAAGATTTTATTCGACAAATTGGTGCGATTTTAATCATTTTTTTCGGTTTTGTTATTGTCGGTGTATTTAAACCTAGCTTTTTAATGAAAGATCATCGGATTTCGTTTCGCAGCCGCCCGTCGGGGTATATTGGTTCAGTGTTGATCGGAATGGCGTTTGCCGCAGGGTGGACACCGTGTACAGGCCCGATTTTAGTGTCGGTCATTGCGCTGGCTGCAACGAATCCAGGCTCAGGAATGTTGTATATGGCTGCATACTCTCTAGGGTTTGCGGTCCCGTTTTTCCTGTTGTCATTTTTCTTGGGCAAAATGCAATGGATTCGTCGTCATCATGTCAAAATAACGAAAATCGGCGGATATGTGATGATCGTGATGGGGATTGTTCTTTTCTTTGATTGGATGACAAAAATCATCGTCTATACAACAAGTATTTTTGGTGGATTTACCGGGTTTTGATGTCAAAAACGATCATTTATTGTCACTATATTTAAGTTGAAATTTTATATTAAATTCGTTACATTGTTGCATAGGACTGTTAACCCGTTATGCGCATACGATGTTTTTTAGCTAATAGGGGGATGATTATGGCGAAAGTATTGATTGTCGACGATGCAAAATTTATGAGAATGACATTGTCGAACATTTTAAAAAAGGCAAACTATGAAGTTGTTGGAGAAGGGGAAAACGGAAAGGAAGCTGTTGAGTTATATCGAACATTGCAGCCAGATATTGTGACGTTAGATATTACGATGCCGGTGATGAACGGAATTGAAGCGGTAAAAGCGATTAAACAAATGGATCCGCAAGCAAAAATTATTATGTGCTCTGCGATGGGACAGCAAAAAATGGTCGTGGAAGCGATCGAAGCGGGAGCAGTTGATTTTATCGTCAAACCGTTTGAAGAAAGTCGTGTCATCGAAGCGCTTTCTCGTGCGTTAATGTAGAGAAAGTATGCGCAATTTGGTTATAATTAGGATCTCGAAATTTAGCAGCAAAGGATGATTACCCTTGGCAATTGCAAGTTCAGTAGTAGCGGTGATGATGGCATTTCTTATTTTGTTCGTGCGGATGAAAGCGGCGAAAAAGCCAACGAATGCAAAAAAAATTATTTTACCACCTATTTTTATGAGCACTGGCTCGCTTATGTTTTTAAATCCACTGTTTCGTGTGACGCGAGGAGAGCTTATCGAAGCGATCGTGCTCGGAGCCTTTTTCTCGATTTTTCTCATTAAAACATCGAAGTTTGAAATTCGCGACAACCATATTTATTTAAAGCGATCTAAAGCGTTTGTGTGGATTTTAGTAGGATTAATTGTCATTCGGCTGGCGCTAAAATCGTATTTAGGCAGAACGATTGACTACCATCAGCTAAGCGGAATGTTTTATTTATTGGCGTTTGCGATGATCGTTCCTTGGCGGGTGGCGATGTATGTTTCCTACAAACGCCTCGAAAGACAGTTGAAATATGACCCGACGATTCGGTTGACATAACAAAAAGATGGGGAGAGCCCCATCTTTTTGTTTTAGTCAAATAAATGTTTGTATGGAGTAAGATCAATTTGTTGTTCTTTCAATGCTTTGACTAAAAATTTATGGTCACGTTTCGGGGTCGCAATAATGTAGCCGCGAATGACCAAATCTTTCGTAATGCTTGTCGCTTGTTCGTTCAAAGCAAGTTCACCAATTTTGCCGGCGATTTTTTGGCGAGCGACATCGCGGAACAATTCTGGCACCGGCTTGACTAACTCTTCAAGTAGCGCCTTTTCTTCCGCCCCCCATAAATGCCGCGTCTGCTCAATGTAGTATTCCTGCCAGTCGAGCTCCGATTTTCCGTCTGCTTTCGGCAACCGCTTCAGAAATTTTCGGAACATAAAAAAGCCGCCGATCGACATGGTGACAAGCAAAAAGACGACCCAAAATAAAATAAACCAAAGAAACCAACCTGTTAACATCTTTCCACCTCAACGAGTCCATTCTATCACCCATTATCGCGAAATCCGCGGTTTTTGGCAAGAATTACGGTTTTTTTGACGACTGTTAAGAAACTGTAATATAACTGTAAAGAAAAGCGATAAAGCCTTATATATCAATGGATAGCGGGAGATCGTTTTCTTTGAAAGGGAATGTAAACCAGTGATTCACTTCTATAAACATGCTAATCTAGTGAATGCGAACGGGAAGCCAAAAAGCAACTATGAGGAGGAAACAATGATTAAAAAATTTTTTACAACACTCACAGTAGTTTGCTGTATGGTCGTAACGTTTACCACATATACGGGCAACGCAGCAACCTCGTATACATATTACAAGGTGCAGCAAGGCGACTCTTTTTATAAAATTGCCCAAAAATATAAAACGACAATCACTACTTTAAAAACGTTAAATAAACGCACGAGCGACCGGCTAGTCGTCGGTGAAACGTTAAAAGTACCTGTAACGGCGAAAACAACAACAGGAAAGACAAATTCAAAAGTAAGCATTACTGCCGAAGAACGGAAGCTTTTAGCGCAAATTGTTCAAGCGGAAACGGGGTTTAGCGAACCGTTCGCAGGAAAAGTAGAAGTTGCGCTTGTTATATTAAACCGTGTGAAAAACCCTGCCTTTCCGAATACGATCAAAGGTGTTATTTACCAGAAAACGAAAGCAGGCTATGCTTTTGTTCCTGTACGAACAGGGAAACTAGCAAGCATTCAACCAACGAAACAAGACTATGCAGCGGTCGATCGAGCGCTAGCGCTCTTTCCGACAGACCAACGTCACTCGCTATATTTTTACAATCCAGCAGTGACGAAAGACAGGTGGATGCTATCAAGACCCGTGACGATTCGCATCGGGCACCATGTGTTTACGAGATAAAAAGAGGATGGCGACATCCTCTTTTTTACGGAAGATAGCGAGAAAGCCCCTGCCTTTAGGCATGGGGGTGAATCGCTTTTTTTTTTGAATTATTTTATTAGATATGTTTCATTTATATAATATTTATGGTATATTTTATATAGAGGTGATTGCTTTTGGGAAATAAGAAATATACCCATAAAAAAGGAATTGTGTATCTCAATCAATACCATGTTGTATTCTGTCCAAAATATCGTAGAAAAGTGTTGATTGGAGATATTGAGCGAGATTTAAAAGAAATTTTCTATCAAGTTGCCAAAGAACATGATGTAGAAATAAAAGCATTAGAAGTTATGCCAGACCATGTACATTTATTTATTTCTTTTGACCCTAGGCAACATTTGCATAAAATTATTCAAGCGTTTAAAGGAACAAGCAGTCGAATATTAAGAGAAAAATATCCTTCATTGAAGAGCCGATTGCCGTCGTTATGGACGAGAAGTTATTTTTGTTGCACCGTTGGTGATATTTCCGAAGACGCCGTAAAGCAATATATTGAAAATCAAAAAAACGTGTAAAAGGAGGTGTATCGCATTGGCAAAATCAAAAACAAAAAGCTACGTACTGACATTGAAACTAAAAACAGAGATATGGCAAGAACATATACTTGAAAAGCGATTCGAAATCGCAAGAAAGCTGTATAACGCTTGTTTGCGTGAGTGTCTCAAACGATATAAAAAATTACAGCACAATAAAGAATACCAGCAAGTCATTCAACAATCAGCATCAAAAGAAAAAAACGAAAGATTAAATGAACTGTATCGTTCTTATGGTGTTACTGAATACGCCATGCACGATTTTATCAAGCCAATGCGATCCCCTTTTAAAAAACACATCGATTCCCATACAGCGCAAAAAATTGCGACACGCGCGTGGTTGGCTTTTGAAAAAGTAGTACTCGGAAACGCCAAGCAAGTATACTTTAAAAAACAAAACGACATGGATTCTGTAGAAAGCAAAACAAACGAAACAGGGATTCGCTTCAAGGACAATCAGCTTTTATGGAACGGATTGTCTATTCCTGTTATTGTTCGTGAAAATGATATATATGCCCATATCGCTTTGCAAGACCGAATAAAGTATTGCCGTATTGTCCGCAAACGAATCCGAGGGAAAATAAAATATTGCATTCAGCTTATTCTCGAAGGTACCCCCCCTAAAAAATTTAATAAAGAAACAGGAGAAATCAAACATCCGCTAGGTCAAGGTGATGTTGGCATTGACATTGGTACACAAACGATTGCTGTCTGTTCAGCAAGTGATGTAAAACTACTTGTTCTTGCGCCAAGCGTAGAAAACATCGAAAAGCGGAAACGAGTGCTTCTTCGTAAACTAGACCGCCAAAGACGAGCCAACAACCCTCATAAATATAATAAAGATGGCACCATCAAAAAGGATAATAAAGAAAAATGGATATGGAGCAAGAACTATATAAAAACACGCAATGAATTAGCCGAGCTACAACGAAAGATGGCAGATAAAAGAAAACAAGACCATCATCAGCTGGCAAATTGGATGATTACTCTCGGTGATTGCTTTAAAGTAGAAAAAATGAATTTTAAAGCACTTCAAAAAAGAGCAAAAGAAACAAAAGTCGATGCCAACGGAAAATACAAAAAGAAAAAGCGGTTTGGAAAAAGCATCGCAAATCGCGCGCCAAGTTTGTTTTTGACCATATTAAATCAAAAACTACAATATGAAGATTTGCAGCTTAATTATATTGATACATTCAGCGTAAAAGCAAGTCAATACGACCATCAAAACAACGAGTACAACAAGAAAACACTTTCGCAACGATGGCATGAAACAAATGGATGTAAAATACAACGTGATTTATATAGCGCATTTTTAATTATGAGCGTAAAAGATAACCTAAAAGAAATAGATAGGCAAAAATGTGTAGACAGATGGGATTGCTTTATCCATCTACACCATAAAGAAATGGAACGACTTCGTCTTCAACCATGTGTTGTAAGTAGTATGGGTGTGTAAACCATATCAAGCGTCTTGAGTCGGGCGCACAGGGCGTAAAGCACCATCAAGGTGTTTGCCCATGAAAGTCTTGCGGAACAAGGGCGAGTTCTGCACGCAGGTGTACGAGAAACCCTTTTGTACGCAAGAACCCCGCGACCTTAGTCGTCGGGAGATTCAGATGTCATGGCTTGAGTTATGTTTTTGCCGTGTATGGTTATGGTTTTTCACTTTTTTCGATCCATCTAGCGGCTCTGGTTGGCCGCTTTCTTTCGGCGCGTTTTTGCGCATATCTTTGCTTGTGTTTTTATTTGTCATCCTATCCGCCTCCTTCTGTTGTTAGAATGGCAACATCCTTTTTTCTTTATTCATCGTATAAATTTTTTGCAATTTGAAACGATAAGAAATACGATGCAGAAGGAGGGAAAAAGTATGCCATATCATCAAAATAAGCAAGACGCGTTCCAAGCGGCGGAAAAAGGGACGATGGAAGCGAAAGAGTGGTACGATCATTTAGTGCGGGACCAAGCCGATTATGGAAGCCAGTTGAAACATTTAAAGCAAGAAGTAAACGAAGCGTTTGAACAAATTAACAACGCGATGGAAGTTGCTTCCGAAACGCAACGCATTCGGCTTGAGCAATTTCGCCAAGATTTACAAGGAATTGTAAATGAAGTAAATGAGTTGCAGTGAAAGGGAATGTCATCTGACATTCCCTTTTCACACGGTTGGTTAAGACAGTCCCGGAGGACGAAACGGTCGCATTATTGATTCTTTTTTCTTTTTTTGTTGTTTTGCCGTTGTGCCTCTGTCAACGGTTCGTTCGAAAATTCTTCGTTATAGCCGGCCCCCATTCCTTGTGCGCTCGCAGCGTTCATCCCTGGAATGACATGGTTTGCTTTTCGTTTTCCCATCCTTTTCACCTCCGATAGTAGTTTGCGGCAGCAAGGAAAATTTATTCTTTTGCGTAAGAAACGAGGGAATAATTATTTACAATTCATAGTGGCTTATAATAAGATAAAAGCGTACCAGTTTTACGGGTTTTGGGAGAATTCGTACTATTTTTTCGACGAATGAGCGAAAAAGTAGTATAGTATGAACTGAGGGGGTATACATATGGTAAAGCAAGATGTATTCAACGCCCGCGCTTCATTTGAAGTAAACGGTAAAAAATACAATTACTACCGTTTGCAAGCGCTTGAAGAAGCGGGAATCGGCAACGTTTCTCGTCTGCCTTATTCCATTAAAGTATTGTTGGAATCAGTCCTTCGCCAAGTGGACGGGCGCGTCATTACAAAAGAGCATGTCGAAAACTTGGCAAAATGGGGAACACCTGAGCTAAAAGATATCGACGTCCCATTTAAACCGTCCCGCGTCATTTTGCAAGACTTTACAGGAGTACCGGCTGTCGTGGATTTAGCTTCGATGCGCAAAGCGATGGCGGATATCGGCGGCGACCCGTACGAAATCAACCCAGAAATTCCGGTCGATCTTGTCATTGACCACTCGGTGCAAGTCGATAAAGCAGGAACAGACGATGCGCTTGAGTATAACATGAATTTGGAGTTTGAGCGCAACGCGGAACGTTATAAGTTTTTAAAATGGGCGCAAAAAGCGTTTAACAACTACCGCGTTGTTCCACCAGCAACAGGAATCGTTCACCAAGTGAACTTAGAATATTTAGCAAACGTTGTTCATGCAGTGGAAGGGGAAAACGGTGAATACGAAACGTTCCCAGATACGCTTGTCGGCACAGACTCCCATACAACGATGATTAACGGAATCGGCGTTCTTGGCTGGGGTGTCGGTGGTATTGAAGCAGAAGCAGGAATGCTTGGACAACCTTCTTACTTCCCAGTGCCAGAAGTGGTTGGCGTTCGTTTAACAGGTAAGTTGCCGAACGGAACGACAGCTACTGACCTTGCGTTAAAAGTCACGCAAGTGCTCCGTAAAAAAGGTGTCGTCGGCAAGTTCGTTGAATTTTTCGGACCAGGTGTTGCGACGTTGCCTTTAGCAGACCGTGCGACGGTGGCGAACATGGCGCCAGAGTACGGGGCAACATGCGGATTCTTCCCAGTTGACGCGGAAGCGCTTGACTATTTACGCTTAACTGGCCGCGATGAACATCATGTGCAAGTCGTTGAAGCGTACTGCAAAGCAAATGGTTTATTCTATACGCCGGACGCTGAGGAGCCAGTATTCACAGACGTCGTGGAAATCAACTTGTCTGATATTGAAGCGAACCTTTCAGGACCAAAACGTCCGCAAGATTTAATTCCGCTTTCGAAAATGAAAGAAGCGTTCCGTGAAGCGGTAAAAGCGCCGCAAGGAAACCAAGGCTTCGGCTTGACAGAAGCGGATCTTGATAAAGAAATGACCGTGACGTTAAACGGCGAAGAAGTGAAAATGAAAACAGGTGCAATCGCAATCGCCGCGATTACAAGCTGTACGAACACATCGAACCCATACGTGTTAATCGGTGCTGGCTTAGTGGCGAAAAAAGCGGTAGAAAAAGGATTGAAAGTTCCGAAATACGTGAAAACATCGCTCGCACCAGGATCAAAGGTCGTCACAGGATACTTAAAAGATTCGGGCTTGCTTCCGTACTTGGAACAAATCGGCTTTAACATCGTTGGCTACGGTTGTACGACGTGTATCGGCAACTCCGGTCCGCTTGCGCCTGAATTAGAAAAAGCGATTGCGGAAAACGATTTGCTTGTGACAAGCGTTCTTTCGGGTAACCGTAACTTTGAAGGACGGATTCATCCGCTTGTAAAAGGCAACTACTTAGCTTCACCACCGCTTGTCGTTGCATATGCATTGGCCGGCACGGTCGACATCGACTTGTTAAATGAGCCGATCGGCAAAGATAAAGACGGCAACGACGTATACTTTAATGACATTTGGCCGACGACGGAAGAAGTGAAAGAAGTCGTGAAACAAACGGTAACACCAGAGTTGTTCCGCAAAGAATATGAGCGTGTGTTCGATGACAACGCGCGCTGGAATGCGATCGAAACAACGGATGAGCCGCTTTATCAATGGGATGAGGATTCGACGTACATTCAAAATCCGCCGTTCTTTGAAGGGCTGTCTCCAGAAGTTCGCCAAGTACAACCGCTTACAGGCTTGCGCGTTGTCGGTAAATTTGGCGACTCTGTCACAACGGACCATATTTCACCGGCTGGATCGATCGGCAAAAATACGCCGGCAGGCCAATACCTCATTTCGAAAGGCGTCGATCCGAAAGATTTCAACTCTTACGGTTCTCGCCGCGGTAACCACGAAGTGATGATGCGTGGTACGTTTGCGAATATCCGCATTCGCAACCAAATTGCGCCAGGTACAGAAGGCGGATATACAACCTACTGGCCAACAGGCGAAGTGATGTCGATTTACGATGCATGCATGAAATATAAACAAGACGGTACAGGCCTTGTCGTCATCGCTGGAAAAGATTATGGAATGGGAAGCTCCCGCGACTGGGCGGCAAAAGGTACGTTCTTGTTAGGAATCAAAACGGTCATCGCAGAAAGTTTTGAACGCATCCATCGTTCGAACCTCGTTTTAATGGGCGTGTTGCCGCTTCAATTTAAAGAAGGGGAAAATGCCGAAACGTTAGGATTGACTGGAAAAGAAACGTTTGAAATTCATATTGATGAGAACGTCAAACCGCGCGATTATGTGAAAGTGACGGCAACAGACGAGGCTGGAAACAAAAAAGAATTTGAAGTGCTCGTCCGTTTTGATAGCGAAGTCGAAATTGACTACTACCGTCACGGCGGTATTTTACAAATGGTATTGCGCGAAAAATTGCATCAGAAATAATGGAAAAGGGTGTCCTGTTTTAGGACGCCCTTTTTGTGATGAAAAGAAATAAGCTATTTTTTATTGCTTCGCTTCGCTGCGTTTTCTAGTTCACTTTTTGGATCAGGTGTCCAGCCGTCTTGTCCGAACCCTTGTGGATTAACGCCTGGCGCTTTCGTTCCACGGTTTTTTCCACCATTTTTCGCCACGATCCTCACCCCCTTACGGATATCGTTGCCTATTGGTGAAAAAATATGTTTAAGAAAGGGGAGGGAAGACAATGAACCGTGCGTTAAAAACGGCATTATGGACGATCGCATTCGCGCAATTTTTAAAAATCCCGCTTAAAAAATGGGAAACAGGAAAGTGGTGTTGGGCACATTTTTTTGAGACAGGCGGGATGCCAAGTTCCCACTCAGCAGGCGTTTCTTCGCTAGCGACGTTTATTGCGTTAAAACGTGGTATGCGAACCGTTGATTTTGCGTTAGCAGCTCTCTTTGGGTTGATCGTCATGTATGACGCTCAAGGGGTGCGTAGACAAGCAGGGGAGTTGGCGATCCGCCTTAACGAATTGGCAGAAGAGGTGATGCGTCTTGAGCATAATCCGAAGCAAGCGTGGTACGAAAAGAAAAAAGAACGCATTCGTGAACGGCTTGGCCATCAGCCTATCGAAGTAATCGGGGGCGCGCTGCTTGGGATGCTGACTGGCTTTCTCTCGTACGCATTTGCTAGAAAAAAATCTAGTCAGCTCGGAAAAAATGCGATAAGATGAAAGCGAATACGTGATGTCGGGAGAGGGATCATGAGGAAGCAAACAGTGGCCCAATATTTTGACTTTCTCGAAAGCAAAGGCTTTCGTCTGGAAGAAGACGCATTTCGCTTTGTGCGGTTTGGCCAACAATATGCACAGGCGAGCGATGAGTTAACGATCATGGCGCTCGAATGGACGTTGAAAGTTCAACGGCAATTTGACGGGAGTTTTTTTCTTTCGTTGCTGGAGGAGTGGCAAAAACAACAGATTGCAACGCGCCAAGAAGCGCATTTGTTTATGAAAGAAAAAGGATTGATCAGCGAATAAAACATCCTCGAGGTCACTCGAGGATGTTTTATGGGGTCAGCTGGTTATTTTCCCGCTTCCCTAGCCATAAGGAAACAGGAAGCTCCGAGATGACCATCCCTAATAAAATGCCGCTACAGCCGATAAGGCCAGATGTAGAAAGCCGTTCACCTGCCCAAATATAAGCTGTTGCAGCGGCAAACACTGGTTCCATGGCAAAAATAAGTGCGACGCGGGCAGGAGTCGTATATTTTTGGAAATTTGTTTGGATTAAAAAAGCAGCGACGGTTGCGAGCAGTGATGTAATGATGAGCGCCGTCCATACTTGTGGTTGCTGTAAAATCGTACGATCCCACATGTTTGTGCCATCTTCAAACAGAAACGCAAAAATAGAGCACATGATAGCAACGGTGAAAATTTGAATGACGGTTAATAAAAGTGTCGGATAGTGCACCGCATATTTTCCTGTGATAACAATATGGAACGCAAACGAAATGGCACAGAAAAAAACAAACCAATCGCCGCGATTGACCGACCATTCTCCGCCGTTCATCGTCAAAAAATATAAACCGGCCGTAGCCATCATCGCCCCAAGCACGGCGTTGGCGGTCGGTTTTTGCTTGAGAAAAAGAAACGCAAAAAACGGCACTAAAACGACGCTAAGACCGGTAATAAAGCCTGCTTTTGCTGAAGTGGTATACAGCAGCCCGATCGTTTGTAACGCATAGCCGCTAAAAAGCCAAACTCCCATCCATCCGCCTGCGAATAGCACCGACCGATTTAGCGATCGGAGCAAGGGGCGATGAAAGAGGCATAACCAAGCGAGCAGAAAAACTCCTGCAAGCCAAAAGCGAACCGCGTTAAACGAAAGCGGTGCTAGAAATGAAATCGCGTTTTGGACGACGACAAATGTCGCTCCCCATATGAACGCAACCGCAAGAAGACTAGCATCGGCAACCCATTGTTTTCTCACTTTTCATCTCCCTTTCTATCCATTCCTTTAATATACATTAATTACAAAATATAGACATAGGTATAGGTGAAACTATTGCTACTTTACCATTATTTTCGGGAAATTTCCATCCTTTTTTCCAAAAACGGGGGAATAGTTATGTTCGGCAAAGGTTTGTTGTATAATAAAAAGAAGAATGGATAGTGGAAGGATGACGAAAAGTGGACGTGATCATTCAGTGGACGTACATAACGCCGAAAAAACAGGAGGTCATATTAACTTCTGACCTTCTCCCAGTGGAAAAGGCGCTGTTATTAGCGGAAGACTTTGAAAAAACAGGTCGTGTGAAAGAATTGACGTTTATTGACCGGCGCAATACCGAGTGGACGAAAAAAGAATTAGCAAAGCTGTTGCAAGAAATTGAAACAGAGCCGCATGACATTATCGCTTATTTTGACGGAGGGTTTGACAACGAAACGCTTGAGGCTGGAGTCGGAGCGGTCGTGTATTACCAACAAAATCATCAGCCGTATCGTTTGCGCGTCAACCGCCGGCTTGGGCAGCTGACGTCCAACAATGAGGCAGAATATGCTGCTTTTTGGTTTGTTGTACAAACGTTGGAGGAACTCGGGGTACATCATTTACCGGTTGTCTTTCGCGGCGATTCACACGTGGTGCTCAACCAATTATCAGGAGTGTGGCCGTGTTTTGAAAAAGAGCATAACGCATGGCTTGACCGCATCGAGGAGAAGCTAAAAGAGCTTGGGATTCAGCCGATTTATGAGCCGATTTCTCGGAAGCAAAACAAAGAGGCGGATCAACTTGCTCGGCAAGCGTTGGAAGGGAAAATGATCGCTAGCACGATTGAGCTTGCAAGGAAAGGGATCGACAAAGATGAGTAAAGAAGAGAAGCTTTTGAAACGAAAAGAAATATTAGAGAAGTTAAACGATATCCACCATTTGTACTGTGAAGGGTGTTTTGTTAAAAGTACGTTTCGCAAAGAAGTAGGAAAAACGTATGCGCAATCGTTTTGTATTACGAAGTGTACGGTAGGGGAAAAGATCAAACGATACGGAGAAATGTTGTTGACGGTTTCCACACGTTAAAAAGGCTGTCCATCAAGGTCAGCCTTTTGTCTTTCCATCCATTTACTGTAATGCTTCGTTGAGTTGATGTTCGGCACGTTGTAATTGTTGTTCGCATTTAGCGATGAATGAGTCATCGATGCCGGTTTGTTCGTTTCGAACGCGTGTTAGTTGTTCATAGGCGTTGACGACTGCTTGCTTCGCTCCTTCAAGCATGTCGCGATCGAGACTCATTGTAGCGGATCCGACCATTTTTTGGGCCGTTTCCACAAACATTTCAAGCTGTTTTAAATCATTGTAGCCAGAGTGAAGTTCACGTTCCATCTAAACACACCTCCTAGCGGATAGTGTTTGTTGAGAGAGTGAAAATATGTATGGCATAAAAAAAGACTGGCACGATGCCAGTCCTTCTGTCGCTTTCGTCTTACCTATATGTTGTCTAGCTTCAGGCGCTATCGGCTTGAATCGCTCCGCCCCGCTTTGCAGTGGCTAAGCCACCCCAGCGGGGCTTGTGCGATCTTCGCCGATAGGCGAGCGCCTTGCGCTTTTCTTATATGTCAACGAGCGCTTGATTACAATTTTACGACGTTCGCAGCTTGAGGTCCACGGTTTCCTTGAACGATTTCAAAAGAAACTTCTTGACCTTCTTCTAATGTTTTGTAGCCTTCACCTTGGATTGCTGTGAAGTGAACGAATACGTCCGCTCCGCCTTCTACTTCGATGAACCCATAGCCTTTTTCGTTGTTAAACCATTTTACTTTACCGTTTTGCATAATACTTAATTCCTCCTAATACCTTTAGCACCTTACGGCTAACTTAAAAATTTTTATCAAATAACGGAATATACTCCACAGCGGTCTAAGGTGAATTCCCCGTGCTGCGTCGGTCGAGATATATTCTGTTAAATGATGTCTCTACTATACACTAATGAAACGGCATCGTCAAGGAAAAGAGGATGAATTTCAGAAAAAATTTTCAAATTTTTTGGCATTGTTTTGAACGGCAGGGAAATGGCGTATTGTTGTCGAATGGTTTAATGAAGGATGTATGAATCGCTATGGAATAGCATACATTGGTAATACGAGGAGGGGTTATATGTACCGCGGAATGATTAATGGGCAAGAAGTGATTATCCATTTAGGAAAAAAAGTAAAGGCGCAATATGCGGATGATCATAAACTGTACCATGCCGTGCTTTCTTATGGGGAAACGGCGTTTAAAAAAGGACAACGGACGTTTGGAATTTATCATGATCATATCGGATTAATTGTGGCGGAAGTAGAAAACCATGATATCCCAGTGATTCGGGTCGATTATGTGATCGAAAATGAAAATGTATATGAATAACCGTTGACAAATGCGGGAAGATGGAATAAATTAAAAGTAAGCCATGTTGAAAACGCTATCATTTTCAATGGACCTTTGCCAAAAAAGGCATAGGTCTTTTCTCTTTTTCTTCCGAGTCGATGAAACATATTCACCGCTCGATACGTATGATAAATATATAGTGTGAGACCAGGACAAGAGGTGAATGGAAGTGTTGTTACGAAAAATGATGTCGAGATTAGGCGTTGGTTCGGCGTATGTCGACTTGCGTTTAAATAAACATATGTTAAATCCAGGAGATGTGATTGAAGGGCAACTATATATTCGTGGGGGAACGGTCGAGCAAAAAATTAAGAAGCTCGATGTGGATTTTGTTTGCAAAACGATGCGTGCTGGAAAGGAAGAAGATACGGTCATTGCGACGATTCCGATTGCAGGGGAGTTTGTTATCGAAGAAGAGGAAACGAAGATGCTTCCGTTTCGTTACCGTCTTCCGGACGAGATCGTGCCATCGCAGCAGGGCGTTTCATATCGTTTCATTACCCGTTTGCACATTGAAGATGCGGTCGACACACTCGATTTTGACTATATTCAAATTGTGCCAAAGGAGAAAAAATTTTAAAAAATATATTGACAACGCTTACAAAACGAATTATCCTTATAATCAAGTTAATAAATGTGGCGGAGATTCGGAGACCCACACATGTTCCTCTGTAATGGAGGAGATGTGTGGGTCTTTGTCTTTTTTGCCACACAAAACATAACAAAGGGGGAATGAGAAATGACACCATTTGTTGCTGAAATTATCGGCACAGCATTGCTTATCATTTTTGGAGGTGGGGTTTGCGCGGGAGTGAGTTTAAAAAAATCGTTCGCGCAAAACTCTGGCTGGATCGTCATTACGATGGGATGGGGAATGGCGGTCGCGATCGCTGTTTATGCGGTTGGAAAGTTCAGTGGTGCCCATTTAAACCCAGCTGTTACGCTTGCACTTGCGTTTAACGGCGATTTTCCATGGGCGGATGTACCAAAGTATATTGTAGCCCAATTTCTTGGAGCGATCATTGGAGCAACCGTAGTATTTCTTCACTACTTACCGCACTGGAAAGAAACAGAAGATCCTGCAGTGAAGCTCGGTGTGTTTTCCACAGGGCCGGCTGTCCCTAATACGTTTGCCAATTTGTTAAGCGAAATCATCGGTACTTTTATTCTTGTTGTAGGAATTTTAGCAATTGGCGCGAATAAGTTTACCGATGGACTCAACCCATTTATTGTCGGATTTCTCATTGTTGGTATCGGTTTGTCGCTTGGGGGAACAACTGGTTACGCCATCAACCCGGCTCGTGACTTAGGTCCGCGTATTGCTCATTTCTTGTTGCCGATTCCGGGCAAAGGATCGTCCAATTGGTCGTATGCATGGATTCCGGTTGTCGGTCCGGTGCTTGGCGGCTCATTCGGTGGATTATTTTACAAAGCGGTTTTTTTAGGCGAAATGACTTCAATGTTTTGGTATGTATTCATTGCACTTGTTGTTGTGTTAGCAATTGCCTTTATCCAACAAGGAAAGGCTGCTTATAAATCATCTAAAAAAGCGTTCATGTAAACAAAGGGGGAGATTGTTCATGGAACAATACATTCTTGCATTAGACCAAGGAACGACGAGTTCGCGGGCGATTTTGTTCAATCGAAAAGGGGAGATTGTGCATATTGCGCAAAAAGAGTTTACGCAACATTTTCCAAAGCCAGGCTGGGTGGAGCATGATGCGAATGAAATTTGGGGTTCGATTTTAGCGGTCATTGCAAGCGTACTATCAGAAGCAGCGGTGAAACCAGAGCAAATTGCTGCTATCGGCATTACGAACCAACGGGAAACGACGGTCGTTTGGGACAAACATACTGGCTTGCCGATATATCACGCGATCGTTTGGCAATCGCGGCAAACAGCTGGAATTTGCGAACAATTAAAACAACAAGGGTACGACGAACTATTCCGCGCCAAAACAGGCTTATTAATTGACGCTTACTTCTCGGGGACGAAAGTGAAATGGCTGTTAGACAACGTCGAAGGCGCACGCGAAAAGGCGGAGAAAGGAGATTTATTGTTCGGAACGATCGATACGTGGCTCATTTGGAAACTATCTGGTGGAAAAGCCCATGTCACCGACTATTCCAACGCTTCAAGAACGCTCTTATTCAACATTCATGAATTAAAATGGGACGATGAAATTCTTGCTATTTTAGGCATTCCAAAATCGATGCTTCCAGAAGTGCGGCCTTCTTCTGAAGTATACGCCAAAACCGTTCCGTACCATTTCTTCGGTCAAGAAGTGCCGATTGCCGGAGCGGCAGGGGACCAGCAGGCGGCGCTATTCGGGCAGGCTTGCTTTGAAGAAGGAATGGCAAAAAATACGTACGGTACGGGTTGCTTTATGTTAATGAACACAGGCGAAAAAGCAGTGCAATCACAACACGGCTTATTGACAACGATTGCGTGGGGCATTGACGGAAAAGTCGAATATGCGTTAGAAGGCAGCATTTTCGTCGCTGGCTCTGCCATTCAATGGCTGCGCGACGGCTTGCGTATGATTAAGCAGGCGCAAGATAGCGAAGCGTATGCAGAAAAAGTCGCTTCGACGGACGGTGTATACGTTGTTCCAGCTTTTGTCGGTTTAGGAACGCCGTATTGGGATAGCGATGTACGTGGTGCCGTGTTTGGTCTCACGCGTGGCACAACAAAAGAACACTTTATCCGCGCGACATTGGAATCGCTTGCTTACCAAACGAAAGATGTGCTCACCGCAATGGAAGCGGACTCCGGCATTTCGTTAAAAACGTTGCGTGTCGATGGCGGCGCGGTGAAAAACAATTTCCTTATGCAATTTCAAAGCGACATGTTAGGCGTGCCGGTCGAACGTCCAGTCATTAACGAAACAACTGCGCTTGGCGCTGCCTATTTAGCGGGGCTTGCCGTCGGGTACTGGAAAGACCGGTCAGAAATCGCTACACAATGGCAATTAGAGCGCGCATTTGAACCGCAAATGCCAAGCGCCCAACAAGCAGCTTTATACGAAGGTTGGAAAAAAGCCGTCAAAGCCGCCATGGCGTTCAAATAAGCAAAAAGAGGGGGTCGCCTAAGACCTCCCTTTATTTTAGATGACGAATTCCATGAAGTAATAACCGCGTCGCTTCTTCTGCACGAAGGGGCACGCTAAATAAATAGCCTTGCGCTTCTTGGCAACCTTTTTCCTCTAAATAACGGAGCTGCTCAGGATGCTCGACCCCTTCCGCAATCACATTCATCCCTAAATGATGTGCCAACGAAATAATCGTATTTGTAATCACACTTCCGTAATACGAATGCGGGCAATCAGCAATAAACGACTGATCGATTTTCACCGTATCGACCTCAAGCCGCTTTAAATAAGCAAGCGACGAATAGCCAGTCCCAAAATCATCAATCGCAAGCCTTACGCCCATTTCTTTCAACCGTGTTAAATTCGTTAAAATGACCGATTCGTTATAAATCATCATGCTTTCTGTAATCTCCAGTTCTAACGCATTTGGCGATAGTTGCTTCTCCATTAAAATCCATTCGATTCGTTTCGCAAAATGAGGGTCAAGCAATTCTTTAACAGAAATATTCACCGCCATTCGAACGGATGGAAGCCCCATTTCTCGCCACATTTTATGTTGCTCGCAAGCCTGGCGTAGCACCCATTCTCCCATTGAAACGATAAATCCCGTTTCCTCTGCTAGCGAAATAAACTGACCCGGTGGAACAGCGCCATGGACGGGATGATGCCAACGAATGAGTGTTTCCATCGCTTGCACTTTTTTTGTTTTTACATTGACAATCGGCTGATAAGCAACAGACAGCTCATTGTTTTGAATCGATTTATGCAAATCGCTCAACAGCATCAAGTTCGGCAATTTTTGTTCCAGCAGCCGAGGTTCGTATACGAAATAGTCATTTTTTCCTTTTCGTTTCACCTCATACATCGCCATGTCGGCGTATTGAACTAACGTGTCCACATCGTCGCTATGATGCGGATAAAACGCAATGCCGATACTGGAAGTGAGGAAGAGATCCAACTCGTCAATTCGAACTGGCTCTTGGAAGGCGCGTAAAATATTTTTTACTACATCGATCGCTTCATGTTGATAATTGAGATTCGGCAACACGACTGTAAACTCATCGCCGCTCATGCGGGCGACGGTTCCTTTTTGTGCGACTCTTTCCTTAATAAGTAAGGAAATCGTTTGCAGTACGCGGTCGCCAATATTGTGACCGAGCGAATCGTTCACATATTTAAATCGATCGATGTCCATATATAACAATGCCACCGTTTTTCTGTGTCGCTTTGCTTCTGAAATCGCTTTCTCCACCGTTTGATAAAATAACCGGCGATTGGCCAGTCCAGTCAATGGATCGTAATAAGCAAGCTGCTGAACCCTCTTGTCCCGTTCCACTCGCTCTGTGACATCTTTCGCGATAATGGACACCCCGATCACATGTTTATTCACCCAAATTGGCACAGGTGTCGCGTTAATATATAACATCGACCCGTTTTTATGGCGAAGGCGAAAATCGAGATGGCGGGAATACCCTTTGGCAGTATCGATCAGCACTTCCAACGTTTTTGGCAAATCATCAGGCACGACTAAATCGTGAAGAGTTATTTTTAGCAACTCATGGCGCGGATATCCTGTCATTTGCGCCGCTGCGCGGTTGACGGCGAAAAACGTCCCATCTAGATGAAGCGAAAACACGGCATCTTTGTTATATTCAAACAACGACTGATAATGCTGGCGGCTTTCTTGCAGGTCGCTTTTTGTTTGCGCTTGTTCAATCGCTAGTCCGGCAAGCGCGGAAAACGTATAAATCACTTCGAGATCTTCTTCTTGTGGTACACACACTTCTCGTCGATAAATCCCGAACGTTCCTAGTACTCTTTTATTAGTTGCTGAAAAGATCGGGAGCGACCAACATGAACGAAGTCCGTGCTTTAATGCTGCTTCCTTATAATGTCGCCAAAGTGGGTCTGTTTCAATGTCGGAAACGATGACTAGCTCTTGGCGATGTGCTGCTGTGCCGCATGAACCGACATCTGGTCCTACGCTGCAACCGTTAATCGCCTCCACATATTCTTGCGGCAAACTCGGCGCTGCCCCGTGGTAAAGCCGCTTCGTTTCATCGTTTAATAACAAAATCGAACAAAGGATGCGGGGGCGAATAGCTTCTACTGTACGGGCGATTTCGGCTAAAATATAGGAGAGCGGCATTTCTTTTGCCACCAACTCTAAAATTTTCTTTTGCCCCGAAAGCAACTCTTTCGCCTTTTTTTCCGCGGAAATATTATGGCAAGAAACGAGAAAAATCGTGTTGCCGTCTTCGGTTGCCATCCGATACATATTCTCTTGCACATACACTATGTCACCGTTTTTCTTCACTTTTTTAAACTCTAAACTATGCATTTCCCCTAGTTGGCAATGAAGGAGTTCGCTCAGTTGTTTTGTTACTTTGGCTTTATCATCGGGATGAACAATCACCAATGCAGATTGGCCGATAAGCTCGTCCCGTCGGTACCCTAAATAGCGGGCGGCAAATTCGTTTACATCTAATATATACCCATGTATGTCTAAAATAAATTGCATCGCAGGCATCCAAAAATAAAATGGGACATACGGCGATAGATGCATGAGTAAGCAACTCCAATCTATGAAAATATAGCCATTATTGACTATTACTATATTATCATGTGTCGTGGGGATTTTGTCGATTTTTTGTCGAAAAAATCATATTTTTGTAGTTTTTTGTCGAAAAAAGATAGACGGTATGTCATGTGTGGTTAAATTCTATTATACAACAAAAAATCAATGCATACTTTGTTATTTTTTGTTAAAGCAAAAAATGTTGATTTAGAATGATCAAACCGTTCGCTAGTTTACGGTATAAGGCTGCCCATTACCGTGGGTAGTCTTACTTTTTGCTTGTAACCGTTTCCAAAAAGAATTATAGTAACATTAGGTGAAGCATATGACGAATAAACGTTGGACGATTAGCTTAATTCTTTTATTTTTTCTATTTCTTTATGTTTTGTTTCATTTTGTCATTGCAACGCAAAAAATTGAGCGAACCGTTGAGCAATTGCAACAAACAGCCCAGCCGACCAAGTCACTGCCGCATTTTGTTTTAATCTCGCAAGAATTTGACAACCCGTATTGGCGCAAAGTCGAACAGGGGGCAAAAGAAGCGGCGAAACAATACGATGTTAATGTGGAATACATCGGGCCGTTAAGGACAAACATGGATGAACAAATGAAATTACTAGAAAAAGCGATTGCTTCCCGCGTTGACGGTATTATCGTGCAAAGTTTAAATGATGCGCGGTTTACGCCGCTTATCGACAAAGCGATCGCTCGGAACATTCCGGTCATTACGATCGATACAGACGCGCCGAAAAGCCGTCGTCTTGCGTATGTCGGCACGAACAATTTTGAAGCGGGACAGCTGCTCGGAAAAACTGTTGCTTCGCGCGTTTCCGGTAACAATAAAATCGGGGTCATTATTGGCAGCGACACATCGGCCAATCAGCAGCTCCGCTTGCAAGGATTTCAATCGATTATCGCCCAGCATCCGGGGCTTTCGATCGTTGCCGTTTCCGCTTCGAACATTTCCCGTATTCAAGCATCGATTCAAGCGGAAAAAATGTTGCGTATGTATCCCGACATTTCGGTCATGGTCGGTACAAGCGCCTTAGATGCGATCGGCATTTTAATGGCGATGAAAAATTTAGACCGGGGCGATGTGCAAATTTTTGGCTTCGATGATGTGGAAGAAACGTTAGAAGCAATCAAGCAAGGGAAAATTGTTGCGACGGTCATTCAAAAACCTTATGATATGGGCTTTTCCGCTGTTAAATTAATGGTTGAGCATCTAGCAGGTAAACCGATTGCGAATGAATATTTTACGGCAACAGAAATTGTCGATGCGACAAACGTCGAGCAGGAGGGAACGAGATGAAAATCCGGACGAAATTGTTTATTTTTATCCCGCTGCTCGTGTTGCTGTTAAACGTCATTGCGTTTTTCATTTTTCAAAGCGGCAAAAAAGTGCAGGAAAGCTATGATGTCATGATGCAGCGCATTTTTTTATACAAACAACTGTCGATGGAAACGCAAGAAAATCTTCGGTTTTTGAGCAGCTATTTAATTCACCAAGATGAAGCGAGCGAACGGTTGTTAACAACACATCAAAAAGAACTAGAACGATTGCAAACAATCCTTGTTGCGCATCGTCTAGAAGGAAATGATGCATTGACGCTCGAAAACTATAAAAACATGATTCATGAATTTCTTGAATTGGAGCAATCGATCGTCCGTAAACTAAACAATCGCCAATTTGCCGACTACGCCGATTCGTATAACGAAATTGAGAAAATTTCTAGCTTTATTCGCGAAGATAGCCAAACGCTTGTCGATTTAGAGTTAAGCGCGTATCAACCGGTGTATAAGCAAATGCTTATCAATGTCGGACGCATGAATCAGCTCGGTGGAACGCTGTTTGTGTTAACGACGGTGCTAAGCATTGTGTTTGCCATTTGGCTGTCGCGCACCATCGTTATCCCAATTCGCCGGCTTGTCCACGCAGCGAAAAAAATTTCGGCGGGCGACTTAGAAACGCACATTCCACTTCCAGACAGAAATGATGAGATTGGGCTGCTCGGTCGAACGTTCCAGCAAATGATGGAAAACTTGCGCCAACTCATCGCCAAAAACATGGAAATGCTCGAAAAAGAAAAGTTGGTGAGCGAACTAGAATTAAAAGCGCTCCAAAGCCAAATTAACCCCCACTTTTTATTTAATACGTTAAACGTCATTTCGAAGCTTGCGTATATTGAAGGGGCGGAACGAACGAGCGAATTGACTATTTCAACGTCGAATTTACTGCGCTACAATTTGCGCAAACTCGATGAACCTGTGACGTTACGCGATGAAGTGGAACACGCCAAAGAATATTTCTCGATTCAAAAAACGCGTTTCCGCGACCGAGTTACGTTTCAACTTGATATTGATGAAACGTGCCTCGATCAAGTGATTCCATGTTTGACGCTGCAACCGCTTTTAGAAAATGCGTTCGTGCACGGAATTGAGGGGATGGAAGAAGGAGCAGTCATTCAACTGGCGATTCGTCCACGGAAAAACTATATTCGCATTACGATCGCGGATAACGGCGTCGGTATGGAGGAGGACATTCGCCGTGCTATTTTGCAATCATCGTCCTATCCATTTTCCAAAAAAGGGCATTCAACAGGGCTTGGCATGTCGAACGTCTTGCGGCGCTTGCAACTATTTTATGGAATGGAAAAACTCGTAAAAATTTATAGTGCGCCAAACAAAGGTACAACAATCGTCTTAACGTTGCCGAGAAGAAGAGGAGGGGATGAGAATGTATAAGCTGCTTATTGCCGATGATGAACCGCTCGAACGGGAAGGATTAGAACTGATGATTGAGCGAATGCTTCCCGAGCAGTTTCGCGTTTTTCATGCCGAAAATGGGCGTAGCGCCATCGAGCAAGTCGAGCAGCAGCGGCCGGACATCGTTTTTATGGATATTAAAATGCCAGGTATTCATGGACTAGAGGCAATTGCGGAAATCCGCAAAACATATCCGTCGATGAAAATCGTCATTTTAACAGCGTATGATTATTTTACGTATGCCAAAGAAGCGATTTCGTTAGGGGTTAACGAATATTTATTGAAGCCGGTGAAAAAAGAGCAAATTGTAGCGGTGCTCAACAAACTGACAGCTGAAATCGCTGCGGAAAAAAAGCTGCGCGAAACAGAACTCGAAACGCGGGAAAAGCTGGCGCAACTTTATGCGTTAAGCGAAACGACGTTTACATTGTTTTTAATGGAGCGAATCGATGATTTTGATGTGAAGCAAGCACCGATTCATTTTACGAAAGGCTTTGCTCTGGCACTTCAGCTAGAAACGCTACCGAAACAAAAGCAACTATTGGAGCAAATAAAGGACTACGCTAAAAGCGTCGGAGAGTGCGTATGCAGTCCACTCGTTGGTCACCATTTTGCTCTTTTTTTCCAAACACTAGATGACGTCGAAGAAAAAACGATTCCGTTTGCTCAACGGTTATTAAAACAACTAGAAAAATTAGCACAGACGCCGATAAAAATGGGGATTGGCACGATTCAAAACGACGTGGATGGGCTAAAACAATCGTATAAAGAAGCAGCAACGGCGCTTTACTATTTGCCGACATTTAGCCGCGTGCAACACATTCGCGACGTTCCGTTAACAGAAGACGCCCAACCAATGAATCCGCTTGCTATTGAGGCGAACCAGTCGATGATGGAGCAAGTCGAAGCGTTTTTACACGAAAACTACTACCGCGACCTTTCGTTAGAAGAGGTCGCAGAATCGGTTCATTTGACGCCCCATTACTTTAGTAAACTATTTAAAAAGCAAACAGGCCAAACGTTTATTGACTATGTAACAGCCTTGCGCATTGAAAAAGCGAAAGAACTGCTTCGCGACGAACGGCTAAATATAAAAGAAGTTTGCTATGACGTCGGCTATAAAGACCCGAACTACTTTAGCCGCGTCTTTAAAAAATGGACAACCCTCACTCCGAAAGAATACCGGCAACAATATAGCAATCAAGCTAACTAGCACTTTTTTGTTCCAGCACAAAAAAGTGCTAGTTATTTTTATTTTCTGAAAAGAAAGCGCTTTATTTGTGCGATAGTGTGACAAAGAAGTGAAGAAAACAAAAAGAAAGCGGTTTCTTTTTTCGTGATATGCTTAGCTTGTCAATACGAGAATTCATTGAAGGGGGAATATGTAGTGAAGTGGTGGAGAAGTGCAGCAAAAGGGGCGGCGACATTCGTGTTGGCGTCAGCATTAACCGCATGCGGTGTCGTTTCTTCAGGCAACGACACAGCCAGCAAGACAGAAAAGAAAAAAGATGACAAAATTGTGATCGGCTTTTCGATGGACACATTGAAGGAAGAACGTTGGCAACGTGACAAAGAAATGTTTGAAGCAAAAGCGAAAGAACTTGGCGCAGAAGTGAAAACGCTTGCGGCAAACGGGGACGATGCGGCGCAGCTAAACCAAGCAGAACAGCTTATCTCAGAAGGAGTTGATGTGCTTGTTGTTGTTCCACACAACGCCGAAGCAGCAGCTCCGATTGTCGATAAAGCACATAAAGAAGGAATCCCTGTTATTTCATACGACCGCTTAATTAAAAACGCAGATGTAGACTATTACGTTTCATTTGACAACGTACGCGTCGGCGAAATGCAAGCAAAAGCAATCGTCGAAAAAGCCCCGAAAGGCAACTACGTATACATTGGCGGAGCAGATACAGATAACAACGCTCACTTATTCCGCCAAGGAGCAATGAACGTCTTAAAACCATTAGCAGAAAAAGGCGATATTAAAATCGTTTACGACCAATTCTCGAAAGACTGGAAACCAGAAGAAGCGTTGAAAAACATGGAAAACGCGCTAACAGCAAATAACAACAACATTCAAGCAGTTGTTGCGGCGAACGACGGAACAGCAGGCGGTGTTATTCAAGCATTAGCAGCGCAAGGATTAGCTGGTAAAGTTCCTGTTTCCGGCCAAGACGCAGAACTTGCAGCTCTTCAACGCATTGTTGAAGGTACACAAACGATGACCGTTTACAAACCGATTAAAGCGATCGCGACAAAAGCAGCAGAAATGGCTGTAGCACTTGCGAAAGGCGAAAAAATTCAAACAAACCAAACGGTATCAAACGGCAAAATCGACGTTCCTTCTGTATTGCTTGATCCGATTGCTGTAACGAAAGACAACATTGTCGATACGGTCATTAAAGACGGCTATCAAAAATTAGAAGACGTATATAAAAACGTGCCAAAAGATCAATGGCCAAAACAATAAATAACGTGAGGGGCTGACGCATCGTCACCCCTCGTTTTCAAGATTGATACAACGGGAGTGAAACGAATGTATGCGTTAGAAATGATCGAAATCACGAAAGAATTTCCCGGTGTAAAAGCGCTCAACCGTGTCAGCTTCAAAGTAAAAAAAGGTGAGATTCACGCCCTTTGTGGGGAAAACGGTGCGGGTAAGTCGACGCTCATGAAAGTGTTGAGCGGACTTTATCCAGTCGGAACGTATTCCGGCGAAATTCGCATCGATGGCCAGCCAATGGAATTTCGCAACATTGTCGATGCGGAGAAAGCAGGAATCGCCATCATTCACCAAGAGCTTGCCCTCGTCAAGGAAATGACGGTTGGCGAAAACATTTTTCTTGGCCGCGAGCCAAAAAAATTCGGCGTCATCCAATGGGACGAATTGTATTATGAAGCAGCGAAATGGCTGGAAAAAGTCGGCTTAAACATTTCTCCGCAAACGAAAATTCACTCGTTAGGGATCGGACAGCAACAGCTCGTCGAAATTGCCAAGGCGCTCTCAAAAGAGGCGAAAATTTTAATTTTAGATGAGCCGACGGCGGCGTTAACCGAAAGTGAAGTCGAAATTTTAATGGGCATTTTAGAGCAGTTGCGCAAACAAGGAGTTGCTTGTATTTACATTTCACATAAAATGCCAGAAGTATTTCGTCTTGCCGATTCGATTACCGTTTTGCGCGACGGCAAATCAATTGCGACATTGTCGCGCGCGGAAACGAACGAGGACCAAGTCGTATCATTGATGGTCGGCCGTGAATTAACCGAGCGTTATCCATATGTCAAGCGGACACCGCAAGAAGTCGTGTTAGAGGTGAAAAACTATTCGGTTTGGCATAAAGATAAGCCGATGAAAGTCAATCAAAATATTCAGTTGACGGTTCGGAAAGGAGAAATTGTCGGCATTGCTGGGTTGATGGGCTCCGGCCGGACGGAGTTGGCGATGAGCTTATTTGGCGCCTATGAAGGGAAAGCGGAAGGCGAAGTGTGGATCGAAGGGAAACAAGTGCACATCCGTTCCGTGCAAGATGCGATTCGTGCTGGTATCGCGCTTGTCACGGAAGACCGGAAACGGCTTGGCTTAGTGCTTGGCATGGACGTCAAAAACAATACGACGCTTGCAAGTTTAGCAGCGATTAGCAAATGGAAAGTCATTAACCAAAATGAAGAGTTGAAGTGGAGTCAAAAATACGTTGATGAACTGAAAACGAAAACGGCTTCATTAGAAACGCCGGTCGGTACGTTATCCGGCGGTAATCAACAAAAAGTGGTGTTAGCAAAATGGCTCATGGCGAAGCCGAAAATTTTAATTTTAGACGAGCCGACGCGCGGGATTGACGTCGGTGCGAAATACGAAATTTACCATTTAATGAACAAGCTTGCCGAAGAAGGGGTCGCGATTATTATGATTTCTTCAGAACTTCCAGAAATATTAGGAATGAGCGACCGCATTTACGTCATGCGTGAAGGGCAGCTTGTGAAAGAATTGACACATGAAGAAGCGACACAAGAAAACATTATGATGGCGGCGACAGGAGGGAAATGACCATGGAAGCAAAAGCAGTCGTCCATGAACGTCAACGCAAACCGTTATTTGGGAAAATTGATATTCGCGCCTATACGATGATTGGCGCATTAGTGGCCATTTGGATTTTCTTCGGCTTTTTAAATGATACGTTTTTAAGTGCCCGTAACCTTTCGAACTTGTTTACGCAAATGTCGGTGACCGCGATTTTAGCGATCGGCATGGTGCTTGTCATCGTCGCAGGACATATTGACTTATCCGTCGGCTCAATCGTCGGATTCACAGGAGGCATTGCAGCTATTTTAAGCAACTGGATGGGGTTGCCGACAGGTCTTGTGATTATCGGTACGTTAGTAGCCGGCGCATTGATCGGAATGTTGCAAGGATGGCTTGTGGCGTACCGCGCCATTCCAGCATTTATCGTGACGCTCGGCGGAATGATGATTTTCCGCGGCGCTTTGATGGGAATTACAAAATCGACGACGATCCCGATTTCCGATCCAAATTTTATTGCGTTAGGAAGCGCTTATTTTACGAATAGCTTTGGGTTGATTTTGGCCGTTATAGCGATTGGGGCGCTTGTCGTAGCGACATGGAAAAAACGAAAATCGCGCCAGCAATACGGTTTTTCTGTTGCCCCTCTTTCGCTCGATTTATTGAAAGTAGTGGCGATTAGCGCATTAATCGTTCTATTCGTATTTACGATGAACAGTTATAAAGGGATTCCGTTCCCGATTATTTTCGTCATTGCGCTTGCGCTCATTTTCACGTTTATCGCAACAAAAACAACATTTGGTCGCCACGTATATGCAATCGGCGGCAACTCTGAAGCAGCCCGTTTGTCGGGGATTAACATTCAACGCCATACGATGATGTTGTTTGTCTTTACTGGATTGTTATCGGCGATTGCGGCGCTTGTTTTAACCGCTCGTCTTTCGTCAGCGACGATTTCGGCGGGGCAGATGTATGAGTTAGACGCCGTCGCTGCTTGCGTCATCGGAGGAACATCGTTAATGGGTGGCTCTGGTACGATCGTTGGGGCAATCATTGGCGCGATGGTCATGACCTCGCTTGATAACGGCATGTCGTTATTAGGAATGGAAACATTTTGGCAATATATTGTAAAAGGAAGCATTTTGATTTTAGCGGTATGGATGGATATCGCGAGCCGGAAAAAACAAACTCATTAATCGCATAGCCCTCGTTCATCAAGATCATCCCCCTTGATCGTTGATGGGCGGGGGCGTTATATTTTTACCGCAAAAATAGTATTTTTCATTTCGTTGCTTTTTTGATAAAATAAAAAGTAATCTCAATTTTCATGAAAATAGTGAATGGCAAGGAGGACGACAATGCAATTATTTCAGCCGGGGTCGCTATTATTAAATCGACTGAAATTTGGAAAGAAATTTATGCTCTTATTTATTATTTTCATTTTTTCGCTTGTGACGATCGGTTCGTTTTACATTCGCTCATTAAGTGAAAAATCGGCATTCGTGCAAAATGAAAAAACAGGTTTAATATATATGGAAGACTTTTTAGCCGGTTTGCAGGCGCTACAACAACACCGGGAAGCGACATTGCTTTACCTTTCCGGTGACACAGCAAGTGAGCAAAAAGCGAAAAAAGCAGAGCAACAATTAGATCGCTTAGTGAAGCATGTGCAAACAGTCCAACAACAATACAGCGACCCGTTTGTCATACAAAAACAGTGGAAAGATTTTTCGAATGCTTGGCAACAAATGAAAAGCGGTTGGAAAACGTATACAATGGACGAAACGGTGTCACGCCATAACGTTATTATTAACAACCTGATCGACATGATGGCGACGGTGGCTGACCGTTCGAATTTAACGTTGGATAACAATATTGATAATAACTATTTATCGCGCGTAATGGTCGAAAAAATTCCAGCACTAACGGAGTTAATTAGTTCTGCGCAGGCGCTCGGCGTGAAAATGGCATTTAGCACGCAAATTTATGAGATGGATCAGTCGAAAATGACGTATTTTTTAAATGCGATTGATAACTCGTTGAACGCATTGAACCGTTCGGCGGTGCTCATGTTTATGAACGACAAGCCACTGCAAAACAAATTTGAAGAATATAAAAGCACAGCGATGACCGAAGTTATTAGTATGTCTGGCATGATGAACAAAGAATTTTTAATGGTCGGACAAGTATCGATTAAGCCGACCGAGTTGTATGAGCGAACGAACCGCGCTCATGAAAAGTTATACAAGATGGAACAATTTATGATGAAATTACTCGAACAGCGAATCAATGACCGCTATGATTCGTTAAACACAAGCAAATGGTTGACGATTTCGATGATCGTGGTTGTTTCGGTGTTGATGGTCTATTTATTTGTGGCATTTTATTTTTCGGTCCGCCACCATATTACGCTCATCGAAGCGAACATGAAACAAGCAGCGACCGGTGATTTAACAGTGAAAATGAATATTCAAACGAACGACGAATTTGCCCAAATTGCGCAGTCGTTTAACGAACTCATTGAATCGTTCCGCTCGATTATTTCCGTTAACCAGCAAATGACGGAAGAAGTATCTGCAGCATCGGAAGAGCTGACGGCGATTACAGAGGAAACGATGCAAGCAACCGGGCAAGTGGCGACGACGATCGAAAGCGTAGCGATCGGCTCTGAGCAGCAGTTGAAATATGCGGAACAAAATACACAGTCGATCCACGAACTGCTTCATGATACACACTATATTGCGGAGCGGGCGAAGCAAGTGGCATCTTCCTCTGTCGCGATGACGAACGAAGCGCAAAGCGGCAGCACATCCGTCGAACAAATGATTCAGCAAATGGCGAATGTGAACGAACTCGTTTCGCAGTCGTCACACCTTATTCAAACGCTTCATGAGCGTTCGAACAATATCGGTCAAATGACGCAAATGATTACTGCGATTGCCGAACAGACGAATTTGTTGGCGCTAAATGCAGCAATTGAAGCGGCGAGAGCTGGCGAGCACGGACGCGGTTTTGCGGTCGTTGCGGATGAAGTGCGAAAACTCGCGGAGCAATCGTCGCAATCTGCGAAACAAATTCATAAGCTATTAAGCGAAATCCAACACGATACGTCCCACTCCATGACAGCGATGGAGCACGTCTTACAAGAAGCGGAAAAAGGGGTGGAAGTCGCAAACCATACAGGGGCGATTTTCGGGAAAATTTTGCAAGCAACACATGACGTCACCGAACAAATTAACGATGTGTCCGCAAGACTTTCCTTGATGGAAACATCGCTCCAGTCACTGTCTGCGACGATTCAAGAAACCGAGCACATTTCGAAAGAGTCGGGACAACAAACACAAATGGTTGCCGCCGCTTCCGAACAACTTTTGGCGTCGATGCAAGAAATTTCTTCTTCCGTACAATCGCTTAACGACAAAGCGCAAGACTTATTTGAAGCGGTGGAGAAGTTTAAACTGTAGAACGCATTCTCCCTTAGCATGGCTAAGGGAGAATTTTTTATGGCAAAATAACGAAATAGTTGGTTTTGATTTCAATTTATATATTTCTAGTGGAATAAAAGAGAAAAATGTTGAAAAAACAAAAAGATTGTAATAATATACTTATATAGAAATCAAAAAATACATAATTTTCAGTTTAATAGAAGGTGGTCGCTTGTTAAAACAGTCCGTATTACAAATTGAACATTTGCGAGTTTCTTTCCGAATTCATGAGGAATATTACGCGGCGGTCGATGATGTTTCGTTAACTGTTCACGAAAACGAAGTGCTTGCGATTGTCGGGGAGTCAGGCTGTGGGAAAAGCGCGCTCGCTCTTTCGATTATCGGCTTGCATCCGCCTGAACGAACGAAGCTAGAAGGAGCGGTCATGTTTAAAGGGAAAAACTTGTTAACGCAGTCGGTACAAGCGTTAAATGAAATTCGTGGAAAAGATATTGGCATGATTTTTCAAGACCCGCTGACGGCGTTAAATCCATTAATGACCGTTGGCAAGCAAATTGAGGAAAGCATGGACTATCATACGACGCTTTCTGCCTCTGAGAAACGGAAGCGGACGCTTGAATTGCTTCAACGTGTCGGCATTCCAAATCCCGCACAGACGTATGACCGTTATCCTCATGAGTTGTCAGGGGGGATGCGGCAGCGCATCGTCATTGCGATTGCGATTGCTTGTAATCCAGCGGTCATTATTGCCGACGAGCCGACGACCGCGTTAGATGTCACGATTCAAGCACAAATTATTCGTTTATTAAAAGACTTGCAGCAACAAATGAACACAGGAATTATTTTAATTACCCATGATTTAGGAGTGGTTGCGGAAATGGCCGACCGAGTCGCTGTCATGTATGCAGGCGAAATTGTCGAGCTTGCAGATGTATATACGCTATTTACCCGTCCGTTACATCCGTACACCCGTTCCTTATTGCAGTCTATCCCTTCCGCACAAACTTCAAAAGAAACGCTCCATGTCATTCAAGGGATTGTGCCACCGTTGACGAAACTTCCGAGAACGGGCTGCAGATTCCGCACAAGAATTGGCTGGATGGACGAGTCTACCCACGAATCACATCCTATATTGCGGGAAGTCGAGCCGAATCATTGGGTTCGCTGCACGTGCTACCAACATTTTTATTTTCCCGACGGGGGTGAAAGGGCATGACATTTCTCCAAGTCAATCACCTAAAAGTATATTATCCGGTGCGCGGCGGGTTTTTTCGTAAGGTCATTGGACATGTGAAAGCGGTCGATGATATTAGTTTTGCGCTGCAAAGAGGGGAAACGTACGGATTAGTCGGGGAATCGGGATGCGGGAAAACGACGACGGGGAGAACGATAATTGGCTTAGTGAAAGCGACAGCGGGAGAAATTTTGTTCGACGGAAAAGATTTGACGAAACTAAGCCGCCGTGAATTTGCGCAATACAGAAAAGACATTCAAATGATTTTTCAAGACCCATACTCTTCCCTTAATCCAAGAAAACGGGTATTAGATATTGTCGCCGAGCCGTTGCGCAATTTTGAAAGACTATCTCCGCAAGAAGAAAAACGAAAGGTGCAACATTTTATTGAAAAAGTAGGGCTGCATCCGGAGTCCATCTATAAATATCCGCATGAATTTTCCGGCGGTCAGCGCCAGCGGATCGGCATTGCCCGCGCCCTTACGCTCAATCCGAAACTGATTATCGCCGACGAACCTGTCTCAGCACTTGACGTATCGGTGCAGGCGCAAGTGTTAAATTTCATGAAAGACATTCAAAAAGAATTTCAGTTGACGTATTTGTTTATTAGCCATGATTTAGGAATCATTCGCCATATGTGCGACCGGATTGGCATTATGTACCGCGGGCAATTTGTCGAAGAAGGGACGAAGGAAGAAATATTTCAAAATCCGCAACATATTTATACAAAAAGACTGTTGTCGTCTATTCCGAACGCTGACCCGTTAAAACGGCAAGAGCAGCAAACATTGCGGCAACAAATCGAAAAAGAATATGAACAATCGTATTCTCGTTATTTTAATGCGGAAGGAAGAGCATATCCGCTAAAACGCATTTCCAACACCCATTCGGTTGCGATCCCGTAAGAGAGGAAGTCGAGAGGATGGTCAAATTTATATTGCGACGTATCGTCATGATGATTCCGCAGCTATTTATTTTAAGTGTGCTTATTTTCCTGCTGGCAAAAGCGATGCCTGGCGACGCTTTAACTGGTCAGCTAGCGAACAACCCAAAAATGGATGCGCAAACGCTAGCAGAAATGAGAGAAAAATTAGGGCTAAACGACCCGCTATATGTTCAATATGCTCGATGGATAAAAAACTTGCTCCACGGGGATTTAGGCATGTCCTACGTCCACCAACAGCCTGTGACCGATTTATTGGCAGGGAGAATGTGGAATACAGTGTTGCTTTCGTTGTGTATTTTAGTGCTGACATACGCGATTGCTGTCCCGTTAGGAGTGATTTCCGGCCGTTGGCAAGACTCATGGGCAGATAAGCTCATTGTTGGATATAGCTATGTTAGCTTTGCGACCCCGCTATTTATTTTCGCTCTCATTATGCTTTTTCTGTTCGGGTTTAAGCTCGGATGGTTTCCAACGGGCGGTAGCGTCGATATTCAACTAGAAGAAGGGACATTCGATTATTACATAAGCAAGTTTAATCATCTTTTATTGCCTTCTTTATCTGGTGCGTTGATTAGCACGGTAGGTATTATTCAATATTTGCGAAGCGAGATTATCGATACGAAAGTAAAAGATTTTGTTCGCACCGCACGGGCAAAAGGAGTGCCGGAAGCGAAAATTTATTCACGCCATATTTTGCGCAATTCATTTTTGCCGATTGCTGCATTTTTAGGGTATGAAATTACTGGACTAATTGGAGGCTCGGTTTTTTTAGAATCTATTTTTAGCTACCCAGGAATCGGACAGCTTTTTTTGCAATCGATTATGCAGCGAGATTATAGCGTCGTGACGGCACTTGTCATGATTTCCGGTCTCGCGACATTAGTCGGGACATTGTTGTCGGACATCATTTTAAGCGCTGTCGATCCGCGAATAAGAATCGAGTAGAGGAGGGGGGACAAGAATGAAAAAAACAGAACATTCGCCCTTTTCTGTTCTATGGCGGGAAGTAGTAAAAGATAAACTGGCGCTTAGTTCTCTTCTGCTTCTTTCGCTCATTCTCTTCATTGTATACGGGGCTTCCATTATGTTGGATCAAGAAGAAATCGTCAAAGTCGATCTTTTGTCCATCTACGCCCCGCCGTCTGCCGAGCATTGGCTAGGAACAGACTACGGTGGAAGGGATATTTTAGGGCAACTCATCATTGGAACGAAAAATTCGTTTACCATTGGGTTAGCGATTACGTTGCTAACAGGATTGATCGGGTTAACGGTCGGCTTAATTGCAGGCTATTTCGGTGGAGTAATCGATAACGTGATTATGCGCATCATTGATTTTATCCTCATTTTGCCGTTTTTAATGTTAGTCATTGTTTTCGTGGCAATCGTTCCGAAATATAACGTGTTTACATTTATTTTGATTATGAGCGCCTTTCTATGGACAGGAAAAGCGCGGCTCATTCGCGCAAAGACGTTAGCAGAACGGGAGCTGGACTATGTGAGCGCCTCCAAAACGCTCGGCACGCCCGATTGGAAAATTATCGTTCGGGAAATATTACCGAACTTAAGCTCGATTATTATTGTTAATTTAACGCTGAACCTTGCAGGCAACATCGGAATCGAGTCAGGGCTAAGCTATTTAGGATTTGGTCTCCCAGAAAGCACGCCAAGCTTAGGAACGTTAGTCAGCTATGCGACAAATCCCGATGTATTGCAAAACAAATGGTGGGTTTGGTTACCAGCATCGTTGCTTATTTTAGTAATGATGTTGTGTATAAATTTTATCGGCCAAGCGTTAAAACGTGCGGCTGATGCAAGACAACGATTAGGATAAAAGGGGGAGATGAAAGTGAAAAAAAGGTATTGGAAGTTGTTTAGCGTGCTCGCCGGACTGTCACTGGTATTGTCCGCATGCACCGACTCGACAAGCAGCAATCCAAAAAAACCGACAGAACAGACTGCACCAAAAGAAGACATCGGCAATTTCCCAATGACGGTCAAAAACGATGGGAAAATTGTCGACGGAGTCCTTACGTATGGGTTAGTGTCGGACACACCGTTTGAGGGGACGCTGAACTACGCGTTTTACACAGGGCAGCCAGATGCGGAAATTTTGCAGTTTTTTGATGAATCGCTATTCCGCACAAACGGAGATTACGAGATTACGAATGATGGAGCGGCAACGTACGAGCTTTCCGCGGACAAAAAGACGATGACGATTAAAATTAAAGACAACGTGAAGTGGCATGACGGGGAGCCGGTGAAGGCAGAAGATTTAGAGTATGCGTATTTAGTCATCGGCAATAAAGATTATACAGGGGTGCGGTATGGCGATGCGCTCATGCAAGATATTGTCGGCATGGATGCGTACCATAGCGGAAAAGCATCGACGATTTCAGGCATTAAAGTCATCGATGACAAAACGCTTACGATTACGTGGAACCATGCGAATCCATCGGTATTAACCGGAATTTGGGCATATCCGCTGCCAAAGCATTATTTAAAAGATATTCCAATTAAGCAGCTGGCTCAGTCCGATAAAATTCGCAAAAATCCGATTGGGTTCGGACCATTTAAAGTGAAGAAAATCGTCCCAGGCGAATCGGTGGAAATGGTGCGCAACGATGACTATTATGGCGGAAAACCGAACTTAAAAGGCGTCATTGTGAAAGTCGTCAGCCCGAAAGTCGTCCTTCAATCCTTGAAAAAAGGCGAAATTGATCTGGCGGAGTTCCCAACTGACCAATACGTTGGGGCAAAAGGAACGAAAAATATTCAATTCGTTGGCAAAATCGACTTAGCGTACAACTATATCGGCTTTAAGCTCGGGCATTGGGATGCGAAAAAGCAGGAGAACGTCATGGACAATCCAAAATTCCAAGACAAACGATTGCGCCAAGCGATGGCATACGCGATTGATAACAAGTCGGTTGGCGACAAACTATACCACGGGCTGCGTTTCCCTGCGACAACGCTCATTCCACCATCGTTCCCTGGCTACCATGATAAAGAGGCAAAAGGCTATTCGTATGACCCTGAAAAAGCGAAAAAGCTGTTGGATGAGGCAGGGTATAAAGATAAAGATGGCGATGGGCTTCGCGAAGATCCAAACGGAAAGAAATTTACGATTCATTTCCTTTCGATGAGCGGCTCGGATGTCGCCGAACCGTTAGCGAAGTTTTATATGCAATGCTGGAAAGATGTCGGACTAGACGTTCAATTAGTCGACGGGCGGTTAGCGGAGTTTAACTCGTTTTATGATATGGTCGAAAAAGACGACCCGAAAGTCGATGTATTCGCCGCTGCTTGGGCAACAGGAACGAACGTCGACCCATACGGACTATATGGACGAAACGTCATGTTCAACTATTCGCGCTGGGTGAACGAGAAAAACGATGAACTGCTCGAAAAAGGGCATTCGGAACAAGCGTTTGATAAAGAATACCGGAAAAAGATTTATAACGAATGGCAAGCGTTAATGAACGAGGAAGTTCCTGTCATTCCAACGTTGTATCGTTCAGCGCTTTATGCAGTAAACAACCGAGTGAAAAACTTTACGGTCGACCCAAGCTCGAAGTTGACGTGGAAAGACGTCGGGGTCACCGCAGAGAAGCCGGAAGTAGAATAATAAATAAGGAGCGGTTCGAGAAAAGAACCGCTCTCTTTCTTGTCTAGCACTTGACTGCTACGTTATACTATGGAAAAGGGGGAGATGATTCATGGAAGAAAAAATAATACACGCCGTGCAAGATGAGTATCCAGATGATTTTGCATGGTGCTACGGGTGCGGGCGTTTGAATGAGCACGGGCATCATTTTCGTACCGGCTGGCAAGGAGAACAAACGGTGACGATTTACACACCAAGCCCAGAACATACCGCCATTCCCGGCTTTGTGTACGGCGGGGTAATCGCCTCGCTCATTGACTGCCACGGAACAGGTTCTGCCGCGCTTGCCTTACATCGTAAAAACGGCTATGAACTAGGAAGTGGAGAAGCACCTCCACGTTTTGTGACCGCTTCGTTGAATGTAGAGTTTCTCAAGCCGACTCCACATGGGGTGCCGCTAAAGGCGATTGGAACGGTTGAAGAAATTCATCCGAAAAAGTGGAAAGTAAAGACGGAAGTATATGCGGGAGACACGGTTTGCGCCCGCGGTGAAGTGGTCGCCGTCGTCATGCCGAAGACGTTTTTACAACCAACTGAATGAAAGCGAATACATAAACGCCTGTTCGCACAACGGGCGTTTTTTCTTTTTGGGCGTCATGTATAATAAAGAAAAGGGGCTTGCAGAAGGGAGAATAAAAATGAAGGTGACAAACCTTGATTGGCCATCGGATGAAAGGAAGTTTTCTTCATTGCATGAACTCGTCGATTTTATCTCGGCAGCGATTCATTGTCCAGTGACGATTGAATCGCGCGATTTAGAGCTGATGGCGTATAGCGGAAATCATAATGAGCCAGATGTGGTGCGTATGAGCACGATTTTAAGCAAACGAGCCGCGGCGCACGTTGTTCATTATTTGCATGAAACGGGCTGGATTCATCGCATTGAGACGGCGGATGGTGTCGTCAAAATTCCGCCATTGCCAGAGATCGGACTTGGCTCACGCACGGTTGTTTGCCTAAAAAATGGGCCACATATATACGGTTATTTATGGGTACAAGAAACGAACGGAGAACTGAATGAGGAACAGAAGCGATTTTTGCTAAAGGCGGCGAAAGCAGCTGCCCGATGGTTAGAACAAAGCATGAATAGCTCCAAAAAGCGGCAAGAAGAAATCCGTCAGTGGTTGCTAAGCTTGCTTCAGCCGGACGACCGCAGCGAGCACGATGTGAAAATGGAGGCGGAATTAAAAGGAATTCGACTGCCGGCTGCTTTTACCGTCGCACTATTTCGTATTATGCAAGCAGCGAAAAAAGAAACGATTCGTCATTATGTTACGTTTCTGATGAAATCGTTCGGTGGTCCAACCTTTTTTATTGAACATCATGAACAATGGATCGTCGTGATCGGTACGATGGCTAGTGAACCGAGCATTGCCACTAAACAAGCGAAAACGCTTCTTGAAAAGCTAGAAAACGATTTTCATTGCGATTTACATCGCGATATCCTTGTCGGCGTCGGTGGTGAATACCGCGGCTTTCTAAAAATAAGGCAAAGCTATGCTGAAGCGGCCGAAGTTGTCAAAAGGAAGCAACAGTTTCGGGAACAGATCGCTCACTTTTACCAAGACTTAGGCATTTATCGTTGGTTGCCGTCCATTTACGAACAGTACAAGCGGCAAGGTTATCAAAACGAGCAGCTGAAGAAGCTACAAAGATATGATGAAGAAAATCAAACCGAATTGCTAGAAACATTAAAGCAATACATTAAAAACGACGGAAAAATTAAAGAAACGGCTGAATGCTTATATGTGCACCCGAATACACTGCATTATCGGTTAAAACGAATTCAAACGATTGCCCCGCTTAACCTAGACGATTTTGAACAGCGGATGATGCTATATATCGACCTTCTTTTTTACCAATATAAGGGTGATATTGTGCTCGACACACAAATATGAAGCACGATCATTATAGATAGTTGACAAAGAATTTTCACAAAATATTCATTATAATATTCATCAAACAGACATAGAAAGGGTCGATGAAAGTGGCTGTACCTTATCAACACGAACCGTTTACTGATTTTTCTGTCGAGCAAAACCGCCAGGCGTTTCAGGCGGCGTTGCAATATGTGCAATCGCAGCTCGGAAAAGAATATCCGCTCATCATCGGAAATGAGCGTGTAACAACCGAAGAAAAAATTGTTTCGATTAATCCTGCCAATAAAACAGAAGTGGTCGGCATCGTTTCAAAAGCGACGAAAGCGTTAGCAGACGAAGCGATGGCTGCCGCGCTTCGTGCGTTTGAAACGTGGAAAAAAGAAAAGCCAGAAGCGCGCGCCAACATTTTATTCCGCGCTGCGGCGATTTTACGAAGAAGAAAGCATGAGTTTTCGGCTTATTTAGTCAAAGAAGTGGGCAAGTCGTGGAAAGAAGCAGATGCCGATACGGCAGAAGCGATCGATTTTCTCGAATATTATGCGCGGCAAATGATTTCTCTGCAAAACGGTGTTCCGGTATTGAGCCGCAGCGGCGAGCATAATACGTTCCGCTATATTCCGTTAGGTGTGGGACTCATCATTTCTCCGTTTAACTTCCCGCTCGCGATTATGGCTGGAACGACGGTCGCCGCGATTGTCACTGGCAATACGGTCATTTTGCGTCCGTCGGATCGCGCGCCGATCGTGGCAGCGAAATTTGTCGAAGTGATGGAAGAAGCCGGCCTTCCTGCTGGCGTGTTGAACTATTTGCCAGGCGGAGAGGCAGAAGTCGGCGAATATTTAGTCGAGCATCCACAAACACGCTTTATTTCATTCACCGGTTCGCGCGCTGTCGGCTGCCGCATTTACGAACGGGCGGCGATCGTTCAGCCGGGGCAAAAATGGCTCAAGCGCGTCATCGCCGAAATGGGCGGCAAAGATGCGATTATCGTTGACAAAGAAGCGGATTTGGAATTAGCGGCACAATCGATTGTCGCCTCTGCATTCGGTTTTTCCGGCCAAAAATGTTCCGCATGCTCGCGGGCGATTGTGCTTGAAGACGTGTATGCCCAAGTGTTAAACCGTGTCGTGGAATTGACGAAACAATTAAAAATCGGTAATCCGGAAGAGCAAAGCACGTTTATGGGACCGGTCATCGACCAAGCGGCTTATAACAAAATTATGAGCTATATCGAAATCGGCAAACAAGAAGGGAAGCTGATGGCAGGAGGCGAAGGGGACGACTCGAAAGGCTTTTTCATTCAGCCGACGGTATTTGCCGATGTCGATCCAAGTGCGCGCATCATGCAAGAAGAAATTTTCGGTCCGGTCGTTGCGTTTACAAAAGCGAAAGATTTCGACCATGCGCTTGAAATTGCCAACAACACAGACTATGGCTTAACAGGCGCGGTCATTTCGAACAACCGCTTTAATCTTGAAAAAGCGCGGGAAGAGTTTCATGTCGGCAACCTTTACTTTAACCGTGGCTGCACGGGTGCGATTGTCGGCTATCAACCGTTTGGTGGTTTTAACATGTCGGGAACAGACTCGAAAGCAGGCGGCCCTGACTATTTACTTCTTCACATGCAAGCGAAAACGGTATGTGAGGCGTTTTAGGAGGGAGTCGCATGATCGAAGCGGTATCTAAAAATATTTTTCTATACGCTTCTAAAAGCAAAACGTTAAACAAAGCGGCGAAAAAATGGGGGCTTCGATTCGGGGCCTCCCAAGTCGTCGCCGGCGAAACGATTGAAAGCGCCATTGCCAAAGTAAAAGAATTGAATGATAAAGGGCTCGTTTGTACGCTTGACCATTTAGGCGAATTCGTATCCAATCACGAAGAGGCGATCGAAGCGACGCAATATAATGTGCGCACGCTCGAAGCGATCTACAAAGCGGGCGTCAACAGCAACCTTTCTGTAAAACTAACGCAGCTCGGGCTCGATATTGATTTCGATTTTTGCTTAGACAATATGCGGCAAATCGTCGAAACCGCGAAACGATATAACAACTTTGTTCGCATTGACATGGAAGATTCCGCGCATTGCCAAGCGACACTTGATCTTTTGCGTGAGCTTCGCAAAACGTACGATAATGTTGGGACAGTGATTCAAGCGTATTTGTACCGTTCCGAGCAAGATGTGAAAGAGTTAAAAGGCGTTTCGCTCCGGTTAGTGAAAGGGGCATATAAAGAGCCGCCGGAAGTCGCTTACCAAGACAAAGCGCAAATTGACGAAAATTACATGAACATCATCAAGGAGCATTTATTGAGCGGCAGCTATACCGCCATTGCGACGCACGATCATCACATCATTGAAAAAGTGAAACTATTTACGAAAGAACACGGCATTTCCCCGAACCAATTTGAGTTTCAAATGCTGTATGGGTTCCGTACGGACATGCAGCTTCAGCTCGCGCAAGAAGGGTATACGATGCGCATTTACGTTCCGTTTGGCAACGACTGGTTCGGCTATTTCATGCGCCGCCTCGCCGAACGGCCGCAAAACGTCGCCTTTGCGTTAAAAGGATTTTTTGGGAAGTGAACCGTTCATCGAAGTGAACGGAAAAACATAATGAGAGCGGTTCAGAACGGCTGACTACAACATTCATGTTGCAGTCAGCCGTTCTTTTTGGATAAGTTGCAACAAAGATTTTCATATCTTTCTCTCTGTATTCATGTGTGTAGGCTGATATTGAAACAAAACGGCAACTTATATAGATTGGTAGAACAAAAAAAGCGCTCCTTTCTTTAAATGGAGTTTCCCATCTAAAAAGGAGCACGTTCTGGCCAATGTTCGATGCGTTTGTTTAACGCGAATATTGTAAAAAATTCACTAATTTTCCGTTATTATATAATTCGATATGCAAGTGAGTTCCGGTAGATTCTCCTGTTGATCCCATTGTACCTATTTTCGATCCTTTAGCAACCGTTTGTCCGCGCTTCACCGTAATGGAGTTCATATGGGCGTAAACCGTTTTAAACCCATTACGGTGATTGATCACTACTTTATTTCCGTAATCGCCATCCCAGCCGGCAAAAGTGACGGTTCCGTTGTCCGCTGCTAAAATAGGTGAACGGCTTGATCCAGCGATATCTGTTCCTTTGTGGAATTCGCCCCAGCGATAGCCCATTCTACTTGAAATATACCCGCCTACTGTCGGCCAAGCGAAACGACCTGTCCCTCTAGAAGAAAGTACTTTTGTTCCTTTAATCACCATTTTCTTAACCGGTTCTTCAATGATCGTTTCGTTAATGACTTCTTTTTTTACGATCTGTCCATTTTTCTTCGTGAGTTGATAAAGAACTTCTTTTTTCCCGTTTTTTCCTTCTTGCGTTACTTTGATGTCTCCTTTATACATGCTCTCATTAGGAATCGTTTCAATCTCATATGGGATCTCTTCGATTTGCCGAGCTTGCTCCTTGACAATGACATCAACGAGCGGTTGATAGACAGTGACATTAAGTTTTTGCCCAATTTGCAGCAAACTGTCCACTTTAATGCCAGGATTAAGTAGTAACATTTGTTCTGTTGTTAAGTTATACTGTTTAGCAATCGTGCTTAATACTTCTCCTTCACGAACGGTATGTATTTGCTCCTCAAGCGTTCCTTTTGTCACGTAATTCACCGCATTTTCAACAGAAAGAATGTTTTCAGGTTCTACTTTTGCTTCTTTTATCAGAGGCTTCGTGGAAAGCGAAACATCTAGTACATTGGTCTGTTCTTTTGGCTGAAGAGATGGGACGTATTTTGATTTTAATTGCTCGATGACCTTATTGGCATCCGTTTTATTTTTCACTGCTACGGAATGCTCACCGAATATGATTGTAACCGCATTTGCCTTAATTTTCAGTCTTTTATGAATCCACTTAACAGCCGCATCATCTGTGACTAGACGAGATGTCTGCTCCGCCTCATATGTAATTTTAGGAGCTGAAAAGGTTAGCTGTGGATATTGTTTTTCGAGCTGTGAAATTTTCTGTTGAATCGCTTCTTCCACGATTTCTTTCTCGCTTACAGTACCAATCTCTTTGCCGTTTATTTTTACGTGATAAACGGTTTTTAGCGGCAAGTTGCTTTTATTCGCTTTCGCAAAGGAAAAGAAGGGAATTATCAAAAAAAATACAATCGAAATGGAAACGAAATGAATTTTCTTAAACATATAACCCGGACTCCTAATTTTTTTCTTGTCAGTCGAGATCAAACCCCTTTTTTATAGTAACACAAATTCGATAAGTTTCGACAAGATGTAATACAATTGTAATAAAGTTATTATTATTCTGTAACATTCACTTAGTGCCTGTGCGCGATTTGACTAAACTTCTTTTAAAACGCATTCCTCATGGTGAATTGCTTGAGTTTGCTATGCACCTCATCCAATCGAACAAAAAAAGTTTAAAAAAAAGCGTTTTATTTTTAGACAGTAAAGACTCTACATGAAGAACCGGCGCAAAAACATGATAAAAACTTGCCGAAGCGGTTCATATCCTTCCCGAGTTTCACATGTACGGCGGCGGTTCGGGCGAACAGGAAGAACGCGCCTAAGATATAGAATATGTTCTTTTGCAGCTTGAAGATTGATTATGGACTGCAATAAAGCAACTTTATTCTCTTTCAAATGATTGTTTTTTCAACAAATCACGAATTTCCGTAAGCAGTTCCTCTTGTTTTGTCAATGCTGGCGGAGTTTCTGTTTTTTCTTCTTGTTTTTTGCGCTGCTGCCATTTGTTTAGCATTTTTACAACGAGAAAAATGGAAAAAGCGACAATGAGAAAATCGACAACCGTTTGAATAAACATTCCGTATTTTACAACCGCCTCGCCAATTGTAAACGACAAGTTGCTGAAGTTAATCCCGCCAAGCAATAGCCCGACAAGCGGCATGACGATGTCATTGACAAGGGAAGAAACGATTTTATTAAAAGCCCCGCCGATAATGACCCCAATCGCTAAGTCAACAATATTTCCACGCATGGCAAACTGTTTGAATTCTTTGAGCATATACAATCACCCCATTTAGTTATAGCATAAAGGTTTGTAAAAATTCTAGCGAGAGGAATGGATTTGTCGAAAATAGCGGCGATATGGCCTGTATGCACTATGTATTTTCCGGTGCAAGTTGCCAAGAAGCTCTTGCATCTATAATGAAGAATGAACAGTGGAAGAAATTCTGCTGCAATCTGCGCCAACTTTTGCCGCAAGCAGGAAATTTTCGGCCGTTACTAGAAAATAAAATGTATATGGTGAGAAAAGCGGGGGATGAACTGATGGATCAGTTTGCGGTCAATGTGTCGACAATTTTTACAGAAGTGCCATTTATCGAGCGGTTTCAAAAGGCAAAAGAGTTCAGCTTTTCCCGCGTTGAATGCCAATTTCCGTATAGCGAACCGGCCGAACGAATTCGCGAAGAGCTGGAAAAATATCGCCTTTCGCTTGTGTTGATCAATTTGCCAGCGGGCAATTGGGAGAAAGGGGAACGCGGGTTGGCCATTTTTCCCGATCGGATCGGGCAGTTCAAACAGTCGGTAGACGAAGGAATTCGTTATGCGACAAACTTGAACGTTTCTTTGATTCACTGCATGGCTGGGATGCTTCCACCGGAGTTAGATCGGCAGCGCGCCAAAGAAGTGTATATCGACAACCTTCAATATGCGGCGGAAAAGTTGGCACAGCACGGTCTGACGCTCTTGATTGAACCGATTAATCCGTATGACATGCCGGGCTATTTTTTGACAGACATTCGCGAGGCCGCCGAAATCATCGAAGAGGTCGGCATGCCGAACGTGAAGCTGCAATACGATTTTTATCATATGCAACGAATGCAAGGGAACTTAATCGCGACGTTTCAAGCCTATTTTTCGCTAATCGGCCACGTGCAAATTGCCGATGTTCCAGGGCGGCATGAACCAGGGACGGGAGAAATTCATTACGAACGCATTTTTCAGTTTTTACAGTCATGCGGCTATACAGGGGCCGTCGGATTGGAATACATACCGAAGACAACGAGTGAAGCGAGCTTTGCGTGGTGTTCTGCACACGTATTGGAACGTGAAAACAAATAGGTCCAAGGGGAGTGAAGCGAAATGAAGATCGGATTTATTGGTGTTGGCGTCATGGGCGCAAGAATGGCCAAGCGGCTGCTTGCGGCTGGCTATGAAGTAGCGGTATATAATCGTTCTGTGGCGAAAACGGAGCCACTCATGCAATTAGGAGCGGTAAGGGAGGAAACGATTGCCAGACTAGCAAGCCGTTCCGACGTCATTTGTACGTGTTTATCGATGCCGGAAGATGTGATGGGTGTTTATTTGCGCGAAGACGGTGTCGTCAACCATGCGCGTCCGGGTTCAATTTGTCTTGATTTTACAACAGTAGGGCCCGATACAAGCAAGACGGTGTCAGCGAAAGCGAAAGAAAAAGGCATAAGCTATTTGGATGCTCCGGTTAGCGGCGGGCCTGAAGGAGCCGAGCAAGGAACGTTGACGATCATGGTCGGTGGCGAGCGCTCGGCATGGGAACGTGTGTTGCCTTTGCTTCGCGTTCTCGGGCAAACGGTCGAATATTTAGGCCCGAGCGGTTCGGGGAGCGTTGCGAAGCTATTGAACCAATACCTTGTTGCTGTTCATTCGGTGGCGGCTGCGGAAGCGATGGTCGCAGGTGTGGCGCTTGGCTTGGATGCCGAACAGCTTTATCGCTTGTTGAAAGTCAGTTACGGGGACAGCCGGATGCTAAGGCGGCATATGGAACAATATGTGCTAGACCGCCAGTTTGCGCCGGGTGGGGCGGTAAAATATGTGCATAAAGACGTCCGCTTGGCAAACGAACTGCTAGAAACTGCCGGCATGACGCAATATTTAGGACAAACGGCGGAACGAGCGTTCTCTGAGGCATTAGCACAAGGGCTGGCCGATTTGGACATGTCCGCGGTCATTCAGCCGCTTGAAGAAGTGTGCAAAGTGATCGTGAAAAGACAAAGTTAGCGGACGGATGGGGAGTCTTGTTCAAAAGTATTGCCGGTGACAATGTGTCCGCTTCTGTTTGTTTTTACAAATTGATGACGGTACGGCTGTTACAGTCGATGCGAAGATGGAGGCGAAAGATTTTTTACAGTTGTTAAAAAACAACCGGTATTACGATATCATTTTTTAGAAAAATGCGCTGGCGAACTTAGAAAACGCACTATTTCGGGCAAACGGCAGAACGAGTTTAGCCGAAAGAAGTGCGGATTTGCTCATTCAACCGCTTAAAGCTGTGTCGTCTGTGAGAAGGAGATAAGATAAAAAACAAGGCGCTGAAAGGAGGGGCGCCTCAAATACGTTTTCCGCATGTTGGACAAAAATTGAAATCGTTTTGTACTTGTTGGCCGCAATATGGACAATAATTTCTATTGTCATCGCGTGCTACAACGTCTTCTGTTGAAAAACGAGGTTGCTTTCTGCCAAACCGAGCGTTTAGCGGATCTGGCTCTTCGTCGCTATCAACAATGTCGATGACGGACATGCGATTTTTCCCTGTCGCATTTTTATAGTGGTAGATGGCTTGAAAAATACCGAGCCCGATAAAAATAAGTCCAAAGAAGGGAAAAAAGTTCGTGACAGGAAAAGGCGAATCGGCGGTGATAGAAAACGCCATCACCGTCCAAAAGATGCCGAACACAATCGCAACGATGCTCCCTGCTACTCCTTGAAACGAAGGTCCGCGCCCCGGTTTAATACTTTTCATTTCCTCACCCCCATATCCATATGTATGATTATATTAAAATATTTAGAAATTGTCATTCAGGAAGTGATACGATTGTTTTCCGCTATCCAGAGAATAAACGTTGTATTGTATCAAGGAAAAACACATGGAATTTTTCTGGAATATATGATAAAGTAGGAAAGGAACTCGTATATTATTGTATCGTACATTTAAAGGGGGAATGAGGATGACATTATCTATGCTGAGGCGGCAAGCGAGGCAGGCGCTAAAAGGAAAATGGAGCGCGGCGGTTTTATTTATGCTTGTGTACTTTTTCATCAATGCGATTTTCCCAACCATCATTGAAATTGTCGCAAGCGGTGGATGGAACGAATGGATTGAGCAAGAAAACCCGCCGATAGCGGCGAGCATCTTTAATTTATTGTACTCCTTTGCTCTCATTCCGTTAGGCATTGCGATGTATTGGGCGTTTTTAGACGTATATAGAGGGCAATCTCTTCACGTCTCACGCGTGTTTTCAGCTTACACGCCAGCAAAATTGCCGCTTAAGCTAATCGGCACGTCGATTTTATTTGGCATTTTCGTCTTTCTTTGGAGTCTTTTATTAATAATTCCTGGCATTATCAAGTCACTCGCATACTCGCAAACATTTTTTCTATTAAAAGATCATCCGGAATACAGTGCGCTCCAAGCCATTACCGAAAGCAAAAAACGGATGAAAGGGTACAAATGGAAACTATTTTTACTGTACTTAAGCTTTATCGGCTGGGGATTTTTAACCATTTTCACCCTAGGCATTGGACTATTATGGCTTATCCCTTACATTTACACTTCCTTAGCCGCGTTTTATGAGGAATTTATTCGCGCGCAAGAAGCGAGCGTAGAGTAACGAAAAGGCGAACAGATGTTGATGTCTGTTCGCTTTTTTCCTTGTTAAGCCATTTGAGCGAAATGCGACGTTTGCAATAACTCTTCGTGATCCAAATAGTGAATAAAAATCATGCTAGCAAAATATCAAACGATTTTGTAAAATCAATATAGACAGAATAGTGTCGATTTGTGTCATTGGGTAGCGGTTTAATACGCAACAAAAATAATATAAGCACATTTTTAAATTTATGAATAATAGTGACATACTATAATTTAATTGTGTTATAATTAATCCGAAAAGGGATGGCAGGTCGTAGTTTTTGCGCTGCAAGCAAGCTTGCGTGCTTTTGTAAATCAAGGGGGTTCATATGGTGAGCAAACAAACGAAAACAGATGTCATTTTAATTGGCGCCGGGATTATGAGTGCAACGTTAGGGACATTGCTGAAAGAATTAGCGCCGGGGTGGAACATTACCGTCTTTGAAAGACTAGGACAACCAGCAGACGAAAGTTCAAACGAATGGAATAATGCCGGAACAGGTCATGCCGCACTTTGTGAATTAAACTACACAGTCGAAAAACCGGACGGGTCGATTGATGTAAGCAAAGCGATTAAAATTAATGAGCAGTTTCACGAATCGTTACAGTTTTGGTCGTATCTTGTGCAAAAAAACCGCATTCGCAATCCGAAAGAATTTATTATGCCCCTTCCGCATATGAGCTTTGTGCAAGGGGAAGAAAATGTCGCGTTTTTAAAGAAACGGTTTGACGCATTAGCAAACAATCCGTTATTTCAAGGCATGGAATTTTCCGATGATCCACAAAAACTAAAAGAGTGGATTCCGCTTATGATGGAAGACCGCATCGTGACGGAACCGATCGCTGCGACAAAAATCGAATCAGGCACAGACGTCAACTTCGGTGCGTTAACGCGCATGTTGTTCGACTACTTAGCGAGTAAAGGTGTCGATATTCGATATCACCATCATGTGGACGACATGAAACGGACAAGTGATGGTTTATGGGAAGTCAAAGTGCGCCATTTAATGAGCGGGGAAGTCGAACATTATGCGGCGAAATTCGTCTTTATCGGCGCTGGCGGAGGAAGTTTGCATTTACTGCAAAAATCCGGCATTCCTGAAGGGAAAGGGATCGGCGGCTTCCCGGTGAGCGGACTATTTATGGTGTGTAATAATCCAGCAGTCGTCGAGCAACATCATGCGAAAGTGTACGGCAAAGCGAAAGTCGGCGCGCCGCCAATGTCCGTTCCGCATTTGGATACGCGGTTTATCGATAATCAAAAAATGTTGCTATTTGGACCGTTTGCCGGCTTTTCGCCAAAGTTTTTAAAGAACGGTTCGCTGTTTGACTTAATCACGTCCGTCAAGCCGCATAACCTTTTGACGATGCTTGCAGCTGGGGCGAAAAATATGCCGTTGACGAAATATTTAATCGAGCAAGTGATGTTATCAAAAGAACAGCGCATGGAAGAATTGCGAGAATTTATTCCGAACGCAAAAAGCGAAGATTGGGATTTAATCGTTGCCGGACAGCGCGTGCAAGTCATTAAAGATACGGAAACGGGCGGAAAAGGCACGCTTCAATTCGGTACAGAAGTCGTTGCGGCACACGATGGCTCCGTCGCCGCTTTACTTGGCGCGTCCCCAGGCGCTTCGACCGCTGTGCATGTCATGCTTGAAGTGATGGAAAAATGCTTCCCAGAACAAATGAAAGCATGGGAACCGAAAATAAAAGAAATGATTCCTTCCTACGGCGTGTCGCTCATGAAAACCGAAACGCTTTTACGCGACGTCGAAGCGCTCGCCGCGCGAACGCTTGGCTTAAAAGAAAGCGTGGCGCTAGAACTTGTTTAAAGGATGACGGCAGAAGCAAAACAGCTTCTGTCTTTTTTGTATTGTTGCTATAATGGAAGAAAAGGAAGTGAATGTATGATTTATCTCCATTTGGTCGTCTTACCTATTGTTTCAGGACTATGGTTTTTTAATGTTGTGTTGTTGTTGAAAAAACTGCACCAAGGTCGAGACATTCATAATGAAACCGTGTTAGGTACGATGTTGACGATGATTTTTGTTTTTTTCCTCATGTATGCATGGCTTGGGGTGTCATGAATGCTTGACAATACCGGCGTAATAGATAAAAATCACACAAAGCGTTCAGAGGAACAGGCAGCCATCGCCCTTGGTGGAGATGCGGGAGTGAAAGCCCGCCTGAAGCTTTGTGAATAGAGTGGATCCATAGCGGGAGGGGCTATGGATTTTTGTTTTACCACTATGCAATAGGCGAGCTCGTTACGTTACAAGGATGGTGTGTGTTGACATGTCGTGTTTTTGTTGTAAAATTGTGCGTAGAATAAACGCTGTCGTTCATATGGATGGCAGGTCAAGAAGGGAGCGGCATCGTGTCGCTCCTTTTGTATTTGCAACCGGGTCATAGTGCATAGAAGCAATCCCCCCAGAGAGTCAAGTGACTCTCTGTTTTTTCGTTTGTTCGGGCAGGATTTTCGATGATTTTGTCGAAAGAGTATTTGATACTTCAGAAAGTGAGGTGTGTTGATGGCTATTGATCATGATCGGTTGTTTAAAGAGTTGCTTACTACGTTTTTTGAAGAGTTTATTCTTCTCTTTTTCCCCCATGTACACGAGCACATTGATTTTCGTCATTTGTCTTTTTTGTCTGAAGAACTTTTTACTGATGTGACTGCTGGAGAAAAGTATCGAGTTGACCTTTTAATTCAGACGAAATTAAAAGGAGAAGCTGGCATCATTATTATCCATGTCGAGAACCAAAGCTACATGCAGTCATCGTTTCCAGAGCGCATGTTTATTTATTTTAGTCGCCTATTTGAAAAGTATCGCACGAATATTCTTCCAATCGCTATATTCAGCTACGATTTTATCCGCGATGAACCGTCTTCGTTTACGCTTCAATTTCCGTTTCTTCATGTGTTGCAGTTTCAGTTTTTGGCTGTCGAACTTCGTAAGCAAAACTGGCGCGATTACATTCGGAGTGAAAATCCGATTGCGACGGCACTATTAAGCAAAATGGGATATAATGAAAATGAACGAGTTGAGCTGAAAAAGCAGTTTTTCCGAATGCTTATTCGCCTGAACGTTGACGAAGCAAAGCAACGCTTACTTATTGGTTTTTTTGAAACATATGTAAAGTTAACTGAACAAGAAGAGAAACAATTCCAAAACGAGGTGAAGAAAATGGGTGGAAAAGAAGGTGAACAGGTGATGGAATTAATCATTTCGTATGAACAAAAAGGAAAAATAGAAGGGGCAAAAGAAAAAGAGCGAGAAATGATTCAGAAAATGGTGGAGAAAGGAATGAGTATCACGCAAATCGCCCATCTCCTCGACCGAAGCGAAGAAGAGGTGCGTAGGGTGGCGGAAATGAAGTCATAGCGCATTTAGCTATGGCTTTTTTTTATTGCTGATGAAAATGAATGATAATCAATCAAGGAAAGAGGTAGATGTATATTGTATTATGGAAAAAAGGTGTTAACCATTCCACAACGGTTTGATCATTTATTTGTAAACGATTCACAAATCCTGCAAGATGCATCAAAGAAGTATTTACGTGCTCAAGAGAAAGGAATGCCCCCTTCCTTGGTGATGATGGGGTTTTTGCTTTTTATTATAGTTGTAGAGTTTTTTCTTGTATTAACGCACGCTTCCGACTGATTTCGACAGTTTCTGTCATCTTTATTTTGATACAATAAAATCATGTCGAAATAGGTTTTGTAACTAACCAATAAGGAGTTCCGATGTGACATGTCCAAAGGAATGATTGATAATAAGCAACGTGGTTTAGTGGGGGATGTGCTCAAAAAGCATATGCAAAAAGGGAGCAAACTCTCTATTGCGGCAGCTCATTTTACGTTATATGCTTTTGTAGAATTAAAAAAGGAGCTTTCACAAATCGAAGAGTTTCGTTTCATTTTTACGGAACCAGCCTTTGTGAGAGGGGACTATTTAGCGAACGAAAAAATCGCAAAAAACGAAACATTGTTATACGGTGTGGAAGAAGAGCAAACATATAAAGCCGAGCTAAACCAAGCGTACATAGCAAAAGAATTTGCGAAATGGTTGAAGCAAAAAGCGAAAATAAAATCGGTTACTACGCGCAAAATTGAAGGCGGGCTATACCATGTCCAAAATAAAGACGGAACGCAAATTGGATTGGTCGGTGGCGCTCCTTTTTCGAGCCCAGGACTAGGCTACAGCAACTCGTCCAACATGTATATTAACACGATTACGGATGATGAAAAAGAGAATATGGAATTAATACGCCAGTTTGATGATATTTGGAAAAACGAGTATGCCTTGCAAGATGTAAAGGAGCAAATTTTGCGCCAATTAGAGGTATTGTACCAAGAGCACACACCCGAATTTATTTATTTTGTTACACTTTACAATCTTTTTAAAGATTTTCTGCAAGAAACGCGCGATTACAGCACGTTACAAACGAAAACGGGCTTTGAAAAGACAACGATTTGGAATAAACTTTATGACTTTCAGCGCGATGGTGTGGTTGGAGCGATTAATAAAATTGAAACATATGGAGGCTGCATTATTGCTGATAGCGTCGGATTAGGAAAAACATTTGAAGCATTGGCAATCATTAAATATTACGAATTACGAAATCATCGCGTTCTTGTGCTTGCACCAAAAAAACTACGCGAAAACTGGGAAATTTACCGTGCGAATGACAAACGAAATAGTTTGCTCGAAGACCGCTTCTCTTATGATTTGCTGAATCATACCGATCTGTCGCGCAAAAGCGGATATAGCGGAAACATTAATTTAGAATACGTCAACTGGGGAAATTACGATTTAGTCGTCATTGACGAGTCGCACAATTTTCGTAACAATGACCCGCGGAAAAGCCATATTACTCGCTATTCACGTTTAATGAACGATATTATTAAAGCAGGCGTGAAAACAAAAGTGTTGATGCTTTCCGCGACTCCTGTTAACAACAAACTGGACGATTTAAAAAACCAAATTGCTTTTATTACAGAAGGAAATGATAAAGCATTAGCGGAAACCGCCAATATTAAAAGCATTAACCAAACGATTCGCCGTGCACAATCGCAATTTAAAAAATGGAGTAACTTACCTGAAGAAGAACGAACGACAGAACGGCTATTGGATATGCTGAGCTGGGACTATTTTACATTGCTTGATTCACTAACGATTGCTCGCTCGCGCCGTCATATTGAAAAATATTATAATGTGAACGCGATCGGGAAATTCCCGCAACGGTTAAAGCCGATCAATATAAAAGAGACGATTGATGCAAATGATGAATTCCCATCGCTCTCTATCATTAATAACGACATTTTACGTTTGCGGTTTGCGCTTTATTCGCCGATGAAATACATTTTACCGCATAAGCAGGCGTTTTATCACGAAAAATACGACACGAAAGTCGCCAATGGGCGTGTGTTAAAACAAACAGACCGTGAAAACAATCTCGTCTACTTAATGAAAACGAACTTATTAAAGCGTCTAGAAAGCAGCATCTACTCTTTCTCACTAACATTAAAAAACATTATTGAACAAATTGATGCTCAGCTGTCTAAAATCGAGATCGAAGCTACTAACATTGGCGAGTTCGCTGAGATTGACATGGAAGACGATGAATTGGAAGAAGCATTTGTCGGGGCAAAAGTGAAAATTGCACTTCGCGATATTGATCGTATCCGCTGGAAGCAAGATTTATTATATGATCGGACCATTTTGCAAAAGTTGTTGAATTATGCTAGCCAAGTGACACCGGAACGCGATCAAAAAATGTTGACGCTCAAAAAGATGATTCAACAGAAAATCGCACACCCAATCAATGGACAAAATAAAAAGATACTCATTTTTACGGCGTTTGCTGATACTGCAAAATACTTATATGAACATTTGCATCGCTGGATTCGGCACGAATTCCATCTTCACTGTGCAGTAGTAACAGGGAAAGACCGGCCGAAAACGACGTTTCCGATGCAAAAAACGGACTTTAATAACGTTTTAATGCACTTCTCTCCTATGTCGAAAGAGAGAGGAAAACTGATGCCTAATATGACAGACGAAATTGACATTTTGATTGCGACAGACTGTATTTCGGAAGGGCAAAACTTGCAAGACTGTGATTATTTAATTAACTACGATATTCACTGGAATCCGGTGCGCATTATTCAACGGTTTGGCCGAATTGACCGAATCGGAAGCAAAAACGAGCACATTCAGCTCGTGAACTTCTGGCCGCCAATGGAACTTGACGAGTACATCAACCTTGTCGGTAGAGTAAAAGACCGCATGGCAATTCTCGATATTTCATCGACCGGGGAAGAAGATGTCCTTTCTAGCAACAGCAACGAAATGAAAGACCTTGAGTATCGGAGAAAACAACTGGAAAAACTACAAAGCGAAGTAATAGATTTAGAAGATATTTCTGGAAACATTTCGCTAACCGACTTTACGATGGATGATTTTCGCATGGACTTATTGAATTTTATGAAACAAAATAAAGAAATGATCGAAACAGCACCTTTTGGACTGTTCAGCATCACAGTAAACAAAAATGAAAAACTAAGAGACGACATTCATCCAGGGGTTATTTTTTGTTTAAAGCAAATCAATCATTTTACGACTACCCATGAACAAAACGCCCTTCACCCGTACTACTTAGTGTATGTGAAAGAAAATGGCGAAGTATTATACAACCACGTCCATGTGAAAAAAATTTTGGATTTATACCGATCATTATGCCACGGAAAAAACGAAGGAGAAAGCCAGTTATATGCGGCATTTTACGAGGAAACGAAAAACGGAAAAGAGATGGGCGTATATAAACAATTGCTTGAACAAGCGGTAGAAGAGATTGTCGGAAAAATCGATCAACATGCAACGTTGAACATTTTCAGCTTAGGAAATTTAGATCAACTGATGACAACAGCCAATACGAATTTACAAGATTTTGAAATCGTTTCTTATCTTATTATCAAAGGGTGAGAATGATGGCTGGAGTTGCGTTTTATCAAATGATTGGTTTAGATTCTCACGTTCGTCCGCTTCACAAAAAATTGGATAAAAAAACGTTTTACGATTTTGCGGATTTAAACAAAAAAGAAAAAGACTATATTACGAAATATGTGGAGCGGATCGAGGTAACGTATGTATTAACGCCAAGCAACATGAATATCCAGCCGTTCATTAATGAAGAGTACCATTACGAAGGGGTTATGTTTATTACCATTCGGCTAAGGGAAGAAGCAAAAGATACCCATGTTTCAACGATTAGTGAAGTGATTCAAGGCGCGCTTCCGAATCCGGTTGTCATCATGTTTACGAAAAAAGAAAACATCCAAGTCCATACGTGTATAAAGCGGCGAAACAAAGTTGACAGGTCGCAGGCGGTTTTAGAACAACAAGCTTACACTCCATGGTTTCAGCTTGACGAAAGAAACGAAACCGTTCAGCAGTTTATCAGGTCTGTACATATGAAAAACGTATCGTTCGCCCATTTTTTTCAGTTTTATCAAGACATTCATCTTGCCGTCCAAGCGTTTCAACATACAAACGTTGTCGGTACGTTTTATATCGTGACAAACGAACAATCGCAGCAACTGATCGCACAAATCAAGCAACTAGAAACAGAAATCGCTGCGTGGAAAGCGAATCTAAAAAAAGAAACGCAATTTAATCGCAAAGTAGAAATGAACATGAACATTCACAAACTAACCACACAAATCGAACAATTAAAACAACGATTAAAATGAAAGGGTAAAAACGATGGAAAAGCTAGACGGAAAATCAATGGATTTAGTGCAAACAAACATCGAAGCATTAAAGAAGCTATTCCCAGAAGTCGTGACGGAAGGAAAAATCGATTTTGAGAAACTAAAGCTTGTGCTTGGCGAAGAAATTGAAAAAAGAAACGAGCGATACGAATTTACATGGCACGGCAAGACACAAACCATGAAACTTGCGCAAACGCCGTCCACTGGAACGCTCAGACCAGACAAACAATCAAGCAAAAACTGGGACACGACGGAAAACCTTTATATTGAAGGGGACAACCTCGAAGTATTGAAGCTATTGCAAAAATCATACTTTGGCAAAATTAAAATGATCTACATCGACCCGCCATACAACACCGGAAAAGACTTTGTTTATAAAGACGACTTCCGCGATAACATTAAAAACTACAAAGAAATGACGCAGCAAACAACAAAAGCAAATACCGAAACAAACGGTCGGTATCATACAGACTGGTTAAATATGATGTACCCAAGGTTAAAACTGGCGAGGAATTTGTTAAGGGAGGATGGGGTTATTTTTATTAGTATTGATGATACAGAAGTAGGAAACCTAAGAAAAGTTTGTGATGAAATTTTTGGAGAACAAAATTTTTTAGGTGTATTAATATGGAAAAGCCGCCAAATAGTTGATAGTCGTAATAAAACAGGTCTATCAAATGATCATGAATATGTAGTTGTTTTTTGCAAAAATATCGAACAGTTTAGTTTGAAAGGTAAGTTGATTGATATATCTAAATATTCGAATCCGGACAATGACCCAAGAGGTCCTTGGATGAGCAATAGTATTCTTGGACTTGCTAATTCATCACAAAGACCTAATTTGCATTACCCTATTTTTGAACCGAAAACTGGTAGGAAATTTGAGCCACCGGAAGATAGTGGATGGAGATATTCAAAAGAAACTATGCAACAAAAAATCGATGAGGGGCGAATTATTTTTCCTATCAAAGATGATGGTAGACCTCGTGAGAAAAAGTATTTATCAGAACTTGGTAGCAGATTCACAGGTTTTTCATCCGTATTAACAGATGAGGTTGGTTTTACATTAAATGGTAGTAGAGAGGTTCGCGAAATATTTGGAGGAAAGTATTTTGATTTTCCTAAGCCAGTTTCACTGGTAAAGAGCATATTAGAGCAAAGTAGTGAAAAAAATTCGATAATTCTCGACTTCTTCTCCGGTTCCGCGACTACCGCCCATGCGGTGATGCAACTAAATGCCGAAGATGGTGGGAATCGTAAATTCATCATGGTCCAACTGCCAGAGCCAACTGACGAGAATTCGGAGGCGTATAAAGCCGGTTATAAAAACATTTGCGAAATCGGAAAAGAGCGCATTCGCCGCGCAGGGGAAAAGATTGTTCAGGAAACAGGAAAAACCGATTTGGATATAGGCTTTAAAGTGTTTACGCTTGATTCATCGAATATGAAAGCGTGGGATCCTGACTTTGAAAACTTAGAGCAAGACCTTTTTAACTATAAGGATAATATGAAAGAAGATCGGACAAGAGAAGACTTGTTATACGAGATTTTACTAAAAATCGGTCTGCCGCTGACGACGCCGATTGAAGAAATCGACTACAACGGCAAAACGATTTACAACGTCGGGTTCGGGGCGGTGCTACTATGTTTAGAAAATGACATTGATTTAGACGTTGTCCACGAAATGATGAAATATAAGTCCGAGCATTTATCGCCGAAAGTCATTTTTAAAGAATCGGGCTTTATGAACGACTCGGTGAAAATAAACGCCATTCAAACATTGAAAAAGAACGGAATCAATGATGTAAGGAGCGTGTAGGAAATGAAGCTAAAGTTTCATGGATGTTTAACCTACCAAAAACAAGCGATTGATTCCGTTGTCCAGATTTTTAAGGGACAAGAGCTGAGCCAGTCAAATTTTACTGTTTCGTATGGGCCAAATGCCGGAATGATTCAAACGGCGCTCGGGATAGGAAATCGCTTAGACCTTACGTCGGATGAAATCTTAAAAAACGTTCAAGACGTTCAACTGAAAAACGGCTTGCCGCGCAGCGAGAAGTTAGACGGTATGAATTTCACGATCGAAATGGAAACAGGAACAGGGAAAACGTATGTGTACTTGCGAACGATTTATGAATTAAATAAACATTACGGTTTTACAAAGTTTGTCATCGTTGTACCGTCGGTCGCCATTCGCGAAGGCGTTTATAAATCGCTACAAATAACAAGAGATCATTTTAATGAACTATATGACAACAAGCCGCTAGAATATTTCATTTACGATTCACAAAAATTGGACCGCGTCCGCAATTTTGCGACCGCTACGACGATTCAAGTGATGGTTATTAATATTGATGCTTTTCGCAAAAGCTTTGAAGATCCAGAAAAAGAAGACAAAGCAAACGTCATCCACCGTCCGAACGATCGCTTAAACGGGTATCGGCCGATTCAATTTATTCAAGAAACGAACCCGATTGTTATTATCGACGAACCGCAAAGCGTCGATACGACGCCAAAATCAAAAGAGGCGATTGCGTCACTCAACCCATTATGCACGTTGCGTTATTCGGCAACGCATGTCGATAAATACAATATGATTTACCGACTAGATGCGGTCGATGCTTACAACCAAAAACTTGTTAAGCGAATTGAAGTCATGTCCGTTCGCTCCGAACCATCGTTTAATGTACCTTATATCAAGCTAGTAGATGTGAAAGAACGAAAAGCAACGATTGAACTGGATGTCGAAACGCGTGGGAAAGTGAAGCGAACGACGAAAACAGTGAAATATGGCGATGACTTATATGACATTTCTGGAGAGCGCGACATATATCGCGGTTATATTGTTGAGCAAATTGACTGGACGCCGGGAAACGAGTCGATTGAAGTCAACGGTCATTATTTGCGAATCGGTGATGTGATTGGCGATATGGATGCCGATACGATTAAACGATACCAAATTCGCAAAACGATTGAGGAGCATTTAGATAAAGAATTGCGCTTACGCCATCGTGGCATTAAAGTGCTTAGTTTATTTTTCATTGATAAAGTAGCGAACTATCGTGACTACGATCAAGATGGCAACCCGATAAAAGGGAAATACGCCGTGATGTTTGAAGAAGAGTATCAGAAACTCATTCAAAAACCAAAATATCGCACGCTATTTAACGACATTGACACCGATATTCCTGTTGAAAAAGTGCATAATGGCTATTTTGCACAAGATAAAAAAGGGAGATTAAAAGATACGAAAGGGAATACGGAAGCGGATACGGATGTATATAATCTCATTATGAAAGATAAAGAACGGTTGTTAAGTTTGGAGGAGCCACTTCGCTTTATTTTCTCGCACTCCGCTCTGCGTGAAGGTTGGGACAACCCAAACGTATTTCAAATTTGTACATTAAAAGATTCAGCGGGAACGTACGTATCACGTCGCCAAGAAATCGGTCGCGGGCTGCGCTTAGCCGTGAATCAAAACGGTGAACGAGTGCAAGATGACAGTGTGAACATATTAACGGTGATGGCGAATGAGTCATATGAAGAGTTTGTCGCTTCTTTGCAAAAAGAAATGGAAGAAGAAACAGGCGTGACTTTTGGCAAGATCGAAAAACACATATTTGCCAAATTAACGTACATCGATCCAAATACAGAAGAACCGATGCAAATGGGCTACGATTTATCGGCTAAGTTGTACGAAGAGCTGAAGCAGCATGGATATATTGACGGTAAAGGAAAAGCAAAACCGGAGCTAAAAGAAGCGATAGATAATGATACATTAAAGATGAGCGATGAGTTTCAGCCTTGGAAGCAAGCGATTTTGCATGAAATAAACCACTACTTGCAGCACTTGCCGATTAAAGATGCGACGAAAAAGAAAAGAGTACAATTAAATAAGCAAGTGTTTTTTGGTGAAGAGTTTCGCCAGCTTTGGGAGCGAATTAAATATAAAACGGTCTACTCCGTTCAAATTGATAGCGATCAATTGATTCAAAAAAGTATAAAAAGCATTCAACACATGCCGCGTATTGAAAAAATTCGTATTATCAGCCGAAAAGATCAATTGGAGATTGATCGCGTGGAAGGAGTGCAGTTGGAAACCGTCAGTGAGCGAGTGGAAGATTATATTACCGCTCACCATACGTTGCCAGACATTATTACCGAACTGCAAAACCGTACGAATTTAACGCGAAAAACAATTGTTGAAATTTTAACCGGTTGTGACCGTCTTGATGACTTTAAAAACAACCCGCAAAAGTTTATCGAAGAAGTCACAAAAGTCATTCAGCGCGAAATGAAATTGCTTTTAAAAGACGGGGTAAAATATTACAAAATCGGCGATGATGCGTATTATGCCGTCGAGCTGTTTGAAAATGAAGAGCTGCTTGCGTACTTAAACAACAATGCGATTCGTAGTGAAAAATCGTTGTTCGATCATATCGTCTACGATTCGGATATCGAAGCGAGTTTTGCACAACGATTTGAAAAGGACGAACATGTCAAAGTATATGTCAAACTGCCAAATTGGTTTAAAATCGACACGCCAATCGGTGCATACAATCCCGACTGGGCGCTTGTAATCGACAAAGACGGCGAAGAAAAACTATACTTCGTCCTCGAAACAAAAGGAACCGACTGGGAAGGCGCACTCCGCCCAGAAGAAGCGGCAAAAATCGACTTTGCCCGCAAACACTTCCAAGCAATTCATACAAACGTCGAATTTATCGGACCAGAGAAAGATGTGAATGAATTTATGCTCCGAGCAATGAGTCGATAGGACAGATTGGACAGGAGTTGATAAAACTTCTGTCTTTTTTTATTTTTCCGACAAGGTTTGATAGAATTTTTTGTTGAATTTTGTTATATTAACCATGTAAAATCATTAGCATTGCATAAATATAGTTAGAATTTTCTGTTAATTATTTTTTGTGAATTTGTGCCAAAAAGACAAAACCTAAAGAAAGGTGGCACTGCCCATTTGGTAAATATATACAGTTAAACCAGAGCGACAACGACAAAAGGGAGATTATGGACTGGCTCGCCCATCAAATTTTCGCAACCAAACATAAGCTGGTTTCCACAGAGCTCTCTTTAACCAACGAGTAATTCGAAGTAGGGATTTCTTACTTTTCATCTCCAATTGAATGAGAACATGTAAGCAATACGTGATAAGGGCTAAGAAAATTTGATTTTGAATAGCTGTTTCACTCATTCCATAAAAGTGCTTAATTTCCACGTGTTGCTTGAGCCATTTGAAAAAGAGTTCAATAGCCCAGCGAGATCGGTAAATATCACTTATCTCTTCTGGTTTTAAATCAAATCGGTTGGTGATTAAACGAAGTAAGTTCCCTTTTGTGTCCATAACTTCTAGTAGACGATAGACATTTTCAGTACGATTTTGTGTGGTACCAATGTAGACCATTTTATCGGATAGAACGTGACAATCATCAGGAAGTGAAAATGTATAGACTTCACGAATGACTGCGTTTTTCTTCAGTCTTGAAACGAAGAAATAGCCATCATCTGTCATCCGATCAAAACGTTCATAGTCCACATAACCGCGGTCAAACACATACATGGCTTCTTTATCATCCACTAGGACTTCGAGTTGATTTCGGTCATGTTCTTTTGCTGTCGTAATCACTGCTTTTTCAGGATAGACGGTGTCTTTATCCATGAAAACGAGCCGTAAGTGTAGCTTTACACCAGCTTTTGTTTTACGGAATTTTGCCCATTTATAATTGGTCAAATTCAACGGGAGTGTACTTGAATCAATGATTTTCAGTGGCATATTCTTTCCGTTTTTATAATGGTACCGTTGAATTTTCCAAACAAGATCTAAGAACAAATTTGCAAGAATTAGTGGGTTGATCTGATTGTTTTTTCGGGATAGCTGAGAGGCACTTATCGATTCAAATCCGAGTGCTTTTTGAAGATCTTCGTCTACAAGTGCATCACTCATTTCCTCTAAGCTCTTAAATTCGAGCAGTTGGGCTACCAATAAAAGTTTAATATAGGCTTCTGTTGTCAGCTTTTTTATGTAATAGTCCTGTTTCAATTCTTTGACTTGTTCGCTAAGTTTTTGAATATTTATGGGTGAAACCCATTTACCAAATGATGAAATTAGTGTATTCTTGTCCATAACAGTTATCCTTTACGATTGGATTTGGACAGGAACCACCTGTACTTCCATTGTAAAGGATTTTTTTGTTTCGAAATCAATAAAAAATTGAACATTCTTAGTATTTTGAATCATCAGATTTAATTACTGCAATGCTAGTGAGAACGAATATACTAGTTTTTGCACTTCGCTATGCTTGAGTTGCAAATCAATTGTTTTTTCTTTTTAATCGTTTTATAATGTATTGTAGGAAGAACAAGTTGATCTTTACTTTTGCGATGAGAATGGGCAGGCAGGAAAATTAGCTAAAGGGAGGGAAAAATGATGAGCAATGAAAAATATGAATTGGCTACTTTTGCGGGTGGCTGCTTCTGGTGCATGGTCCAGCCTTTTGATGAGCTTCCGGGAATTATTAAGGTTGTTTCCGGATATACGGGAGGACATAAGGAAAATCCGACATATGAAGAAGTGTGCTCGCACACGACGGGTCATGTGGAAGCCGTGCAAATTACCTTTGATCCGAACGTGTTTCCATATAAAAAGCTTCTGGATATATTTTGGCAGCAAATTGATCCGACTGATCCGGGCGGACAATTTTATGACAGGGGAGAATCTTACAAAACGGCTATTTTTTATCATTCGGAGGAACAGCGCGAGCTCGCGGAACAATCGAAAGAGCTTTTAGAAAAAAGCGGACGTTTTGAAAAACCGATTGCGACCGAAATATTGCCGGCAAAACCTTTTTACCCAGCCGAAGACTATCATCAAGATTACTACAAAAAAAATCCTTTTCACTACAAACGGTATCGTCAAGCGTCTGGACGGGATGAATTTATACGCAAGCATTGGAGCGACTGGGATAAAGAAGAGCTGAAGAAACGATTGACTCCGATGCAATATGAGGTGACGCAAAACAACGGGACGGAGCCTCCATTTCAAAATGAATATTGGGATCATAAAGAAGAAGGGATTTATGTCGACATCGTCTCGGGAAAACCGCTTTTCAGCTCGCTCGATAAATTTGATTCAGGCTGCGGATGGCCAAGTTTTACAAAACCGCTTCATCAGCATGAGATCGTCGAAAAATTAGATACATCTTACGGCATGATCCGTACAGAGGTTAGAAGCAAAACGGCGGATTCGCACCTTGGACATGTTTTCCCTGACGGTCCAGAACCGACAGGCCTTCGCTACTGCATTAACTCGGCTGCGCTTCGCTTTATCCCGAAAGATCAGCTCGAACAAGAAGGCTATGGTGAATATAAAAAACTGTTTGAAGTCGATCAAACAGAGTAAAGATTATATGTAAACGAATGGGCACAAAAACATGTGCCCTTTTTTTATTAAATGTTCAAATTTATGTAAAATTCCGTTAAAACCTATATACATCGTAAAACAAAATTAGTATCATATATTAGGTTGAATTTTTATGGATGAAGGAAGGTGAAAATCGTTTATGAATAGCGGTTCTTTTTTAGATCCGGACGGACCCGAGATAGGTAAGGCAGTATGTATGCGGAAAGAGGCGCTGTTCGTAAGCGATGACACTCTTGCGCGTGCAGACTGCCTCTAGCAAAGGAGGTTAAAGCATGCTGAACATTTATATGTCAAGCGCGAACGGCCAATTGAAGGAAATTGAAGATATTCAAAACGGTTGTTGGATCAACATGGTGGCACCGACTGAGGAAGAAGTTCATTTCGTGTCAGAACGGCTGCAAATTCCAATAGACTTTTTTAAAGATGCACTGGATGATGAGGAAAGATCCCGGATTGAAAAAGAGGACCACAATGTGTTGATTATTGTTGACATTCCGGTTATCACGGTAGATGACATCGGGCAAACGTTTTATGAAACGATCCCGATCGGAATGATCATTACTGACAGTTGTTTTATTACAGTATGTTTGCAAGGAAACCCAATCTTTGAACAGTTTGCCAGAAACAAAGTTAAAGGTTTTTATACGTTTATGAAAACGCGTTTTGCTTTTCAAATTTTATATTTAACTTCAACATATTATTTGCGATATCTGTGGTACGGTGCCTGTCACGCCCCGAAGCATGTCGAGATTTGTAGAAATAGAGAGTCATAGCGCGTGTACTCCTCCGTGATCTTTGACTCTCTTTGCTTTTTATTGTAGGAAATGTGCCTTCACATTTTGAAATTCAAATTGTTCCTTTAGGGACGCCTGCGATACGATTAGGGTTGGCTGTTTTTGTTCTCGCTGTTGAAAAAGTGTATTTTGCGTTTTCACATTGCAGCAAGCGGGTTGGGAAATATCTTGTTGCGGAAGGAGTATTTTGAGAATATTTTGGTGATGAGGTCACGAATGTCGTTAATGGAGATGTCGTGTAATACGTAAAGGGTAATATGTTCGAATAAAAATGCTAACGTTCTTTCTAAACCCCTCTGCTTTCGATATAGGCTTTGACAAATTCGCCGTAAGCTTTCTTATCCATTATGGGATTTACATAATTTAACTTTCGATCTTTATAAGTATAGTTCTCTCGAATCCAGCGAAAGTCTTTATCGTTATTACTAACTAATGTGGCATTATGTATAAGAGCTGCAGCTGCAACAAGAGCGTCTGGTGCTTTAATACTCTTTTTGCGTGTACGATCGGCTCTTGCTTTCCTTCTTATGTCAGCTGCTAGCTCTGTATCTTCTCTAGTGATGTCATAAATTTGATCAGCCAGTTGAATATATCCTTTTCTATTTTCTCTTATATCAGGATCTGTTTCGATTTCGAAATGAGACATGATTTCCATCTCAATGAAGGTAGTCATAATAATCTCTGCCTTGTGATACGTGCCTGTCACGCCCCGAGGATTGTCGAGATTTGTAGAAACAGAGAGTCATAGCATGGCTCTCTGTTTTGCATGTGTGCTCCCCAAAATCTGTTCCCTTGCCAAACAAATAAATGCAAAATTCATTTTCTCCTATTAAAAGCCAATTTCCCCCGGCTCTCTTTGCTTTTTATTGTAGGAAATGTGCCCGAAAATGGAATTTTCCACATTTCCATTTCTTTTATTCCTCTGCTTTAATCAAGTTGTACTCTCCTAAATTCCTCGAAAGGATGATCCTCATGCAATACCTCGATTTGAAAATGGATTTTATGTTTAAACAGCTGTTCGGGCATCCGAGCCGAAAGTCGATTACGATGGCGTTTTTAAACGCGCTTTTGCATCGGACAGGCGATGACCGAATCGTCGATGTGCAGTTTGAAAACACCGAACTGACGAAATAGACGGAAGAAGGAAAAACGGGTCGGTTAGATGTGATCGTCCGCACGAATCGTGGCGAACGCATTCATGTCGAAATTCAAATCATCCCTCAATACAGCATGCCCGAACGGCTGTTGTACTATTGGGCGCGGCTGTTTTCGGCTTCGCTTTCGAAAGAAGGATATACCGCGCTTCGACCGACTATTATGATCGCCATCCTCAACTATCCGCTTTTTCCGCACGAAACCGACCGCTTCCACACCGTCTTTCACATCCGCGAAGACGAAGAGCAGTTCCTTTGGAGCCCACATCTTGAATTCCACGCCATTGATTTGTCACAATTTATGATAAAATGGAAGAAATACCGCCGTGACATGAAACGGTCACCGGAATGGCCGTGGCTGATGATGTTATCGGCCGTAGACAGCCGAACGAAGAAGGTGGATGAAAAGATGTTTCGCGAATTGGAGGGAATCGCGATGGCAGAACAAGAAATTTTAGAAACGTTGGAGGAGTGGCAACATTTAAGCGTTGACCCAGAAAACCGCTATGCGTATGAAATGCGACTCAAATGGCTGCTTGACCAGCTAACCAACATCCGCAGCGAACGGCAAGCGGGATTGGAACAAGGTCGAGAAGAAGGCATGAAGCAAAAAGAGCGAGAAATAATTCGGAAAATGGCGGAGAAAGGGATGAGCATTGCACAAATTGCTCATATCCTAGACAGAGATGAAGAAGATGTTAGGGGAATGGTGGAATCTTCCTAGTCGAGGTACCTTCCCTTGAAAATACCCAAAATTTACATATATATCCATTATGTGACTCTCTGTTTTCGCATGTGCGCTCGTCAAAATCCATTCCCTCACCAACAAGTAAAAGCAAAATTCATCCTTCTCTATTTGCGTCTCTCTTATTCCCCTATTTTAATTGGGGGAAGGAGTGAAAGAAGGTGTATGAAGAAAAAAATGGGAAATTCTGAGCGTTGCCGAAATTGCCAATATATTTGATTTGACAGAAGAAGTTCAGGGGAAATGGTAAGAATATTGCTATTCTATCATTTCTTTAGCCGCTGAACTAACAAATAAGGAATGGTGTTTGTGAATATACTAGACGTTAGTCATTGGGAAAAAGATGATAAAAGGCAAGCATCCGGAACGAGACAAAAGTTTTGGTTAGTTAGTCCACATAACCAGAAACGATGTTTGTTCAAAATTCCTAAAGAAAATACCGGAGAAGCTTGGGCAGAAGTTGTTGCCTCAAAAATAGGAGAATTCATAGGGATTAACACAATGAAGGCGCATTTAGCAAGTTATAATGGTTTAACAGGTTGTTTACTGGAAAATTTCGTTGCTGCTAATGCAGAGTTTTACGAGGGCGGTGACCTATTTTTTACGATTGCTGAAGATTTTGATCGATATAGCTTAAAGTATTACGATTTTTCGAATATAATAAAAGTACTATCTCCCTTTGAACTTGACAGAGCATTTGTTCAAATTCCTGTATTTGATGCATTTATTGCTAACCAAGATCGACATTGCGATAATTGGGGAGTTATTGTAGAGGAATCAAGTTATCAACTTGCCCCGGTGTATGATAATGGGGCATCGTTAGGCTATCAACTAAAAGAAGAACGCATTCTAAAAATGTTTCAAGATCAAAAAATGTTTGAAGCTTTTACAAATCGTAGCCACTCTTTAATCGGGTTGCCGCATAAAAAGAAACCGAAGTATAAGGAGCTATTAAGTTTTATTTATGGGCTATATCCTAAAGAAATAGAAGAGATTATAGGGCGAATTAACAACGTAGATGAAAAAACAATTGCTATTATTTTGAAAGAAATTCCAAGCAGTTGTATGAATGATATTTACAAACGGTGGGTATCACAATTATTACGATATCGGAAAGAATGGTTAATCAACTGGTATATGGAGGTGGAAGGAAAATGATTCGCCCTTTTGTACTTTGGCTTATTTGGCAAAATGAACGTACTCGTCAGCGATATCATGTAGGCAATTTAGTGCATCATGAAGGAAAATACATGTTTTATTATGAGAAGCATGCAAAGAGAAGAGGAGTTATCGAAGCATTAAAAAACGGATATCATCTACATTTAGCTTTCCCAGATGTAAATAAAGTTTATGTATCCGAGCGTTTGTTTGGTCCTTTTGAAAGACGTCTTCCTGATCGTCGTCGTCCAGATTTTCAAGAAATTCTAAGGGCACACGGCTTATCCGATGATTATACAAATATGGATTTATTGCGTGCTACTGGTGGAAGACTGGCGACCGACACGTATGAGTTTGTACCACCCATTTATGTATACGGCAATGAGTTTGACTTTGATTTTTACATTGCTGGATGGAGATATTATGAAGGGGAACGAGTACTTGACCAATTGCAAGTAGGGGACGATGTGATATTTCAACTAGAACCGACAAATGAACAAGATCCGAAAGCGGTTTTAGTATTGACGAAACAAGGCGAAAAATTAGGATATATCCCTGCTTTTTATAGTGAATTTATGTTTTGGCTTATTGAAGAAAGTAGTGGGGCATATAAAGCTAAAATTCAATTTATTCACCCAAAGGCAAATCCACAGTTAAAAGTAAACATTTGTGTATGTGGAACGCTGACACCGACAATGAAACAGCTTCAGCTAGACATGGTACATGATATGGAGTTGACAATAACGGTGTAGTAGACAGACTTGGTTGCGTGCCTGTCACACCCCGAAGATTGTCGAAGTTTGATAGAGACAGAGAGTCGTTGGGTAGCTCTCTGTTTTTTCATTTCCGAAGCAGGAATGTTGTTTTTGCTGTCGAAAATATGCAGCAAAACAGAAAGCGAGGTGCATATATGTCCATTGATCATGATCGGTTGTTTAAGGAGCTGATTACGACGTTTTTTGAAGAGTTTCTTCTTCTCTTTTTCCCTCATGTGCATGAGCATATT
>NZ_JAPSMC010000020.1 GCF_026847645.1 Anoxybacillus sp. J5B_2022
AATCAAACAAGTTATTTTACGGCATTTGCAGATGGAATTAAAGTCTCCGTTTGCTACAAGTTTTGGGGCGTTTACGACAAAAGAATTTATTTTAGTGGAAGCGATTGATGAAGACGGCGTGTCAGGTTGGGGCGAGTCGGTGGCGTTTCATTCTCCGTGGTACAACGAAGAAACAGTCAAAACGAACTGGCATATGTTAGAAGATTTTTTATTACCGCTTGTATTTCAAACGCCGATCGAACATCCTGATGAGCTGCGCCAACGTTTTTCATCGATTCGAAAAAACAATATGGCGAAATCAGCGATTGAAGGAGCGATATGGGACCTTTTTGCGAAGAAAAAGAATATGCCGTTAAGCGAAGCGCTCGATGGAACAAAGAAAGAAATCGAAGTCGGGATTAGCATCGGCATTCAAAAAAGCGTGGATGATTTATTGCGCGTTGTGGAGCGATATGTAAGCGAAGGATATCGTCGGATCAAACTGAAAATTAAACCGGGCTGGGACGTTGATGTCGTTCGCGAAGTTCGCCGCCGTTTTCCGGATGTGCCGTTAATGGCGGACGCGAACTCGGCTTATTCGTTACAAGATGTAGAGCGTCTAAAGGCGCTTGATGAATTTCAGCTCATGATGATTGAGCAACCGCTCGCCGCCGATGATATCGTTGATCATGCAGCATTGCAGTCGCAGCTAAGCACGCCGATTTGCTTAGATGAAAGCATCCATTCGTATGAAGATGCAAGGAAGGCGATCGAGCTCGGAAGCTGCCGCATCATCAACATTAAAATTGGCCGTGTTGGCGGCTTGACGGAAGCAAAGCGCATCCATGACTTCTGCCAAGCGCATCGTATTCCCGTTTGGTGTGGCGGCATGCTCGAATCAGGAGTGGGGCGAGCGCACAACATTGCTATCACCACATTAGAAAATTTCGTCATGCCAGGTGATACCGCTGCTTCCTCGTATTATTGGGAACGAGATATTATTGATCCGGAAGTCACGGTGCATAATGGAACGATCGCGGTGCCTGAGAAACCGGGGATCGGTTATGAAGTCAATCGTCGGCAAGTAGAGCACTATACAACGTTTGCGAAAACTTATCGCCCGTAATTCGAAAACAGACCCGCTTTAACAGGTCGGTTTTGCGTTTTTATGTCGAAGGTGAGGGAGTATTTTTTGCGGAAAAAGCAACAATATAAATAAACAGTTGTTTTTTTCGATTAGAAAAAAGAAAAAAATCATTGAATTTATCTGTTTTATGCGTTAAAGTATAAAACGGCAAAAGTGTTTTTATCATAAAAATTTTTGCAATTTTCAACAAGAAAGAACAAGGAGAGACAGCACATGAATTTGTTGAGAAAGAAATCGGTGGAGGCCTTGCTGCAAGAGGCCGGAAAAAAAGGGGCATCGCTAAAAAAAGAATTAGGTGCCTTTGATTTAACGATGCTCGGAATCGGAGCGATTATCGGGACCGGAATTTTCGTGTTAACAGGGGTGGCAGCTGCGGAACATGCTGGCCCTGCACTCGTACTTTCGTTTATTCTTTCTGGTCTTGCCTGCGTGTTTGCTGCACTTTGTTATGCGGAATTTGCTTCGACCGTTCCGGTATCGGGAAGTGCGTATACGTACAGCTATGCGACATTTGGTGAGTTAATCGCTTGGATTTTAGGTTGGGATTTAATTTTAGAGTACGGGGTCGCTTCCTCAGCGGTTGCGGCGGGCTGGTCCGGTTATTTCCAAGGGTTGTTAGCTGGGTTTGGCATTGAGCTTCCGAAAGCATTAACGAGTGCATATGATCCAGCGAAAGGAACATATATTGACGTGCCTGCTATTTTGATTGTGCTTGTGATTGCGTTTTTATTAACAGGTGGAGTAAGAAAATCAGCCCGGTTTAATTCGATCATGGTCATTATTAAAGTAGCGGTTGTTTTATTGTTCCTCGCTGTTGGCGTATGGTACGTGAAGCCAGATAACTGGACACCGTTTATGCCGTTTGGGTTCTCAGGCGTAGCGACAGGGGCAGCGACAGTATTCTTTGCGTATATCGGTTTCGATGCGGTGTCAACGGCCGCGGAAGAAGTGAAAAACCCACAACGTAACATGCCGATCGGTATTATTGCTTCGTTATTAATTTGTACGATTTTGTATATTGCCGTTTCACTCGTATTAACAGGCATCGTTCCATACGATCAATTGAATGTGAAAAACCCTGTGGCGTTTGCGTTAAACTACATCCACCAAGATTGGGTCGCAGGCTTTATTTCGTTAGGGGCGATTGCGGGGATTACGACCGTATTGCTCGTTATGTTATATGGTCAAACACGTTTATTCTATGCGATCAGCCGTGACGGCTTATTACCGAAAGTATTCTCACGCGTTAGCCCTGTAAGACAAGTTCCATTTGTGAATACATGGTTAACAGGTGTGTTAGTGGCGTTCTTTGCAGGAGTTGTACCGTTAAACAAATTGGCGGAATTAACAAACATCGGAACGTTATTTGCGTTCATCGTTGTTTCTGCCGGTGTGCTTGTTTTACGAAAAACACAGCCAGATTTAAAACGTGCGTTTAAAACGCCGTTAGTTCCGCTTGTTCCATTGTTGGCTGTCGTGTTCTGCGGCTATTTAGTACTTCAATTGCCAGCGATGACATGGATCGGTTTCGTATCGTGGCTATTGATTGGTCTTGTCATCTATTTCGTCTACGGACGTCGGCATAGTACATTAAATGGACAAGCTCGTGTGAATGAAAAGGTCAGCTAACAAACAGCCTCGCCCCATTAGTGGGCGAGGCTTGATTTTAGTTCGTTAGCTCTTTAATGCCTGTATTCGCTTTCACGAGAATTTCATCAAATTTCTTCTCATCTGCTTTTTTCGATGAGAGGAGTGTACCGACAATAGCGGCGATAAAACCTAACGGAATGGACACGATTCCTGGGTTAGCGAGTTTAAAAATCGGTTCGCCAACGAGGATGGCAACACCAGGTTGCGGTGCCCAAACGTTCGGGCTAAGCGCCACAAGCAAGAGTGAGCTAAATAATCCGACAAGCATGCCAGTAATCGCCCCAGTTGTATTAAAGCGCTTCCAAAAGATCGTTAGTAAAATGATTGGCAAATTCGCGCTCGCTGCAACCGCAAAAGCTAGTGCAACAAGGAATGCAACGTTCATTTTTTGCGCGAACAATGCTAATAGGATGGATAAAACCGCGACGCCGATCGATGCCCAGCGCGCTGCTAGCATTTGTTCTTTTTCTGTTGCTTGGCCATGGCGAATAATATGGCTGTAAAAATCATGGGCAAACGCGGATGCCGCAGACAGTACAAGCCCAGCTACAACTGCTAAAATCGTGGCGAAAGCAACGGCAGAAACGAACGCGAATAAGAACTCGCCACCTAATGCTTCCGCTAATAACGGAGCAGCCATATTTCCAGCCGGATTTGCTGCAACAATTTTATCATAGCCGACGAACGCTGCAGCACCGAAACCTAAGAAAATCGTCATCACATAGAACAAACCGATGATCCACGTAGCGTATACAACAGATTTTCGAGCAGTTGGTGCGTCTTTTACTGTGAAAAAGCGAATAAGAATGTGTGGAAGTCCAGCTGTACCTAAGATGAGAGCTAAGTTGAGCGAAATAGTGTCAAGTGGGTTTTTGAATTTGTTTCCAGGATTTAAAAATGCTTCACCTAATGGAGTTGCTGTTTTAACTTCATTAAACATTTTCACAAAATTGAAGTCAAACTTTGCAAATACCATAATGGAAATAATAAACGTCCCAGCCATAAGTAAAACCGCTTTGACAATTTGGACCCAGCTCGTTGCGGTCATACCGCCAAATACAACGTAAATCGTCATCAACGTGCCGACGATTAAAACAGAATAGACATAATCAATGCCTAATAAAAGTTTAATAAGTCCGCCTGCACCGACAAGCTGTGCAATCATATAAAAGATAGAAATGGAAATCGTATTTAATGCAGCGACGCCGCGAACCTTTTTATCATCGAATCTTGCCGCGATCATGTCTGCCATCGTATATTTTCCTAAGTTGCGAAGCGGCTCAGCGACGATGTAAAGAACGACGAGGTAAGCGACAAGGAAGCCGATGCTGTAGAAAAATCCGTCAAATCCAACTAAAGCAATCATGCCGGCAATCCCTAAAAACGAGGCAGCAGACATATAATCCCCGGCGATTGCGAGTCCGTTTTGCCAGCCGGTTAACGTGCTATCTGCTGTGTAAAAATCGCTCGTTGTTTTTGTTCGTTTCGAAGCAAAGTAGGTGATGACGAGTGTTAGTGCGACAATAGCTAAAAATAGAGAAAACGCCAATCCGTTCATTATACATTGCCTCCTTTTACTTCCTGCCTAATTTTTTCAACCATCTTATCAAATCGTGCCGCGCGTTTAGAATATAGCATGCAAAGTGTCCACGTCATAATAAATTGAGCGAAAGCAAACACCCAAGCCCAGCTGATGGAACCAAACGCCGGAGTGTTCAACACGGTTGAATAGGACGTTAAAATTGGCAGAGTGAAATAAAACGCTAAAAAGAATACCGAAAATGGTAAAATAAATCCACGTTTTTCCCGCATTAATTGTTGAAAAGAAGCGGATTGAACTACTTGGCTATAATCAATCGTTGTATGTTGTTGCTGTTGTGAAGAGAATTCTTTAACAGCCATCACTTAACCCCTCCTCAAATTTTTATTTTTTTATTTCGGAAAGAAAACGAATGAAACAATGGCCCTCCTTTCTTTATTAGATGTTCATCAATTTGTCACAAATTCATTATACATTTATCAGAAAACTTTGTAAATTACGAATTTAAAAAAAGTAATTATTATTCAGTTATATTTTTATTAGAAAAATGAAATGAAATATTTTAAAATAACGATAATAAGATATATTGTTCTGAAAAATAAATAAAATTTTAATATTTAAAAAACTAATCACCTGAAAGAGAAAAGTAATTTCTAGTTTTCTTTATTTTTCAACTTTACAAAAATTATCGAATAGTATACAATCTTAACGGTATAAACTTCTGCAATATTCTAGAGAAAACGACAAGGGGAGACAGCGGATGAATTTATTTAGAAAAAAACCGATTGATGTCCTTTTGAAAGAAGCAGGGGGGAAAGGTGCATCGTTAAAAAAAGAATTAGGTGCCTTTGATTTAACGATGCTTGGAATCGGTGCGATCATCGGTACGGGGATTTTCGTATTGACTGGAGTGGCAGCTGCGGAACATGCAGGCCCTGCACTCGTACTTTCGTTTATTCTTTCCGGTCTTGCTTGCGTGTTTGCTGCGCTTTGTTATGCGGAATTCGCCTCGACCGTTCCGGTATCGGGAAGTGCGTATACGTATAGCTATGCGGCTTTTGGGGAATTAATCGCATGGATTTTAGGTTGGGACTTAATCCTTGAATATGGTGTGGCCTCTTCAGCCGTCGCTGTAGGATGGTCCGGCTATTTTCAAGGATTGCTAGCGGGGTTTGGGATCGAGCTTCCGAAAGCGCTCACCAACGCTTATGATCCAGCAAAAGGAACGATTATTGACTTACCAGCCATTGCGATTGTTTTACTCATTACGTTCTTATTAACACGCGGAGTGAAGAAATCTGCTCGTTTTAATGCAATCATGGTCATTATTAAAGTAGCGGTTGTTTTATTGTTCCTCGCTGTTGGCGTATGGTACGTGAAGCCAGATAACTGGACACCGTTTATGCCGTTTGGGTTTTCAGGCGTAGCAACAGGGGCAGCGACAGTATTCTTTGCGTATATCGGTTTCGATGCGGTGTCAACGGCCGCGGAAGAAGTGAAAAACCCACAACGTAACATGCCGATCGGTATTATTGCTTCGTTATTAATTTGTACGATTTTGTATATTGCCGTTTCACTCGTATTAACAGGCATCGTTCCATACGATCAATTGAATGTGAAAAACCCTGTGGCGTTTGCGTTAAACTACATCCACCAAGATTGGGTCGCAGGCTTTATTTCGTTAGGGGCGATTGCGGGGATTACGACCGTATTGCTCGTTATGTTATATGGTCAAACACGTTTATTCTATGCGATCAGCCGTGACGGCTTATTACCGAAAGTATTCTCACGCGTTAGCCCTGTAAGACAAGTTCCATTTGTGAATACATGGTTAACAGGTGTGTTAGTGGCGTTCTTTGCAGGAGTTGTACCGTTAAACAAATTGGCGGAATTAACAAACATCGGAACGTTATTTGCGTTCATCGTTGTTTCTGCCGGTGTGCTTGTTTTACGAAAAACACAGCCAGATTTAAAACGTGCGTTTAAAACGCCGTTAGTTCCGCTTGTTCCATTGTTGGCTGTCGCGTTCTGTGGCTATTTAGTGCTTCAATTGCCAGCGATGACATGGATCGGTTTCGTATCGTGGCTATTGATTGGTCTTGTCATCTACTTCGTCTATGGACGCAGACATAGTACACTTAATGAACAAGCTCAAGTAAATGAAAAAGTAAGTTAATGAAGAAAGGTCTTTGCCGTCACGAGCAAAGACCTTTTTGGCTAATTCGTCTTTTTTGGTATAATAGGCATGTGATTAGTATACAGAGGTGAGGATAGTGATTAGTGAAAAGTTGTTGCAAGGCTTGAACGAACAAATGAACTTTGAATTTTTTTCCGCCCATGCGTATATGGCGATGGCTGCGTATTGTTCAGCGGAAAGTTTGGATGGATTTGCAAACTTTTTTTTAGTGCAGGCGGAAGAAGAACGGTTTCATGCGATGAAGTTTTACAATTTTATTAATGCGTTAGGGGAGCGGGCGATCATTACTGGGTTTGATTCGCCGAACAATGACTTTACGTCTGTATTGGACTGTTTTGAAAAAGCGCTCGTTCAAGAAAAGGAAGTGACGAAGCGGATTTACCAGTTATCGGATATTGCGTGGGACGAGCGGGAACATGCGACGATCAACTTTTTAAAATGGTTTATTGATGAGCAAGTTGAAGAAGAAGCGATGTTTGATAGCATTATTCAAAAATTACGGCGCATTCAAAATGATAATAATGCTCTCTTTATGCTCGATAGCGAGTTTGCGAAACGGACATTTACGCCGGAAGCGCAAGCATAAGGGGAGGCTGTTCCGAACAAGGACAGCCTCTCGATCCATGTTATTCAGTTGGTTGGAACGAGCCGGCAAGCTGGCTTTGCGCTTGTGCAATCAACCGTTTTGTAATTTCACCGCCGACAGAACCGTTGGCGCGCGAAGCCGTATCAGAGCCTAACTGTACGCCAAATTCTTGAGCAATTTCGTATTTTATTTGGTCAAGGGCTTGTTCAATTCCCGGTACAAGTAATTTGTTGCTGTTTCTTGCCATGTTGTTCTCCTCCTGTTTTTTTATTGCCTTGCAATGTTAGTATGCGGCAGGGCAGAGGATTTATAATGGCAAGTTTTTGACAGTTAGTGTTTAAAGCACAAACCGAGTAACGGATTGCTTTAGCTGGTTCGCGGTGCTAGACAATTCGTGTGAGGATGCGAGTAATTCTTGCATCGTGGCGTTTTGTTCTTCCGTGGTAGCTACGACTTGCTCAATGTTGGTCGCTGTCATTGTTGAAACACGAATAATTCCTTCCGCTGAATATGCCATTTCTTCCATTTTTGCGTTCATTGCTAAAATAGCGTTGCGCACCATTTGAAATTCGGTTTTTACGTGCCAGATCGAATCGGATATATGATTAAAAATGGCTTCAAGCTGTATAATCATGTCTCCACCGTGTTTGACGGCATCGTCACTTTCGCCCTTTCTTTAAACCGTTTCGTTTGTTGATCGTACTGTTGTAAGGTTTCAGAGCGAGGATTTGTCATGTAGTCGGTAATCAAAATGTATTTTTGCCTGAATAGCGACGCAATTTCTGTAATTAAAATCGCTTGGTCGCTCTTCTCTTCTGTTTGTTGAACCACATTTGTCATGTGATAGACGAGAAAAGCGGTAAAAATGAAAACGCTAACAAAAAGAAGTGTGGAAAAACTGAAAACGATTCCATATTTTTTGCCAATGGTCATGACGAGTTGCTCCTCCTTTGCCTTTTAGTAAATTATAGCACTGGTGCTGTGAAGTGGCGATAGTCAATTTTTTTAAAAATTTTTTCTCTCTTGGTTGAGAGGGAAACGAGGTACGAAAAAATTTGTCACAAATTTTTTGTTGCAATCGGTTTCAAATTGCTTTAAAATTCAAATCAAAAAGGGATCCGAAACGTTTTGGAGGAAAAAAGTAGTGACGACGATTAAAGATATTGCTAAAGCTGCTGGTGTTTCAATTACGACCGTTTCCCGCGCTTTGAACGGTTACTCGGACGTAAATGAAAAGACAAGGCAGAAAATTATCGAGATTGCCAAACAGTTAAATTATAGCCCGAATACGTTAGCGCGCGGTCTTGTGATGAACAAATCCAAAGCGATCGGCTTACTTGTTTCGGGATTGACGCGAGAAAGTACGAAAGATAACTTTACGTTTGAAGTGCTTGCGGGCGTGAATCAGTATGTCAGTGAAGTAGATTACGATATGGTACTATTTAGTACCACTTCAACGAAACAGCGAGAAAAGACGTACACACAGCTTTGCCGTGAACGTCGTGTAGATGGCGCTATTTTACAAGGAATTCGCGTCGATGACCCGTATTTGCAGGAAGTAGTGGAAAGCGATATTCCGTGCGTATTGATCGACATTCCAATTGAATCAGAAACGGTCGGATATGTGACAACAGATAATGTATTGGGGGCAAAAAAAGCAGTACAACATCTCATTTCGCTCGGTCACCGACAGATTGCAATGATGAACGGCTACGAGTTTGCGTTCGTCAGCGAACAACGGTTGAAAGGATTTCAAGAGGCGTTATTTGAAGCGGGCTTGCCTTTTCATGAGCATTTGGTGGCCAATGGCGCGTTTAAAGAAGAACGGGCTGAGCAAGAAGCAGTAAGGCTGTTGACGCAGCACCCAGAAATTACCGCGTTTTTTTGTGCGAGCGACTTAATGGCGCTCGGGGTGATGAAAGCAGCGAAAACGTTAGGAAAGCGAATCCCAGAAGAAATTGCGATCATCGGCTATGATGACATTATTTTAGCCTCGTACACCACTCCGCCGTTATCTACCATTGCTCAAAATAAGTTCGCGATGGGGTACGAAGCGGCTAAATTATTGATCGAAATGTTGGAAGGAAAGGCGCAGTCTCGCGTGCGAGTGCTTGAAACTGAATTGAAAATACGTGAATCGACGGTAAAAAACCACGGATAGTGGTTTTTTACTAACTACCGGATTCAAAACGTTTTGGAACTATTTTTTAAACAAAATCCGAAACGTTTTGGATTTCATATCATCATCATCCGAAACGTTTTGGAATGCACAGGAGGTATCCTTGAATGGAGTATCGAGTCATTAAAGAAAACGATCTATTTTTTCTGACAGATGAAAAAGGAAATATTCCTAAAAACCATCCATACGGGCTTGGACTATACACGAAAGATACCCGTTTTTTAAGCAAGTTACATTTGCGCATTAATGGGCAAGAGCCTGTCTTATTATCTTCGGATGCCGGAGAAAATTATGTGGCAACGATCTTATTAACAAATCCTCATATGGAAAAGGATGGGGAAATATTATTGTGGCGCGAATCGGTTGAAATCGAAAGAAAGCGTTTTATATACGAAGGTGTGCTTTATGAAAGAATCAACCTAAAAAATTACTATCCAAAGCCGGTGCAATTCGAACTGAGTATACAGGTGGATGTTGATTTTGCGGATATGTTTATCGTCCGTGGCTTTCAAACAGGGAAAGTTGGCAAACGTACGGGTCAAACGATTGGCAATCGTTCGCTCACTTTTCATTACGAAGGAGCCGATCAACTGAAACGCGCAACAACAATCACATGGGATCGGCAAGAGAAAGCGGTGGAGGAACATGGAGAAATTGTTTTTGATTTTGCGTTGAACCATGCCGAGGAGCAAACCGTTACATTGATCATCCAACCACAAATCGGCGAAGAAGCACAGAGAAATATCGTTTCTCCGATAGAGGCACTAGACCGTTTGAAAGCGTCTTACCGTCAATGGGAGAGCAACATTACGAAAATGACAACCGATTATGAGCCGCTTACCCGTTTAGTCAGCCGCGGGATTGGCGATTTGCGAGTATTGTTAACCGATTTAGGGTACGGTCCATTTCCAGTCGCAGGGTTACCATGGTTTGGGGTGCCGTTTGGTCGAGATAGCTTAATTGCTGCGCTGCAAACGCTTCCTTTTCAACCGGAAATCGCAAAAGGGACGCTCCTTACAATGGCAAAATATCAAGGAAAACGTCTTGACCCTTGGCGCGACGAACAACCTGGAAAAGTGATGCACGAAATACGTTTTGGTGAATTGGCAAATACAAATCAAATCCCGTTTACGCCATATTACGGGACGATTGATGCGACCCCGTTGTTCCTTGTCCTGTTGACAGAGTATGTGAAATGGACAGGTGATCTCGAGCTTGTTCGTCAACTAAAAAACAATATTGATGACGCACTTATGTGGATTGATCAATACGGGGATCGCGATGGCGATTTGTTTGTTGAATATCACCAAGAATCAGCGAAGGGGATTGCCAATCAAGGCTGGAAAGATTCCGGCGATTCTATCGTCCATCGCAACGGTAAATATGCTGAGTCTCCGATTGCGCTTGTGGAAGTGCAAGGCTATGTGTATCAAGCAAAAATGGGATTGGCGGATATTTTTGAACAGCTAAAGGAGTCGGAACGCGCGGCGCGGCTTCGTCAGCAGGCAAAAGCGTTAAAAGCAAAATTCGATGCGCATTTTTGGATGGAAGACGTACAGTTTTATGCGATTGCATTAGACGGAAATAAACGGCAAGTTGGGACGATCACATCCAATCCAGGGCATGTGCTGTTTGCAGAGATGCTTGATTCGGAACGAGCCGAGGCTACGATTCGTACGCTGTTGTCGCCAAAAATGTTTTCAGGTTATGGGATTCGCACGATGGGAGAAGGGGAAGCAGGATACAATCCAATGAGCTACCATGATGGCAGCGTCTGGCCTCATGATAATAGCATCATTTTGCTTGGATTAAGCAAATTAGGAAAGCGTGAGGAAGCAAACACGATCATAAGGGGTCTTATTGAAGCGGCTGCACATTTTGAATACGACCGTCTGCCGGAATTATTTTGTGGATACAGCAAACAATTCGGCAAGCCTGTGAAGTACCCAGTCGCTTGCTCACCGCAAGCGTGGGCGGCAGGAACCCCTCTCGTTTTTATTCAAGCACTGCTTGGATTGTTCCCGAATAGCCTAAAAAAAGAAATTCGCTTGTCGCCAACATTGCTCGAGCCGATGAATGTCTTAAAAGTCGAGAATATCGCGATCGGCAACGGCCGATTATCGGTTACCGTTACACGTAAAAATGGTGAAACAAACGTTCATATTGATCAAAACACAACAGGGTATGAGGTTACGATCGTTTCTTAACAAGGAAGATTTTTTCTTCCTTGTTATATATAAATTATTCCATTAAAGGGGAGATAGGAAGATGAAAAAATGGTTGGCAATTGGTATGTCGACAATGCTGTTTGGAAGCGCTTTAGCAGGCTGCAGTAGCGGCAATGAAAAAACAGCAGGAAAAGAAACAGGGGGGACAAAAGACGAAAAAGTGGAAGTAACGCTTGCTGGCTGGGGCGGAAACCCGACAGAACAAAAGTTGTTACAGCAAACATTAGACGAGTTTCAAAAGAAGTACCCAAATATTAAAGTAAAATATGAAGTCATTTCTGATCAGTATATGGATGTCATTAAAACGCGATTGGTTGGCGGCGAAGGGCCAGATGTTTTTTATCTTGATGCATTTGAAGCCCCAGCGTTAATTAAAACAGGAGCATTGGAGTCGCTTGATCAATATGTAACCGATGATTTTGACATCAATGATTTTGAAAAGCCATTGCTTGATGCCTTTAAGGGAGAAGACGGGAAAATTTACGGATTCCCGAAAGACTATTCGACACTCGCGCTCTTTTATAACAAAAAAATGTTTCAAGAAGCAGGGGTAGAAGTACCGAAAACGTGGGATGAATTGCGAGAAGTAGCGAAAAAATTAACGAAAGGCACACAAGTGTACGGTTTCGGAGTGGCGCCAGAATTGGCACGCTTATACTACATTGCGGAATCAAAAGGTGGAAAAGTAGTCACGGACAATAAAGCAAGTTTTGCTGATCCGAAAGTGGTTGAAGCGCTTCAACCGATCGTTGATATGCATTTGAAAGATAAATCAGCTGCCCAACCGAACGAAGTAGGCGCAAACTGGGGCGGTGAAATGTTTGGCCAAGGAAAAGCAGCGATGGTCATTGAAGGAAACTGGGCGATTCCGTTCTTAAAAGATACGTTCCCGAACTTAGAGTACGGAACAGCAGAAGTTCCAACAATCAATGGCAAGAAAGCAACAATGGCGTATACTGTTGCGTATGTCATGAATAAAAACTCGAAGAAGAAAGAAGCTGCTTGGAAATTGCTTTCGTTCTTAACTGGTAAAGAAGGAATGAAAATTTGGACGAGCAAAGGATTGGCGTTACCGACACGCAAATCGGTAGCAGCTGAATTAGGATTTGACAAAGATCCGTTGCGTGCTCCGATCGTCGCTGGCGCTTCCTATGCGACTGTATGGCAAAATGGAACGAACTTGCCAATTATTACGAATAACTTCAACAACCAATTTGTCAGCGCCTTTTTAGGACAGCGCCCATTAGCAGATGCGTTAAAAGAAGCACAAGAAACAGCGAACAAAGAAATTGAAGGGAATAAATAATGACAGCGCTGATAGAAGGGTTCTCCTTCTATCAGCCATTTTTCGCATTGAGCGGTTCCCTCCTTTCTAGTAGACGGGACGCTAGCAAGAGGGGAACAGCTTAATGGAATCTCTTATGAGGAGAGGAATGATTATGAGAAAAAAAGCATGGTGCGAAGCAGGAACAGGGTACTTATTATTATCTCCAACGTTATTTGTATTACTTTTGTTTATTATTGGTCCAATCTTATTTGCCATTTTTTTAGCTTTCCATAAAGTACAACTGCTTGGCACGACTACGTTTGAATTTGTTGGATTCGATAATTTTAAGCGGATGACAGGAGATTTGCGAGCGAAAATTGCCTTATGGAATACGGTAAAATATGTCGTCATCGTTGTTCCGTGCCAAACGATGCTGGCGCTTGTGTTAGCGGCGACGCTAAATGCGGGATTGAAAGGGCAAAAATTTTTCCGAATCGTCTATTTTTTGCCAACGCTTACGTCTTCAGCTGTACTAACGTTAATTTTTATGTGGATGTATAACCAAAATGGGCTCATTAACGATTTGCTGCAAGCCGTTGGATTACCGACGTATAACTGGCTTGGCGATCCAAAAGTAGCTCTGAACGCGATTATGGTGATGAACATTTGGTCGACCGCGCCGTTTTTCATGGTCATTTATTTAGCGGCATTGCAAGATATTCCTGATTCGCTTTATGAAGCAGCTGAGTTAGATGGAGCAAACGCCATTCAAAAATTTTGGTATGTCACTGTTCCTTATTTGCGACCGGTGACATCGTTTGTTGTCATTATGGGATTGATTGGGACGTTTCAGCTATTTGACCAGTCTTATATCTTCTCTGCCGGCTCTGGAGGTCCGAATAACTCGACATTAACAGTTGTTCTCCTCATTTATCAATATGCGTTTAAAACGCTAGGGACGATGGGATATGCCGCGGCATTAGCGTTTGCATTAGCGATTATTATTTTAATCGCGACATTAGTGCAACGGAGATTTTCGAAAGAAGAGTCTCTTTATTAAGGAGATGAAAATGGATGAAGAAAAAACTAGGTATTGGCAAGGCGTTTTTGTATGTTATTCTCGTTCTTTATGCGATCGTAACGATGATTCCATTTTTATGGGCGTTGTCTTCTTCTTTTAAAACGCTTGAAGAAATTGTGAGTGGCACGATTTCGTTTATTCCAAAGCATTTTACGTTCGATAATTATAAACAAATTTTCATCGAGCAGCAGCTGTTTCCACGCTGGTTGTTCAATAGTGTCATTATCGCAGTAACCGTAACGTTGCTTAACTTATTGTTTAATTCGATGGCTGGCTATGCGCTTGCACGCTTGCAGTTTCCAGGAAAAAAACCGTTATTTATTATTATTTTGGCCGTGCTCATGATACCGGCACAAGTGACGATGATTCCGAACTATTTAATTTTAAAGCAGCTAGGGTGGCTCAATTCGTATCAAGGGATGATTGTCCCGACAATGATTAATGCAACATTTATTTTTATGATGCGACAATTTTTTATCAACTTTCCAAAAGAATTGGAAGAAGCCGCCGCATTGGACGGGTTGAGCCGTATCGGCACGTTTTTTCGGATTGTATTGCCGCTGGCTCGTCCGGCATTAGCAGCACAAGCGATTTTTGTTTTCATGGGTTCGTGGAACGACTTTATGCGGCCACTTATTATTCTTTCTGATCCAGAGTTATTTACATTACCGCTTGGCTTAAATAGTTTTAAAGGGCAATATATTAGCTACTGGAACTATATTATGGCGGCGTCGATGGTATTTACGTTGCCGGTGCTTGTCATTTATATCTTTTTCAACCGCTATTTCATTAAAGGAATTTCGTTCACAGGGGGAAAATAGTTAAAATCCCCCTGTTCGTTTGATTTCTTGCCACTCGCTATATTCCCCGATAAACAAGGTGATATACCCAATGATAATAATTCCAATCCCGAACACTTTGATTGCTTGAATCCACTCGTTATTCACTACCGACGCCCCATGGAAAAGATTCTCTTCCTCAACGTATGATAGTTGGCCTGTTTTTGTTAATCTTGCCCGTAGCTGACATCTTTGTCTGGATGCATAAACGGGGCGGCGTTCGGCCGTTTTTTCGCTTCTAATAGCTCGCGGTTTTCCGCCGTATTCCAGCCGATATCGTTTGTCGGATGCACCCATTCTTCTCCGGCCATCACGCTTGGGTTCGTGTCTTCGCTCCATTGATTAAGCGGAGAATTTGGAGAATTGTATTTGCTGTCGCCAATGACGACACCATGTTTGTTCACAAACGGCGGTTGCATGCGCATCCCTGTTCCTTTAAACGACGGAGCATGAATTTGGTGCGGTTGTGTTTCGTCGAAAATCGGCGACTGTATGTTTTGTTCTTTTTTCATCTGTCTCACCTCACCAATAGTTTGAGCGGAAAAATCAATGAATAAACTACCTAATTTTTTCGGAAAATAAGAAAAACGATTTAGGGGGGATTACCTTGACAACTAACGCATTTCCAGTGGCAACCCTTCGCGAGCAATCGCTAAAAAAACTACAACAGCTTGAAAAAACGTTGCGGGAAGAAACGGGAGAAGAAATCGTATTGATTGCCTATCATCGCAAGGAGGAAACGAAATGAAGCGAAAAGTGAAATACAATGCAGCAGAAAATAACAATAAAACCCCGACCGAAAGCTTGCCGGAATCCGAAGCGATTGCGCAATACGCTAGCGACGAAGAAATGATTCGTGGCGCAAACCGCAATTCGAAAAAAGGGCGGCAAGGGGAATGAAGAAAAAACAACCGCGAACAGCCCGAGAAGAGTTTTCGGTGGAAACAGGAGATTTAAACGCCTATCAGCTCCTTATGTTAAAAGAGGAAATAAAACGAAAAAAGAAAAAGTAGGGATTTCCCTACTTTTTCGCTGGATGCGCAAATAAAGAGAACGGAGCGGAAAAGATCGCCGTTTTTCGCTGCATCGGATCGAAATAGGCGACCATGACGGTTTTTGTGTTTCGTACCTCTTTTGTTTTTACGTAATGGTCAATATCGATCGGAATGATTTCCATTACGGTATGTTTAAACAACTCTTTTTCCTCTAGCTCTAATGCCGCAAATGGTTCTCCTAGCAACAGCGGATTTTCTAGAAGCTGGCGATAAACAATCGTTCGTTCTTCTTTCGCGATTTTTTCTTCCCACCATGGCTTGCGCGGTTTATGTTTTTGGTTTTTTAAATAGTCATATTTCATCAATGCTTCGATAATCGGTACTTGTTCGATTTGCGTTGCTTGTAAAAATGCATATAAGCGGCGGAATAAATCTTCGAGCTGATGGCCGATGCGTGCCCAACCTTGTTCGTCCCAATACGTGCCAAACGCTTGGAAAAAGTCAAACGGCGTTGGAAAAACGTGCGTCACTAAATAGTCGATCGTTTCGTCCATGCGATGGTCATTCCAATATTTCTCTAATACGTCTTCAACTTGTTTAATACGTATAATGTCATCAAACGAAAGCACGTTATTTTTTAACACTTCATACGGAGCGTGGTCCATAAACACATAGCCGTATTCTGGAGCACGGAGACGGAGACCTGTGCCGCGCAACATTTTCAAAAAGCCAAGCTGCAATTCTTCAGGACGAAGCGCAAACACATCGTTGAACGTTTTCCGGAATGAAGTGTAATCTTCTTCCGGCAAACCGGCAATTAAATCAAGGTGTTGCGCAATTTTTCCTCCTTGTTTCACGAGCGTGACCGTGCGGGTTAGTTTAGCAAAATTTTGTTTGCGCATGACAAGCCGATTCACTTCATCGTTCGTCGATTGAACGCCAATTTCAAAGCGAAACAGTCCCGGCGGCGCTTCTTTATTTAAAAACTCAATGACTTCTGGACGCATAATATCGGCGGTAATTTCAAATTGGAACACCGTTCCAGGGACGTGCTCATCAATTAAAAATTGAAACATCTCCATCGCATAGCTGCGGCTAATGTTAAAGGTGCGATCGACGAACTTAATCGTTCTCGCGCCATGCTTCATTAAATAACGAATATCTTCTTTTATTTTCTCACGGTCAAAATAACGGACGCCAACTTCAATAGAAGATAAGCAAAATTGGCAGCTGAACGGACAGCCGCGGCTCGTTTCGATATACGTCACCCGCTTCGCTAAATGAGGAACATCTTCTTGAAAGCGATATGGCGACGGCATATCCGCAAGATTTATTTTGTTTCGCTGCGGATTGATGATGATTTTACCGTCTTCGCGGAACGCCAATCCGTGTACGGAGCGGAAGTCGCGTGCCCCTTCTAGCTGCCAAAGCAGCTGCTTAAACGTTTCTTCTCCTTCGCCGATGACGATAAAATCGAATTCCGGGACGGTTTCCAACCATTGACGCACATCGTACGAAACTTCTGGACCGCCGGCGACGATCGTGATGTGTGGGTCAATTTTCTTCAGCATTTTCATCACTTTAATGGTTTCGTCAATATTCCAAATGTAACAGCTAAATCCGATAACGTCCGGCTTTTTTTGATAAAGGTCGGTCACGATGCTCATCGCTTGGTCTTTAATTGTATATTCGGCAATTTCTACAGCAAATTGCGGCTGGACGTACGCTTTTAAATAACGAATGGCTAAGTTTGTATGAATATATTTCGCGTTTAACGTTGCGCAAACAATTTTCATCGTCCAAAACCCCTTTAGTATCAACGTCAATATTTTAGTGTAGCACAATCGAGAAAAAAATAAAATGAAATGCAGGAATGGGATGTTTTCAGAAAATTTTAAAATTATATAGCAGGAGTACTTTTTTTTATGACGAATATATATTGATTATGGATATTACCTGTTTGGAGGAGGATTTACGATGAATAACAGCCTTTCTTCTAGTGAAAAGCAAGAATTGATGATCAACGTGAAATCATTAGAAGAAGAAAACCGGCGGTTGAAAGAGCAATTGAGTGGCTATGCGATCATTTTTGAGCGGTCGTTAGATGCCATTATTATTTTTGATAAGAACGGTGAATTTATCGAAGTGAACGAAGCAGCTTGCCATCTATTTGAAATGGAAAAGGAAGAATTAATCGGAAAACGTTTTCAATTATTTCTTGATTTAGTCCCTCCAGATATTTTAATGTTTCAGCAGTCGATGCTACAAAAATTCGGATCGTTTAGCGACGAACTGCTCATTAAATTAAGAGACGGAAAGATTAAGCATATTGAATTTTCGATGAAAAAGGATGCTTTCAATTGTTTTGACTTAGCGATTATGCGCGACATTTCAGCGCGAAAGGCACTTGAACGGGAGAGGATTATTAACGAATTTTTATTTAAAGATGTATTTAATCGTGCGGTGGACAGCATCGTTATTTTTGATGAGTTTGGTCGGTTCATTGACGTCAACCCGGCGTTTTGTATGAGTTTAAATTTAGAGAAAGAAAAGCTTCTTCACTTATCGTTTCAGCAATTTGTGGCAAGGCAATGCAAAGACGACTTTGTTCAGCTGCTCGTTGAGTTGAAAGAAAAAGGAACCGCTAAAGGCGAGTTGTCGTTTATCCGTTTTGACGGCACGGTTAAAATGTTTGAGTTGACGATGACATCGAACGTATACAGCGGTTTTTATATGGCAATTATGCGCGATGTGACCGAAAAGAAAAACATGGAAATTAAGCTCCAAAAAAGCGAAGAGCGGTTTCGCGCTATTTTTGAGCAAGCGCATGAGGCAATTTTAATTTGGAACGATAATGGACATATTGTCAACGCGAACCCGGCGGCGAGTCGGACGTTTGAGCTACCGCTCAATTTGCTTGTACGTAGAAATTTGCTTGATTTTATCGATTATGATGAAAAAGTGCGCCATGTATTAGAGCAATTTCGGAAAATGGGCGAGATTCGTGATGAATTGACGTTTCATATGCCGAACGGTGAAGACAAGCAGTTGGAATTCACGATGAAGCAGGGGGTCATTGATGGATACCATTTAGCGATTTTTCGCAATGTGACAGAAAGAGGAAAGATGGAAAAAGAGCTGCAAGAAAGTGAACAAAAATTTCGCAGCATTTTTGACCATTCGATGAACGGTATTCTTTTATGGGGAGAGGGGTATCGAATTTTGGATGTAAACCCGATCGCTTGTGACATTTTCCAAACGACAAAGCAACAGTTGCTTGCGGAGTCGTTTATTAAATGCATTCCGGAAAAAGAACGGAAAGTATTTTATAAATTAATTAGGCAATCCGAGCAATCTGGTGAAGCGTATGGCGAAATGACGGTTTTAACAAAAGAAGGCGTGCAGCGGATGATTGAAATTTCGTTGAAAAAAGAGATTATAGCGGGTGTAGGGATGATGATGCTTCGCGATGTGACCGAAAAGAAGGAACTAGAATGGCAGCTCCGTAAATCGGATACGCTGAACGTCGTTGGGGAGTTGGCGGCGGGCATCGCCCACGAAATTCGCAATCCGATGACGGCTTTAAAAGGGTTTATCCAATTGTTGCAAGGCAGTATTAAAGAAGATTATTCGATGTACTTTAATGTGATTATGTCCGAGTTGAAGCGGATTGAGTCGATTATTACCGAGTTTCTCGTGTTGGCAAAGCCGCAAGCGGTTCAATATAAACAAAACGATATATGCAAAATTATGAAAGATACGATTGATCTCATCAGTGCGCAAGCGATGATGCATAGCGTACAAATTATCGCGGATTTTGAGGAACAGCTGCCGCCTCTTTACTGTGAACCGAATCAACTGAAACAAGTATTTATTAACATTTTAAAAAATGCGATTGAAGTCATGCCAAAAGGCGGCGACGTACACGTGCGTATTCGTAAACTTGACTCGGACTACATCCGCATTTCCGTCACCGACCAGGGCTGTGGCATCCCGCAAGATAAAATTAAAAAGCTTGGAGAGCCGTTTTATACGACGAAAGAGCGAGGGACTGGACTTGGGTTGATGGTTAGTTATAAAATTATTGAGGAACATCAAGGAAAAATTGACGTAGAAAGCGAAGTTGGTGCCGGAACAACGTTTCATATTACATTGCCAATTAAGCGGGTGGAAACAGAGTATGAAGAAGAGAGAGTACACAGTTTATAAATCGAAAGAGCTTGGGGATATTTACATCATCTCCGATGGCGAAGCGATTGTAAACGTCGAGCTGTTTGAAGACGGTTGGGAGAAGGCAAGCGATCAATACGAGATGGTGAAAAGTGATGCGCCATTGTTGCAAGAAGCGGTAAAGCAATTCGATGAGTATTTTCAAGGGAAGCGAACAACGTTTCAATTGCCGTTGAAATGGAAAGGAACACCGTTTCAACAAAAAGTATGGCAAGCGCTTTGCGATATTCCGTACGGCATGACCGCAAGCTATAGTGATATTGCTGGAAAAATTGGCCATCCGAAAGCGGTTCGGGCGGTCGGACAGGCGAATCGCGCCAACGAATTAGCGATTATCGTCCCATGCCACCGCGTGATCGGCAAAAACCGCGCGTTGATTGGCTACGCCGGAAACCGTACAGACGTGAAAGAAAAACTTTTACATTTAGAAGAGCGTTATAGGAACGGATAAAAAAACTAGAAGCTACGCCTGCTTCTAGTTTTTTGCATTAATTAAGAAAGGAATTTCTGAACCCGTTGTCTAGCTCCAAGCGCCATCGGTGTGATGCGCTCCGCCCCTTCTTTCGGCGGCGACACATTGATTGGCTTCACTGAACTTACCTACGCAGAACCAAGCCATGCTTGGTTCGAGCTCTCCTCGGTGGGGCCTGTGCGATCTTCGCCGATAGGCAGGTGTTTTGCGCTCTTCTTATTTACTACTCGTGTACAGTTACAATGACACTTAGCGTTCCTTTTTCTTCAATGTTGATCGGAACGAGAATCGCTTTTTGAAATCCTTTCATGCTCGTTTCGCCAACGAGCAACGTCGGAGGAGTAATATCCATCGTTAGTTGCTGGTTGGACGCATGCGTCACAAGTTGGCCGGCGATCATATTCCCAAGCTCGCACGTAAACGATTCAAGCATCTCACCTTCGAGCATCATTCCATACATCATTTGGCTAATTTGCGAAAATAAAGATGCAGTGCCCCCGATCACTAATTGTCCGTGAACTTGTCCCGTCATTCCGATTAAGACAGACAAAGAAGAACGGATCGAATTTGCCGTGTATAATGTCGGCTTCTCGATTTGAATGCCTGCCGGAATGACCATCTTAATAGAATGGATCGTGCTATTTAATAGCTGTGTGAGCACTGTTGTCATCATCGTCATCTATTTGTTCCCCCGTTCATAAACAATGCGCTAATAGTTGTATCGTACCTTATCATATCATAAACAGTTTGATAAGCCGATGGGGAAACATTCCTATTTCGTAAATGCAGATTAGTTTCTAAACAACGCCGGCAATGCTGTTTCGTAATTGCCGCGAATAATGCCTTTTTCCGTAATAATCGCTGTAATTAGCTCATTTGGGGTGACATCAAACGCTGGATTGTAGACGGTTACCCCTTCAGGAGCGATGCGCGTTCCGGCCAGATGGGTCACTTCTTCCGAATTTCGTTCTTCAATCGGAATGTCATCGCCAGTTTTCGTTGCTAAATCGATCGTTGACAGCGGCGCAGCGACATAAAACGGAATGCCGAACGCTTTGGCGAGCAACGCAAGACCGAACGTCCCGATTTTATTGGCTGTATCGCCATTGGCAGCGATTCGATCGGCGCCGACGATCACAGCGGTAATGCGCTTTGTTTTCATCGTTTGCGCGGCCATGTTATCTGTAATGAGCGTCACATCGATTCCGGCCTGCATTAACTCCCACGTCGTTAGCCGCGCTCCTTGTAAAACAGGGCGCGTTTCTGAAGCATACACGTGAAGGTGGATGCCTCTTTCTTTTGCTAAATAAAACGGCGCAAGAGCGGTTCCATAGCGGGCCGTTGCGATCGAACCAGCGTTGCAAATTGTCAAAATGCGGTCGCCGTCTCGAAATAAGGAAAGTGCATATTCGCCGATCGAACGGCATGTGTCTTCGTCTTCGGCTTGTATGCGAATCGCTTCGTGAACAAGCGTCGTTTTCGCTTCGTTAACGGACGTAGCCGCGGTGGCGCTCACGACAAGGCGATCGAGCGCCCAAAACAAATTGACAGCGGTCGGGCGTGCACTCGCTAAATAATCGCGGTCTTTTTGCAATTGCTCCTGAAATTCAGCCATTGAGCTTACATCGTATCGCTGTGCGGCTAGCGCAAGTCCATAGGCGGCGGTGATCCCGATCGCCGGTGCGCCGCGAACTTTTAGCGTGGCAATTGCTTCCCAGACGTCCTCAAGTTCTTTTAATTCTAAATATTCAGTCTGAAAAGGGAGCTTTTGTTGGTTTAAAATCGTAATATATGTTTCATTCCATTCAACCGAGCGGGGAATGGAAAGCAATTCAGCCATATCGTTCTTCCTTTCGTTCAATAAGTGGTTGCTAACGTTTGTGTGAAAAGCAAGCGAATGTCTTGCACTCTACGAAGCGAATGGCGCTGTAAAATAAGCGCTCTGCCAAGCTGAAGCGCACGTCGTTTTGCCTCGATGCGCGTTTGTTTGTCGGCAATTCCGTCAAGATCAGCGACATGTGCTAAGCCGATTGTGCGGCGAATCACTTCGCAGCCAGCGAACCCGACAGCATCGATGAAAATAACGTGCAACAACTCTTGCAGCCAACCTTTCGTCTTTGCATACGGTTCTACATTATGCTGTTCCCAAAGATCAGAAAAGACGGTAGTAAAGACGTCCCACGTTTTTTCGACGTGTTGCAATAACGGCTCTTGTTCTTGTTCAGGGCGGGACAACGCATTTAACAATAAATTGGCAAAAAACTGACCAATGTCAAATCCGAACGGGCCGTAAAACGCAAATTCCGGGTCAATCACTTTCGTTTCCGTATCGCTAGCAAAAATGCTGCCGGTATGTAGATCGCCGTGAATGAGCGCATCGCCCTCGGTTAAAAATTTTCGCTTCAATTTTGCCACTTCAAGATGGAGTGCTTCGTCGTTCCAAAGCGCTTCCACGTCATGGCGAAGTTCCGCTTCAAAATTATTCGTTTCGTGATCAAAAAACGGGTCGGTAAACACGAGATCTTCCGTAATTTTGCACAATTCTGGATTGACGAACTGCTGAGCAAGCTGTTTTTTCTGTTGTTGATTCATCCCAAAATCAGATGTATAGAACAACGTTTTGGCGATAAATTCGCCGATATGCTCAGAAAGAAGCGGATATGTTTTGCCTTCTATTAGTCCTTTGCGAGCGATTTGTAAATGCGACAAATCTTCCATCACTGTAATGGCTAACAATTCGTCTGAGTAGTAAACGTTCGGAACATACTCCGGAACGTAGCTTGCGAACGTGCGCAAGGCGTTGCTTTCGATCACGGCCCGCTTTAGCGTAAGCGGCCAGCTTTCACCAACGACTTTCGCGTACGGTAGCGCTTGTTTAATAATGATTCCTTTTCCGGTCCGTTGGTCGACGACATGAAACACAAGGTTTAAATTGCCATCACCAATCTCGCGGCATGTTAACGGAGTGCCTTCAGGAAAGAGCCCTAACCGGACGGCCAACGCAACGGCACCACTTTCCGTTAGCGGTTCATATACAGATTGTTTAGACATCGCCATTCCTCCCTATCGTAAGTAAAATAAAAAACCTCTTTCGCTTTCGAAAGAGGTTTGAAGTTCGCTTCGCACCTCTTATCTCTCAGCGTATTGCTGCAAGAATTAGCACCGTGCTTTACTTAAGCCGGTTGCCGGGCTTCATTGGGCTCGTCCCTCCGCCTGCTCTTGATAAGAGTGTTATCGTTATTCGAGTGTTTAAAAAATTGGGTTAGTTCACTTGATTGGAATCATACATGGCATTGGTTTGTCTTGTCAATACATTTTTTAAAAAATTTTTTCCGTTTTTGTGTAATACTCTGGGCGACGGTCTTGGAAAATCGGGATTTGGTTTCGGACCTTACTTACTTTCGATAAATCGATTTCGCCAATGAGGGAGCACGGCTTCTCATCAGCCTCAGCGATGATGTTTCCCCACGGGTCGATGATAAGGGAATGACCGGCAAATACGTTGCTCGGATCTTTTCCCGCTCGGTTGCAGGCAATCACATAGCATTGGTTTTCAATCGCTCGCGCCTGCAAAAGCGTTCGCCAATGATGGAGGCGTGGAAGTGGCCATTCTGCGACAACAAACAGCACCTCTGCTCCTTGAATCGCATGAGCACGGATCCATTCTGGAAAGCGAATATCATAGCAAATAACGCCAGCGCATAACGTTCCATCTAGAGTAAAAAATCCCGTTTCTTCGCCAGGCTGTAAATACAAATGTTCGTCCATTAGGCGGAAAAGATGAAGTTTACTATACTCTCCAACGATATCACCGTTTCGATTGGCGACATACATCGTGTTTGTGATGCCGTTTTCCGCTTTTTTGGCCACGGAACCGGCAACGATGTTTACATTGTATAACTGCGCCAGTTCGGAAATGAATGTTTTCGCGTCTGTGCCATCTTCATCTGCAATTTTCTCAAGGCGTGGTAAATCGTATCCGGTCGTCCATAACTCTGGAAGAACGACGATGTCTGGTTGGTGCTGATATACTTGTTCCAATTCGCGTTGCACTCGCCGTTTATTTTCGGCTGGGTCGCCGAAGGCAACATCTAACTGAAGGCACGCCACTTTTATTGTCATATTCGTTCACCTCGAAAAAATGTACTTTACAATTTACTCTTTACGATATATGATTTTTGACTAGAATTTCAAGAATTTTTTGAGTAGGTGGAGCAATTGAAATCATTTACCGAATCGGATTTGTTAAAAAGCCTTCCGAAGCAGTTTTTTGCGTCGCTTGTGGACAAAGTTGGCAAAGTGATGGCAGATGGGCATGATGTCATCAATCTGGGACAAGGAAATCCGGATCAACCGACGCCGCCTCATATTGTCGAGGCACTACAAAAAGCGGCAGCCAATCCGAAGTATCATAAGTATTCGCCGTTTCGCGGCTATTCGTTTTTGAAAGAAGCAGTCGCTACTTTTTATGAGCGGGAATACGGAGTAACGCTTGACCCGGAAAAAGAAGTTGCTATTTTATTTGGTGGCAAAGCAGGGCTTGTCGAAATTCCGCAATGTTTATTAAATCCAGGTGATGTTGTGTTGGTACCTGATCCGGGCTATCCCGACTATTGGTCAGGAGTGGCGCTTGCTAGGGCGGAAATGGCGATGATGCCGCTCTTAGCAGAGAACGGCTTTTTGCCGGACTATGAAGGATTAAAAGAAGAAGTTGTTCGGAAAGCGAAATTAATGTTTTTAAACTATCCAAACAACCCGACCGGTGCGACGGCGACGGAAGCATTTTTTGCAGATACGGTTTCGTTTGCCGCAAAGCATAACATTTGCGTTGTACACGATTTTGCGTATGGTGCGATCGGCTTTGACGGACAAAAACCAATCAGCTTTTTGCAAGTGGAAGGAGCGAAAGAGGTCGGCATTGAAATTTATACGTTTTCGAAAACGTATAATATGGCTGGTTGGCGTATCGGTTTTGCTGTCGGGAATGAAAGCGTGATTGCGGCGATCAATTTGCTGCAAGACCATTTATATGTCAGTTTGTTTGGTGCTATTCAAGAAGCAGCTGCGGTCGCACTGCTTGAATCGCAACAATGTGTCCATGAACTTGTGGCTTTGTACGAATCGCGGCGCAATACGTTCATTCACGCGCTACGCGAGATTGGCTGGAACGTCACGGCACCTGCGGGTTCGTTTTTTGCGTGGCTTCCGGTGCCAACTGGCTGGACATCTGAACAGTTTGCTGACGTGCTTTTAGAGCGGGCGCACGTCGTTGTTGCCCCAGGCATCGGTTTTGGTGCACACGGGGAAGGATACGTTCGCGTCGGGTTGCTGACGAGCGAAGAACGCTTGCAAGAAGCGGCAGCTCGCATTGCGGCACTCCACATTTTTTAATCCGCAGTAAAAAATGATTGACATCGCGGTATATTCCTGGCATAATTTGAATTAAATTTGCAAACAATAAATTTTCGAAAAAAATAAAATAAATGCAGGCATTCTTATCGAGAGCAGGTGGAGGGACGAGCCCAATGAAGCCCGGCAACCGACTTAGTTTTAAGCACGGTGCTAATTCTTGCAGCAATATGCTGAGAGATAAGAAGAGTGGGAAGCGAAACCTCTTCTTATGAAGAGGTTTTTTTCATGATTGGAGGAACAAAAAATGAGCCAAGTGGTTGCGACATATTTGCTTCATGATGAAAAAGATTTAGCGAAAAAAGCGGAAGGAATTGCCCTCGGGTTGACGGTTGGTTCGTGGACCGATTTGCCGCAGCTTGAACAAGAGCAACTAAAAAAGCATAAAGGAATTGTTGAACGGATTGATGAGCTTGACGAAGATGAACGGGTCAATGCGTATTTCGGAAAACGGCTGAAGCGGGCGCTCGTTAGCATTTCGTATCCGAGCATCAATTTCAGTTCTGATTTTCCTGCCATTTTAACGACAACGTTCGGCAAATTGTCGCTCGATGGGACAATTAAGCTTATCGATCTCACCTTTTCAGACGAATTAAAGCGACAATTTCCAGGACCGCGCTTTGGCATTGACGGCATTCGCGAAAAGCTTGGTGTTTTTGACCGTCCGCTTGTCATGAGTATTTTTAAAGCGGTCATCGGTCGCGATCTTCACTATATGACGGAGCAACTAAAACAACAAGCGCTCGGCGGCGTCGATCTCGTCAAAGACGATGAAATTTTGTTTGACAACGACTTAACGCCGTTTGAAAAACGCATTGTCGCTGGAAAAAAAGTGCTACAAGACGTGTACGAGCAAACGGGGCAGCGCACGCTATATGCGGTTAATTTAACAGGGAAAACATTGGAGCTAAAAGAAAAAGCGAAACGGGCAGCCGAGCTTGGGGCAGACGTGTTATTGTTTAACGTCTTTACATACGGGCTTGATGTATTGCAGGCGCTTCGGGAAGACGATGACATTCGTTTGCCGATTATGGCGCATCCGTCGTTTAGCGGAGCGATCGCTTCCTCACACGTGTATGGCGTAAGCTACGCACTATTGCTTGGGAAACTGTTGCGCATGGCGGGGGCGGACTTTTCGCTTTTCCCATCGCCATATGGAAGTGTAGCGCTTGAAAAAGAGCAGACGCTTGCGATCGCCTATGAATTAACGAAAGAAGAGCCGTTTGCGCGCACGTTCCCCGTTCCGTCTGCAGGCATTCATCCAGGGCTTGTGCCGCTTTTAATGCACGATTTTGGCGTTGATTGCATCATTAACGCCGGCGGTGGCGTACACGGGCATCCAGACGGAGCGATCGGAGGCGGGCAAGCGTTTCGCGCCGCTGTCGCTGCCGTATTAGCAGGTCGTTCGCTTCATGAAGCAGCAGAAGAAAACGAACCGCTCAAAAAAGCGATCGCGTTATGGGGCGCGCATGAGGTGAAAAAATGAAGCCCGTGATTTTTTGTGATTTTGACGGAACGATTACGTTAAACGATAACATTATTGCGATTATGAAACAGTTTGCCCCACCCGAGTGGGAAGCGATCAAAGACGATATATTAGCACAAAAATGCTCGGTGCAACAAGGCGTCGGCAAGATGTTTTCGCTTTTGCCAGCGACGCTGAAAGAGAACATCGTCCAATTTTTGATTGAAACCGCCCGCATTCGCGACGGATTTTCCGAGTTTGTCGCTTTTACGAAAGAACAACAAATCCCTCTTTATATCGTCAGCGGCGGCATCGATTTTTTCGTTTATCCGTTATTAGATGGACTCATCGAAAAAGAGCGCATTTTTTGTAACGGCGCAGACTTTCGCGCAGAAATGATTCAAATTACGTGGCCGTATGCGTGCGATGAACATTGCCAAAACGGCTGCGGCTGTTGTAAGCCGTCGTTGCTTCGCAAACTAGCGCCCAAAGGGGAAAAAACGATCGTCATCGGCGATTCGATTACTGATTTAGCAGCGGCAAAACTTGCCGATCACGTCATCGCTCGCGATTTTTTGCTTGAAAAATGCCGCGAACTAAACTTGCCGCATACGCCGTTTACGACGTTTTATGATGTGATCAACGTGTTAAAAGAAAGCGAGGTGGCGATATGAGCATGAGGCAAACGAAATGGGAAGAGCTTGCAGAAGTGAAGCGCGAGCTAGCCGCGCGCGACTGGTTTATGGCGACAAGCGGCAACTTATCGATCAAAGTAAGCGATGAGCCGCTTACGTTTCTTGTCACCGCAAGCGGAAAAGATAAACGAAAAGAGACAGCAGAAGACTTTTTGCTTGTCAGCGCGGACGGACAGCCAGCGGAAGCGACGCATTTAAAGCCGTCAGCAGAAACGTTATTACACGTCGAAATTTATAAAAAAACAAAGGCGGGTTGCGTCCTTCACGTTCATACGATTGACAACAATGTGATCTCAGAACTATACGGCGATGACGGGGAAGTTGTGTTCACCGGACAAGAGATTATAAAGGCGTTTGGGCTTTGGGAAGAAGATGCGGTATTTCGTATCCCGATTATTCGGAATGATGCACATATTCCAACGCTTGCCGCGGAGTTTTCTAAACACGTGCACGAGGATGCGGGGGCGGTGCTTATTCGCAATCACGGTATTACCGTGTGGGGACGAGATGCGTTCGAAGCGAAAAAATTTTTAGAGGCGTGCGAATTTTTGTTTAGCTATCATGTGAAGCTATTGCAGCTAAAAGGAACGAAAATATTTGCCTAAACTTGTTTACAAACGAAAGGAGAGGATTAAAAATGGCGGTCATTAAAATTAGAAAAACGGGTGAAGTGATCGAAGGACAAGAGAATGTGTTTCATTTTTTACAACAACAAGGCGTTCTTTATGAACATTGGGATATCACTAAATTGCCGGAGCATTTGCAAAATAAATTTGTTTTAAATGATGAAGAAAAGAATGAGATTTTGATGGCTTTTAAAGAAGAAATTGAAGATTTGGCGGCAAGAAGAGGGTATAAAACGTGGGACGTTGTCGCTCTCTCGGAGGCGACGCCGAATTTAGAAGAGTTGTTAAAAAAGTTTGAGCAAGTACACATCCATACAGAAGATGAAGTTCGCGCCATCGTCGCGGGCCATGGTATTTTCATCATTAAAGGAGATGAACAAACAGGCTACTTTAACGTGGAGCTAGAAGCGGGGGACGTCATTTCGGTACCGGAAGGCAATCCGCATTTCTTTACGTTAATGGAAGATCGCCAAGTTGTAGCTGTTCGGTTGTTTATTGACCCGTCTGGTTGGGTAGCACACCCGTACGAAGAAAAAGAAGAAATCGTGAAGTAAGCAGTATATGCAAAAGCTGACGCCCGATCTCTACGTTTTTTCGTTCCAATCCCTCGTTGACAAAGATAGGATTTTTCGCTACAATGGCTTCGAATTCGACGGGTAAAGGATTGGATGACAAGTGGCGGGAAAAGAAGAGATTGCGCAATCATTAAAATTGTTTATTGTACTATCAAGAGCATATCGGGCGGTAAACAATCAAGTGAATAAGTCGATTCATTCATTTGGCGTGAATCCGACCGAATTTGGTGTGCTTGAGTTGCTGTACCATAAAGGTGACCAGCCGCTGCAACAAATCGGTGAAAAAATTTTGCTTGCCAGCGGCAGCATTACGTATGTCATTGACAAATTGGAGAAAAAAGGATTGATCGTCCGTAAGGCGTGCGAAAAAGACCGCCGCGTGACGTATGCGTCGATCACTGACAAAGGAACGGCGTTTATTGAAGATGTATTTCCTAAACATGAACAGATGATACACGAAACGCTTGCCGGCTTAACGGCCGAAGAAAAAGAACAGGCGATTACGCTGTTGAAAAAATTAGGATATGGAGCAAAACAATAAAGCGGCTGATTGAGCCGCTTTATTGTTTATGCGCACGAGTGTTGATTATCCATTATTTTACTAAAAAACACAGAATCATATGGCTGAACACAAGCTTTTCTGCCTCTTCCCTCGAACAAGAACGCCGGCGTGCAAATGTAATTTGCCCGCAAAGCGTTCATTGTTCGAGGAGGGCATGCTAATACTCCCAGTCGGCAAGCGAACCGCTTGCCGACTACGGCAGAAAAGCTGGGAATAGAGCGATGTCAACTGGTTTTTAATGGTTAATCAACACGCCTAGTTTATGCGGATAGTTTTTGTTTTTTCTCTGTTTTTTGCGCTGCTTTTTTTACTTGTGGGTAGAAGAAAATTCCGCTTGCAAGTAAGGCGACGCCAAGCATGAACGTTTTTATGTCCGCTGTTCCGGTAATAATGACCCAAACGGAATAAACGGTTGCCAATAACGCGATGATACCGTCGACGATGCGACTTTTCCCCGCCTTTTCGTACGTTTCCCCTGTCAACGTTAGCTTCAGCTGGAATACGGAAGCGATAAAGTACGGCACGAGATAAGCGAGCGTCGCGATGTAAATGACGAAATCAAACGCTGCGGACATCGAATTCGAAATCGTGGAGAAAATGAAAATTTGCGCCAATCCATTGGAAAGAATTAATGAAAAACTTGGCATTCCTTTTTTATTTTCTTTTAAAAATGACCGCATAAACAACCCTTGTTTTGCCGCCTGATATGGAACTTCTGCGCTCAACAATACCCAACCAAGCGTCGAGCCAAGCAAGCTCACTAATCCAAGTCCAGCAAGAATATATCCGCCGCTTGGGCCTAAAATCGTTTGAATCGCATCGACGAGCGGTTTTTCTGATTGAATCAATTGTTTTTGCGGCAATAATCCCATGACAAGCACGCTAATGCCGATGTAAATCGCAAGGGCGATCAGCAATCCGAGAATTGTGGCCCGTTTCACATCGGATTGCTTACGTGCACGGGAAGCGAACACGATTGCTGATTCGACCCCGACAAACGCCCATAGCGTTGCGACGGCCGCGTTATTAATTTGCCCTAATAAGCTAATTGTATGGCCCGCCTCGTCATAGCGTGGAGCGACGAATGAACCGATGTTGCTTTTTTCAAACGCAAATAAGCTAATGACGATAAATAAGAAAAAGCCTAATACTTTAGCGGCAGTGGCGATGAAATTTAATTTTCCGGCCCCTTCAATGCCGCGCAAAATAATGAAATGCATTCCCCATAATAGCACGGTACAAACGAGAAACGTCAACAAGTTTCCAAGCTTAATATCGGTCGAACCGATCGTAAATAACGATTGTTTGCTCGTTAAAACAGGGAAAAACGTAGATAAATAGCTGGAAAACGTTGTAATGATGGCAACGTTACCGGCAAAGTTTCCGATCCAATATCCCCATGACGACATAAATCCGGATAAAATAGAAGCACTTGATTCTTTCGGAAATAATTCTTTCGCATAAATTTGCGGCCCGCCGTTTAAATCAGGCTTACGAATCGCTAAATTTCCAAAGACGAGCGCGGTCATAAGCACACCGCCTCCCGTTAACAACCATGCGAAAATAACGCCGAGCGGGCTAGCTGCTTCGGCTAACGAACGAGGAAGCATAAAAATTCCGGATCCAACCATATTTCCGACGACAAGCGCCGTCAACATCCAAAGACCTAGTTTATTTTGCTGCAATGTAGGAAACTCCCTTCTAATGATGTTAGACAAAAAAAATACACCCTTAAGTTTTCAACGGGCGCATACGACATCCGCATCAAACTTAAGATCGATAGCTCTCCATCGCCGAAAGCGATGACAGTCCTGCACCTATTCGGCTACAGGCCCAGCTTATAGCGCCAGAGCACGCTACAAACTTCGGCAACGAATCCTTTCATTTGAAGTCATCGGGTTCTCTGCCCCTCCTTCAAACTACTCTTATTCATTGCAACCTCTATCTCATCTTAGTTGACGAGAACTTATTCGATTGACGTGATAATGATACATGATCCAATAATGTTCGTCAATCATCATTTTTGTGACGAAAATGTATTTTGTTAATCACCGTTATAAAGAAGAGTTTAAAAATGAGTGAGTACTCACTTAAAAAAACGTAACGGCACAATATAAAATGAGAGTAAGTAATCACTCATTTTTGAAAAAGGGGGCTTTCGGATGAGCACCATTGTTGCGAAGCAAGTGAGCAAATCGTTTGGAAAAAAAGAAGTGTTGAGCAACATCGATTTGACGGTAAACAAAGGGGAGATATACGGGCTAATTGGTCCTTCCGGCTCAGGAAAAACGACGTTAGTCAAAATTCTTGTCGGAATGGACAGCGATTTTTCCGGAGAAGTGAGCGTGTTGAATCGAGCGATGCCGAACATGGCTGCTCTATCTGACATCGGCTATATGGCACAATCCGATGCGTTATATCCGGAATTGACGGGAGAAGAAAATTTGCAGTTTTTTGCTTCTCTTTATCAACTGAAAAAAGGAGAACGGAAAGAGCGCATCATGTACGCTGCCGACCTCGTCCAATTGACACCGCATTTATCGAAAAAAGTAATGGCGTATTCAGGCGGAATGAAGCGGCGGTTGTCGCTAGCAATCGCGCTTATTCACAATCCGGAAATTCTCGTATTAGACGAACCGACCATCGGCATTGACCCAGAATTGCGGTTATCGATTTGGGAGGAATTATTCCGGTTGAAAAACGAAGGAAAAACGATTGTTGTCACGACGCATGTGATGGACGAAGCGGAAAAATGCGACCGTTTGGCAATGGTAAGGGAAGGGAAAATTATTACGAGCGGATCACCAGCACAATTGAAACAGCAATATGAAGCGAGCGATTTAGAAGACGTATTCGTGAAAGCGGGAGGGAAGCGCGGATGAGAACGATGGCGGTGGTGAAACGAATTTTTCAGCAAATGTTGCGCGACAAGCGAACGCTCGGATTAATGTTTGTCGCACCGCTCTTGATTTTAACGTTGTTCCATTTTTTATTTACAGAGAATACAGCAGAAAATCCGAAACTAGGCGTGGCACATGTTGATTCTGTCATTATTAAGCAATTAAAAAAGCAAGAGATTGATATTATTGAGTATCGCGAAGCGGGCGATGTAAAAAAACGAATCGTTGACGACAAATTAGATGCATTTATGCAAATGAACGATAACGACATTCACTTAACGTTTGAAAATGCAGATCCATCGAAAGCGAAAGCGCTACAAGTGAAAATTCAACAGACGATCGCGAAAGAAGCGGCGAAACAACAAGCAGCGGCAATGCAAAAGGCGCTGCAAACCATTCAACAAAAGCTACCTATACCGATAAAAATAGAACAGCCGCAGCCGCCGACCGTCCATACATCGTACGTATACGGCAATAAAGATACTTCCTTTTTTGATACGTTAAGCCCAATATTAGTAGGGTATTTCGTCTTTTTCTTCGTCTTTCTCATTGCGGGAATTGCGCTATTGCGAGAACGGACGACCGGTACGCTCGAGCGTTTGTTGGCAACGCCGGTTCGCCGCCACGAAATCGTCTTCGGCTATTTGCTAGGATACGGAACGTTTGCGGTTATTCAGACGCTAATCGTTGTCTTTTTTGCGGTGAAAGTGTTAGACATTACGCTCGTCGGTTCGCTATGGCATGTCATTCTCATTAACTTATTGTTGGCACTCGTGGCGCTTTCGTTAGGAATTTTATTGTCCGCGTTTGCCCATTCGGAATTTCAAATGATGCAGTTTATTCCGGTCGTCATCATTCCACAAATCTTTTTTTCCGGTATTCTTCCGGTCGATGAAATGGCAGGATGGTTGCAGGCGATTGCGAAAGTGATGCCGATGTATTATGGCGGCGATGCGTTAAAAAACGTGATGTATAAAGGGATGGGACTTAGCGACATCCGCACAGATTTACTTGCGTTATTTGGATTTGTAGTTATTTTTGTTACATTAAATATATTCGCCTTGAAAAAATATCGAAAACTTTAGCAGCAAGGAGTTGGCGTCGAATGAACGAAGAACAATGGCTCGAGGAGTTGTTGAAATTTAACGGAGAAGATGGGAAATTAAGCGAAAAGCAAATGAAAATTTTAGAAGCGGCGATTGAAATGTTTGCTGAAAAAGGGTATGCGGCAACATCGACAAGTGAAATTGCGAAGCGGGCCGGCGTGGCCGAAGGAACGATTTTCCGGCATTATAAAACGAAAAAAGAACTGCTATTGGCGATCGTTACGCCGACTTTGCTTCAATCTGTTGCACCGTTTTTAGCGAAAGAATTTGCGAAAGAAGTGTTTGAACATCAATATGAGCATTATGAAGATTTTGTTCGCACCGTTTGGAAAAACCGCTACGAATTTGTTAAAAAATATTTGCCGGCGATTCGCGTGTTCTGGCAAGAAGTTGCGTTTCATGCAGAAATCAAAAAACAGTTGGAAACGGTGTTTACGGCGCACGTCTATGAAAAATTTAAAAAAATTGTGCTGTATTTTCAAGAGAAAGGGGAAATCGCGGATTTTCCTGTCGAATCGGTCATTCGCTTGACGATTACAACAATTGCTGGCTTTTTCGCGACACGCTTTATCATTATGCCGGATTACGACTGGGACGACGAAGCAGAAATGGAACGAACGATTCAGTTTTTAATGAACGGATTGCGAAAAAAAGAGGCCTAATCCTTTAAGGGATTAGGCGTTTTTTGTTGATTTTACGACGATGCGGTCGTTTTCGAGACCGACATGAATCGTACTTACGTTCGCTTCATCCATCAATACATCGGCGATTTGGTCTTCGACGTGTTCTTGAATGACGCGGCGGAGCGGACGAGCGCCAAATGCTGGATGATAGCCGAGTTCGGCTAATTTTTCTTTCGCTTCCTGCGCAATCTCTACCTCGATTTGTTGTTCTTTTAACATTGCTTTCAATTCATCGAGCATGAGATCAACGATTTGCAACATATGTTCTTTGTCCAACGGTTTAAATTCAATAATGGCGTCAAAGCGGTTTAAAAATTCTGGTTTGAAATAGTGGCGTAACGTATCGAGAATGTTTGTTTGCGCCGGTGTCTCATCTTTCTCAAAACCGACTGTGATTTTTTTATCGGATGTTCCTGCGTTGCTTGTCGCAATAATGACCGTATCTTTAAAGCTTACGGTGCGGCCTTGGCTGTCTGTGAGACGACCGTCTTCTAAAATTTGCAGGAACATATGTTGTACGTCCGGATGCGCCTTCTCAATTTCGTCAAGCAAGATAATGCTGTACGGGTTGCGGCGTACTTTTTCCGTTAATTGTCCCGCTTCCTCGTGACCGACATAGCCAGGAGGAGAACCGATTAATTTTGATACGGAATGTTTTTCCATATATTCGCTCATATCGAGGCGAATCATCGCGTCTTTTGAGCCAAATAGTTCTTCAGCCAATGTTTTCGACAACTCTGTTTTTCCGACACCTGTCGGTCCGACGAATAAGAACGAACCGATCGGACGGTTTTTTGCCTTTAATCCAGCCCGGCTGCGGCGGATTGCTTTCGCTACTTTTCTTACCGCCTCTTCTTGACCGATGACTTTTTTCGCTAAGTTTTCTTCTAAGTGTTTCATTTTTTCTTTTTCGTCGGTTTGCAGTTTGCCGACCGGAATGCCCGTTTTTTCTTCGATTAATTGTTGAATGTCGGTGACATCAACAACTGGTGTCTCTTGTGCTTTTGTGTGTTGCAATTGCTTTTCCAACTTGATCTCTTCATCGCGCAATTTTGCGGCGAGTTCGTAGTTTTCTTCTTTCGCTGCTTTTTCTTTTTCTTTTGCTAATTGCGCAAGGCGTTCCTGAATTTGCTTTTCGTCGGTTGGACCGATGCGCAAGTTCGCTTTCGATCCGGCTTCGTCTAACAAGTCAATCGCTTTGTCTGGCAAGAAGCGGTCTTGAATATAACGATGTGATAAAGTAACGCACGCTTTGATCGCTTCATCCGTATATTTGACATGGTGGAATTGCTCGTATTTTGCTTGAATGCCTTTTAAAATGTCAATCGCTTGTTCGACCGTCGGTTCATGGACGATGACAGGCTGGAAGCGGCGTTCAAGCGCAGCATCTTTTTCGATTTGCCGGTATTCTTTTAATGTCGTTGCCCCGACGACTTGTAATTCCCCGCGGGCAAGTGCTGGTTTTAAAATGTTGCCTGCATCCATCGAGCCTTCTGCCGAACCAGCTCCGACGAGCAAATGAATTTCGTCGATGAATAAAATCACATTTTTCCGGCGCTGCAATTCCGCAATTAACGTTTTCATCCGCTCTTCAAATTGGCCGCGAATGCCGGTATTGGCGACGAGGGAAGCGACATCGAGCAAATATACTTCTTTATTTAACAATTTTTCTGGAACGTTCCCTTCCGCAATTTTAAGGGCTAATCCTTCGACAATCGCTGTTTTTCCCACACCTGGTTCACCGATTAACACCGGATTGTTTTTATTGCGGCGGTTTAAAATTTCGATGACGCGCTCGATTTCTTTATCGCGGCCGATGACTGGGTCAATAAGCCCTGCTTTGGCGAGCTGTGTTAAGTTGCGGCCGAATTGATCTAAAAAGCCGCCGCCGTTTTGTTGCCGTTTTACTGGCTGAGCGCCATACGTTGGTATTTTTTCATTTTCCGAAACCGGAGCAAATCCGCTTGTAAACAACTCATCAAACGGAAACGATGGAAAACTTCCGAAACCGAAATTCATCGGGATCGTTAATTGTTGTTTTTGTTTTTCATAGCAGTCATGGCAAAGGTGCAATTGTTTTTTCTCATGATTAAATTGCAAGTTCACAAATACTGTTGCTTTGTTTTGTTGGCATGCTTGGCACATCATGAGGCATAACCTCCTTTTTTCTTTTAATTTGACTTTGACTATCTTTGACCTTTCTGACTTTATTATACTTTGACCTTTTTTGACTTTCAAGTCCCTTTTTAAAAATTTTTGTGTGAACGATGAAATGTTTTTGAAAAAAGTGTGAATAATGGCGTGTAGCGGGAGAGGATGTGGTATAGTGAACGTGGAAAACGGAAAAAAGGGGAGAAGAGAATAATGAAACGGAACGCGCTTTTTTTCATGCTTGCTTTCGTGTTTGTGATGCTGGCAGCTTGCAGTCAAAAAGAGGAAAAACCAGCCATTTTGAACGTAAAAATCGAAACGAAATCGCCAATTGATGTAAATAAAGCAACGGAAATTGCTTGTTTTGTTACATATGGTAATGAAAAAGTAGACGATGCGGATGAAGTGAAGTTTGAAATTTGGAAACAAGGCAGTGAGCAACATGAGATGCTGAAGGCAAAGCATCAAGGCAACGGAAAGTACGCAATTACGAAAACATTTACAGAAATTGGAGCGTATTCGATTGTTGCTCATGTGACAGCGCGCAATATGCACAATATGCCAAAAGTAGATGTTGTGGTTGGCCAGTCGACAAACCAATGATTTGCACGAGCACGAAGTCGAACAAGTGACCGTTCCAGAGGGATGTCTAAACGACATTCTTTTCTTTTTTGTTTACGTCTTTCTTTGTTCATTTCTTCATATATTTAAGCACATGGAGGACAAGAAGGACGAGGTGGAAAAGGTGAGCAAAACGTGGTCAGGTGCTTGGCAAATTGCTGCTGTCTATGTTGGAACAGTTGTTGGCGCCGGATTTGCCACTGGAAAAGAAATTGTTGAGTTTTTTACGCAATACGGAACGTTCGGGACGATGGGGGTGATCGTTAGCGGCGGATTGTTTACGTGGGGAGGGATGCGCATGATGGTGATGGCGCGAGCGTTGCGCTCCTCTTCTTATAAACAGTTGAACGATTATTTATTCGGCAAATCAGCGAGTATAGTTATTACGATAGTCATGACGATGATGGTGATTGGGGTTACCGCCGTGATGTTGTCGGGGGCGGGGGCGTTGTTTGAAGAGCAACTCGGTCTATCGAAGCGGGTGGGGATGTTTGTCACACTATTTCTTTTGTTTGCGGTGATGCTTTATGATCGAAAAGGATTGTTTACTGTGAATGTTTTAGTCGTACCACTGATGTTGCTGTTTAGCTTTGTTTTATTAGGAAAAATCGCTATAGCGGAGAAATGGTGCGTGATTTCGAGTGTCCCGAATCATTCGTGGCGGGCGCTGTTTTCCCCGTTTTCGTATGCGGCATTTAATTTGGCGATGGCGCAAACGGTGCTCGTTCCGCTCGCAACCGAAGCGGCCGACGAACGGACGGTGAAAAGGGGGGCGCTTATTGGTGGTGTGATATTGACGCTCATTTTGTTAAGCAGCCATTTTGTCTTGCTTTCGTTTCCATATGTGCTGCATTACGACATTCCAATGGCAGAAATTGTTCATACATCTTTCGTTTCGTTGCATTGGCTTTATTTGCTAATTATTTATGGAGAAATTTTCACATCTCTTATTGGAGGCGTGTTCGGCCTGCGTCGACAATTTCATTTCGTTTCGTCTTCCTTGTTTTTCGTTGTCGTCGTTGTTTTGTTATACGCCGTCAGTTCGTTTCGATATAGCGCTTTGTTATCGTTTTTATATCCGCTGTTTGGCTATATAAGCCTTCTATTTCTTTTCTTGTTGGCGTTGCGTAAAATTCCTCAGTCATAAGGCATTTGTCGCCCAACGACAAATGCCTTCGCTAATTAGTGAAAGCGGTTTGTAATTTGTTGCAATTTCTGAATGGATTGGGAAAGTAATGTTGCTTCGTTCGCCAATTCATGGATAGCCGCTGTTTGCTGTTCTAGTCCTGCCGTTGTTTCATGCACCATGCTTGTAAAATCTTTCGCAATCGCGTGCACTTCTTCAATCGCTTGCTTGAGCTCGTTTCCGTTGTTAGTAATTCGGGTTACATGTGTTCGGCTGCGGCGCAAAAGCTCAGTCATCTCTATGAACATACGTTGGAAGGACGTCATCGTTTCGTTCGTTTGCAATAATGACGCCATCGTTTCATTCGCTGTTCGTCCGTTTTGTTCGACGGCTTGGACGACATTATGCAGCATGTTGCGCATCGTTTGTAGCGACGATAAAATGTGTGCCGCAAACGCATTCGTATTTTCCGCTAACACTCTTACTTCTTGAGCGACAATCGCAAAGCCTTTTCCTGACTCGCCTGCCCGTGACGCTTCAATTGATGCGTTTAATGCCAATAAGTTTGTTTGTTTCGCAATGGCGGTAATTGCCGAGACCATTTCCACTGTTCGGTTCGCTTCTTCGGAAACGGTGTGGATTAGTTTAGCGGTTTCGTTCAAGTCATGCTGCATATGTTGCATATGTTGTTTCGTCATATCGATCAAACGAGCCCCTTCATTCGCCGATTTCATGGCCCCTTGCGCTTGGCTAACGACGCTTTCAAAATCCGCTTGCATGTCTTGTACCTCGGTCATCATTCCGGCTACAAACTCATTTGCTTCTGCGACGGAAGCTGTCTGCTGTTTAGCACCTTCTCGAAACGTTTCCATCGCGGCGGCAATTTCGGTGAATGCTTCCGACAATCGCTTCGTTTCTAACTGTTGGTTTTCACTCACTTGCTTCACGGTTGCTGTTGCTTTGGAAAGTTCATCCAAAATGGTGCGTACCCCAACAATCATTTTGTTTAGTTCGTAACCGATTTGGTGAAACTCCGTCCGCTTTTTGGCGGTGTGCACTTCTGCGCGCAAATTTCCAGACGATACAGTCCGTGTGACGCTGTACCAATGGCGCACTTCGCTAACGATCGTTTTGTAAAAAAAGGCGCTCATGCCTAAACTGATCACGATAGTTAACGCAAAGGCAAAAAAGAGCGGCAAAGAAAAGGTAGTTGCCAGTCCAAAACTAATTGCGGAAGGTACGAGCGATAAACAGAAGAAATGAAGCTGCAAATAAGGTCGATGAATCAACCTTCCCATGCGCAAATTGAAGCGCTTTCCTGTTTGGTCAGTATAAAGCGGACAGCTTGCGTCGATTAATAGCTCCCCTGTATCGCGCATATACGCTTGCAGGAGCGGCTCAGTTGTCTTTGCCGCTTTTTGACCGGTCTCATCAGAAAACGTCCGCCCTTCTCGTAGTCTATTTGTATGAACAACGGCGTATCCTGTCTCATCGACAATGACAAAATATTCATCCCGCTCTAGCTGCTTGTCTAAAAAAGCACGAACCGGTTCCATTTGTTCGGCAAACGGCTTTGTTCGATCGAGCTGCTTTTGTAACTTTGCTGCGACATCGACGACTTTTTTGAGTGCTTGTTGGGCGCGTCGTTTTTTAAGCAACCGATCCACCACACATCCCCCCTATTCTTTCTTTCAATATATACTGAAAATTCATATTCATCAACGTAAAAAATGCATCTTATGCATAAAACAAACAGCAGGCGGAATACTAGGAGAAAAGATAGGACGGTTGAGGGGATTGTTACATGTCTATTTTCTCGTTTTTTTTAAAGAGAAGGAAACCGAACAAACCGAAAACGATCGCGCAGCTATTGCAGGAGTTGAAGCGGTCGAGCGATTTTGTCACGCTTGAACTTCAAGGGAGCGGACATCGTTTTTTGCTCTCTTATTTTGACTCGTTGATCGATCCGAAACTATTACAGCAACAAGTGCTTTGTCACTTGCAGCGGGATGTATCAAACTATCCTTCCCTTTCGGTGCGCGATCTTCAACGAATTATCCCGGTTCAGCGCATCGAAATCACTTCGGATGTCCAAACAGTAGAAATGAAACTATTAAGAGGGTTTGCGCTCATTCAGTTAAAACATGATGATAGCTGTTGTGCCTTAATTAATTTGGCAAGTGATCATTTAGGGCTTCGTCAAAATAACGATTCAGAAAATGAATTTAGCGTCGTTGGCCCAAAAGTGGGCTTCGTCGAAAACATCGGAACGAATTTGCATTTATTGCGCCGGCAAGTGGCCACCCCGAATTTAGTTTTTCGAGAGTTAACGATCGGTACAATGTCTAAAACGAAAGTCGTCATCGCGTATATTGACGGAATCGTTCATGAACAAACGTTAGAAACGGTCATGCAACGGGTCAATGACATCGAGTTTGATATTGTGTTTGATACATCTTTGCTTGATCAACTTTTGTCTGACAATTCTTCTTCGCCGTTTCCTTCGTTTGTGTCAACGGAACGGGTAGATCGAGTCGTCTATGCTTTAGTGGGAGGGCAAGTGGCGATTTTGGCTGACGGTTCGCCGTATGTCATTACCGGTCCGTCGACGCTTTTTGATTTTTTTACATCGCCGGAGGATTATTATTTACCGTGGGTGCTCGGTTCATTTTTTCGCTTGATTCGCATGTTTGGCGTGATGTTTTCGATTTTAGCCTCTCCTATTTATGTAGCAGTTTTAACGTACCATTACGAGATGATTCCGAAAGATTTGCTTGGTCCAATTATTTTTTCGCGTTCCAACGTGCCATTTTCGCCAACGCTCGAAGTGTTGTTTTTAGAGATTACGATTGAACTGCTACGCGAGGCTGGGGCGCGTCTTCCGACAAAGGTAGCGCAAACGCTCGGGATCGTCGGGGGGATTGTCATTGGCCAAGCCTCCGTAGAAGCAGCGCTGACGAGTAATATTTTGCTTATTATCGTATCGCTCGCTGCGCTCGCCTCCTTTACTACCCCGATTTTCAAAATGTCCAATACGATTCGGTTCATCCGGTTTCCGATTATTTTCTTTGCTTCCTTTTGGGGAGGGGTCGGCATCGCCTTTGCTATTTGTTTATTGCTTATTCATTTAGGAAGGTTACAATCGTTCGGGAATCCGTATTTAGTACCGTTATATCCGCTTCGTATTAAAGACTTTGCTGATAGTTTTATTCGTTCTTCGTATCGTTTGACAGCGAAGCGTCCAAGTTATTTACGGCCTCGAACGTTTTGGCGGTATGATCCAAACAAAGCAAAGCAAAAAAAAGATATTGATGAGTAAGAAGGGGAATGCCATGAAACGACTTCTCTATCTCATGTTCATCTGGACATTCCTATTAGCCGGTTGCAAAAGTTCTCGCATCGTCGACCAAGTCCAAATTATTCATGCGATGGGATATGACTGGAGAAACGGAATGTACACTGGTACGGCCATTTATCCGACATTCAAACAAGGTCCGATGACGAAGCCGGACGTTTTAACAACGGAGTCGTCGACGACGTACGATTTAATTCCGCGCCTGTCATCGAAATCGGCGCTGCCGATTGAAGAAGGGAAAATGCGGCTTGTCTTGTTTGGTAAATCGTTTGCGAAAAAAGGAATTAGCGAAATTGTGCACAGTTTGGCACGAAACAATAAAGTCGGTAGCCATTTGCAGCTGGCGGTGGCAAAAGGCGATGCAGAAGAATTGTTGCGCATTACGGCGAAAATGACATTGAGCGATATGCTTTATTTATCAAACCTTGTCGAACAAAACATTCGCGAAATGAACTTGCCGAATACGAATTTACATATTTTTTTATACAATTATTTTGGCAAAGGACGTGATCCGTTTTTGCCGTATTTCGAAAAAAAGGGGAATTTCGTGAAATTAGAAGGGCTCGCCCTGTTTAAAGACGACCATTACGTCGGTCGCATTGATTTGCGGCAATCGTTTTTGGTGAAAATGTTGTTGGATGAAACAAAAAACGGCGTCTATCAAATGCCGATTGCGAAACAGAAACAAAAAGGGAGGGTATTATTGGAGAATTTATACGCAACGTCTAAGTATTCGCTGAAAAAAGGGAAAGAGCCAGTTGTCGATATTCGCATTCATATTCGGGCGGTCATTCGCGATTATCCGATATGGCTTGATTTGCCAAATCAACAAGCGTTCGCGCTTGTGCGAAAACAAATGGAGAAACATTTAAAAAAAGACATTTCAAGTTTGCTCCTTTATTTTCAGAAAAAAGAAATTGACCCGCTCGGCATCGGTGATTTTGTTCGCAGCCATACAAGACATTGGAACGAGAAAGTATTTTACGAACAATACCGGCAGCTAACAATCCGTCCGCATGTCAAAATCGACATTGTTCAAACAGGCATCGGGGAATAAACGAGCCGGATGTGGAGGGAAACTATGAACCAACCGGAACGTGAACGGTTTTTCGTTTCACCATTTTTTGTCTTTTTTACGATTCATTGCGCGCAAGTCGGCATCGGAGTGCTGAGTTTTCAGCGCCAGTTAAACGAAAAAGTTGGGCACGATGGCTGGATGAGCGTGATCGTTGCCGGCGTTGCTTCCCATTTATTGATATGGATGATTTATAAAATTTTTCATTTATCAGGAAACAGCGAAGATGTCATTCAGCTAAATGTGCAATATTTTGGAAAATGGATTGGGAATGTGTTCAATATCGGGCTTGTTATTTATTTTTTCTTACTTGCGTTGATTGTGCTGCGATTATATATTGAAGTCATTCAAGTATGGATGTTTCCGCTCATGGGAACGTGGCAATTTAGCTTGATTTTGTTATTGTTAACGTATTATACCGTGTCTGGTGGCTTTCGCACCGTCGTCGGGTTATGCCTATGGGGAGTAGTGATCCCGTTGCTTACCATTTTTCCGATGTTATTTTTCCCGCTGGAGTATGCCCATTATCGCAATTTCTTGCCGATTTTCGATCATTCCGCGATCGATATTTTGAAAGGAGCAAAAGAAATAACGGTCGAATACCTCGGATTTGAAATGTTGTTCATGTACTATTCATTTATAAAAAACGGGCAACAATCGCAAAAATGGGCACAATGGGCGAACGGGTTTACGATGTTTATTTATTTAGTAGTTATTTTTATTTCGACCGTTTTTTATAACGAGGAACAAGTGAAACATATTATATGGCCGACGTTGACGCTTGGAAAAATTCCTGAAATTCCGTTTATTGAGCGGATGGAGTACATTATTATTTCCATTTATGTGCTCGTTGTTTTTCCGATTATTTGTTTAGCCGTTTGGTCGGTGACGCGCGGATTAAAACGGATCATTTCGTTACAGCAACGCTTATCACTGCCGTTTGTTTTAATTACTATTTTTGTGGCTTCGCTCCTTTTTAATACAAGGGAAGAGATCGATAAGTTAGGAAAAATCGTTTCAATGATCGGTTTTTATCTTGTCGTTGGCTATATTCCTGCTTTTTATGTGTATGCATCGTTCATGAAACGTTTTAAATGGAAGGCTAGTATGAAATGAAGAAGTGTGATATAGTATGGAAGGAAAAAAACTTCATAGAAGAAATCCGTAGGAACATTTTGTTCGTACGGGAGAGGTTCTAGAACAACCCTCTATAAAAAACTAGGGAAAGCTATATCCTTAGGAGGGTATAGCTTTTTGTTTTAGAACGCTCTTTCTTCTTGATAAAAAGAAAGGAGAGCGAAAGGGATGAAACAAGAAAAAGCAGTCGTTGTCTTTAGCGGTGGCCAAGACAGCACGACGTGTTTATTTTGGGCGTTGAAGCAGTTTGCGGAAGTGGAAGCAGTGACATTTGATTACAATCAACGTCACCGGCTGGAGATCGACGTCGCTGCGTCCATAGCGAAAGAGCTCGGCGTTCCGCATACCGTGCTCGATATGTCACTGTTGAATCAGTTGGCGCCGAATGCGTTGACGCGCAGCGAGATCGCGATTGAGCAGAAAGAAGGACAGTTGCCGTCTACGTTTGTCGATGGCCGGAACTTGCTGTTTTTATCGTTTGCGGCAGTGCTTGCGAAACAAAAAGGGGCGCGTCACCTTGTCACAGGTGTATGTGAAACGGATTTTAGCGGCTATCCGGATTGTCGCGATATTTTCATTAAGTCGTTGAATGTCACATTGAATTTGGCCATGGATTATCAATTCGTCATTCATACACCGCTCATGTGGCTGAATAAAGCAGAAACATGGAAGTTGGCAGACGAGTTGGGTGCACTCGATTTCGTTCGAACGAAGACGCTTACGTGCTATAACGGGATCATTGCGGACGGATGCGGCGAATGTCCGGCGTGCAACTTACGTAAGCGAGGGCTTGAACAATATTTAGAGAAAAAGAAAGGAGTGGAGAACTGATGCTTCAGCAAATTTACCCACAAGTATTTCACAACTTCCGTTATGAGTTAAATAAAGATATGCAAATTGCTGCAGCTCATTTTATTCCGCACGAAGCGGCTGGAAAATGTGCGAACACGCACGGACATACGTATTTTGTCAATATTACCGTTGCTGGTGACGAGTTAGACGAGTCAGGCTTTTTAATCAATTTCCAACAGCTGAAGAAAATTGTCCACGGGAAATTGGATCATACATTAATCAATGACCATACGGATTTGTTCAGCAATACGCGTGCCGAAGATTTTCCGACGACAGAAGTAGTTGCTCGCAAAATTGCGGAAATTGTGCAAGAACATCTTGATACGATGCCGAACCGGCCGACATGCGTACAAGTCTTTGTGCGGGAATCCCCAACAAGTTATGTCGTCTATCGGCCGAAAGCAGGGAATCGCTAATGGCAAGAACGATTCCGGTGCTTGAAATTTTCGGGCCAACGATTCAAGGGGAAGGAATGGTCATCGGGCAAAAGACGATGTTTGTCCGCACGGCTGGTTGCGATTACCGCTGCCGTTGGTGCGATTCTGCATTTACGTGGGACGGATCGGCGAAAGAGGAAATTCAGCAAATGACAGCAGAAGCCATTTGGAACGAACTCGTTGCGTTAGGCGGAAATCGTTTTAGTCATGTGACGATTTCCGGCGGCAATCCGGCGCTATTGAAAGGGCTCGAGGAATTGATTGAGCTGTTAAAAGAAAAAGAAATTCGCGTGGCGCTAGAAACGCAAGGAAGCTGTTGGCAAGATTGGTTTTATGCGATTGACGATTTAACGATTTCACCGAAGCCGCCAAGTTCAGGGATGGAGACGGACTTTGCGGTACTTGATGACATCATTGAGAAGCTAGTGAAAGCAGAAAGAAAAACGAACGTTAGTTTAAAAGTCGTTGTGTTTGATGATGCCGATTTTGCTTATGCAACATATGTTCATGAGCGGTACCGCTCCATTCCGTTTTATTTGCAAGTCGGTAATGAGAATGTCACAGAAATGGACGACACGTCGCTGCGCACGAGATTGCTTCATAAGCTCGAATGGCTAGTGGAAAAAGTGGTGCAATCGTCAAAAATGAATGACGTTCGCGTCTTGCCGCAGCTGCACGCTCTTTTATGGGGCAATAAGCGCGGCGTATAAAGCGGAGGCATGAATGCCTCCGCCATAACGAAAAAAAGAAAGGGGAAAGAACAATGGTAGGAAGAAAAGAAGAAGAATTGCAAGGCGTTACGCTCCTCGGCAACCAAGGAACAAAATATTTATTCGAATACAGCCCAGAAGTGCTAGAAGTATTCGACAACAAACATCCCGACCGAGATTATTTTGTGAAATTTAATTGCCCGGAGTTTACGAGCTTGTGTCAATAAGGGCACACTTCAGTGGTGACACTGTCGGCTAAACCTTGTGAATTCAGGGAAAGAGAATAGGGTAGAAAATATTCATTATTTTGTGTACAATACAAACATAGGAATGTATGTTCGTATTGAGGTGTTTGTATTGTTGCAAACTTCTTTATCTATTAGAACCCTATTTCTCCAACCCTGAGCCAAGCCCTAAAAAATGAGTTGATGCATTTTTTAGGGAAGGTGCAGAGACTATCGAAATCACTTCATCATGAAGCGAGTTAGAGTAGTGATGGAGGAAGAGAGTAGAGTACACTATGAGGTTTAAATCCCATAGTGGAAGCGCAAGGGTTCTTGCTCAATATCGCAGTTGAGCAAGAATAAGATATAGTCCACCTACTTTCTAAAGTAGATGCCAAAAACCGGGCAACCAGATTTCGCTACAATTTACATTAGTTACATTCCTGACAAAAAGTGCGTAGAGAGTAAATCGTTAAAGCTCTATTTATTTAGCTTCCGCAATCACGGCGATTTTCACGAAGATTGCGTAAACATCATTATGAACGACTTAATTAACGTGATGGAGCCACGCTATATTGAAGTGTGGGGGAAATTTACACCGCGCGGCGGCATCTCGATTGACCCGTATTGTAACTGGGGTCGGCCGGGAACAAAATATGAAAAAATGGCGGAATACCGGCTAATGAACCACGACTTATACCCAGAAAAAGTAGATAATCGGTAAAAACCTCCCCGCTTTGGCGGGGAGGTTTTATTTTCGCGAAAAAGTTCAAAAAAAAGTAGTAGTTTTTTTCAGGAAACTTATATATAATGACAATTGATTTTTTTATTTGGGGGTATTAGTCTTGGAAGACAGGACGGCTCTATTAATCGGAGCAAGCGGACTCATCGGACGTGAACTGCTCACATTGTTGCTGCAATCGGACGTGTACGAACAAGTCACCGTTTTAGTGCGGCGGAGATTGCCAATGGAGCACGAGAAGCTTCAACAAGTCGTCATCGATTTTAACAAATTGGAATCATACGAACGCTATTTTTACGTCGATGACGTATTCAGCTGCCTTGGCACAACGATGAAAAAAGCGAAAACAAAACAGAGATTTATTCAAGTTGATTATGAATATACGATGCGCGCGGCGACGCTGGCGGAAAAGTGCCATGTGCAAAGCTTTTTGACCGTTTCTGCCATCGGGGCCGATCCGCATTCTCCTTTTTTCTATAACCGCGTCAAAGGGGAAACAGAAGAAGCGTTGCAGCGGCTTTCGATTCCTTCGCTACACATTTTCCGGCCATCTTTGTTGATCGGCAAACGGGAAGAATTTCGTCTTGTCGAAAAAACAGCGGAATGGGTATTTGGACGCTTGCCGTTTTTATTTGTCGGCAAATGGAGAAAATATAAGCCAATCGAGGCGAAACAAGTCGCGTTGGCGATGTTTCATGCGGCGACCGCTTGTCGAAAAGGCATTTATATTTACGAGTCGGACGAAGTTGCAGCATTTGTATAAAAACCGACCGCATCTGCGGCCGGTTTTTTATTTAATAATTTTATAATTTTTATGGTTAACGACAGTTCGTTCTTGTAAATCGAGCTCTTTATAATTTTCCATGTATGTTAAATCAACGATGACGGAGTTTTCGTTCACTTTCTCTACAATGCCGCGCAATCCGTTTTTAAATTCAATAATGTTGCCTACTTCCGCTTTTTCCATTACTATTCTCCTTTACACCGTATTTGTTATAGTTTGCCTCATTTTCTCGCATAAGTAAAGCCCTTTTTTTCCTAATTTTTATCAAAAAGCAGCAAATATATGCCTGTAGAAAAAAATCGGAAATCGCCAATTCTCGGGAGAACGTCGCTGAAAATAAGTTGTTTTTATCATTCGTATTGCTTATTTCTCAGCGATGGAGTTCTGTTTTTCCTTATTCGTACATTCGACGAAAAGCGAAAGATTTTTTATTGTAATAATACCGCGGAATACACGAAAGCGCGCTTTCAGAAAGGGTTTAGACGTGATGACGTTTGAACAGTTAGTGGAAGCGTACCGTCCGATGATTGTAAGCGTGATGAAAAAGCTACATGTAACGAACGAATGGGATGAGTATTATCAAGTTGGGTTAATTGCCTTATGGGAAGCTTCGCAACAGTTTCAACCGGAAAAAGGGAGTTTCTCCTCATTTGCGTATAAAAAAGTGTATTGGTCCATGCTTTCGCATTTGCGCAAACAATATACACGAACAACAAACGAATGTTCGTTGACGGATGAAGTTACGAACGTCCTTTCCGTCACGCCTTCTAATGACGATCGGATCGTTTTGGAAGATGTGTTACAAGGGCTGACCGAGCGGCAACAGAAATGGGTAATCGGCTATATTGTGGAAAATAAACCGCTAAAAACAATTGCTGAAGAAGAAGGAGTTCCTGTGGGGGCAGTGAAGCAGTGGCGCATCACTGCGTTAAAAAAATTACGGAGCCGGCCGTGGCTATAAAACAGTCCCTCCGAATTTACGCGGAGGGAGCTAGCTGCGCGGCTCTTTCAAATAATGATAAATGACGTGCCCACCACGTTGGGCGATGCCGCGAAAATGTTTAAAATCACTGCGTTTGACAAGCACCGAGCGAAACACGAGGAAATCGTCTTTTTGGACGAACAGCTCGGCAATTTTTCCGTCGCGCAAATCGTCTAAAAGCTTTGCTGCTACTGTTTCATCCATCTTGCTCACCTCGAAGATGCACGAATTCAATGTTATTTTAGCGTAATTGTTGCGTCTTTTGTAGGATAAACACCCATTTTCGTTGCGGGCAAACACCCTTTGCTTGTTTATTCATACAATATGGTGGGTATGTATCATAAACATACTTAACGACTAAAAGAAAGGGAGAGAAAGATGAACGAGTGGAATCCATATATGAACGATGCTCCGTTTTATGACGAGGGGTACGATGTCGATGACATGATGCGCCATCATGACAACAATGCGCCGGCATTACCGATGATGCCAACCACACAAACGATGCCGACGATGTATACACCAGCTTCTCCTTGCGGCTGCCAGCCAACGTCAATGTGGCACGGAGCGGCCCCAACGACGATGGGAGGAGCATATCCGATGGCAGAGATGGAGGCGCCGGGAATGGGAATGATGCCTTCTAGTCCAGCGCCAATGTCGGGCATGCCGATGATGCCAGGTGCTTATCCTTATCCAATGCCAAGTACGCCGACGCAAATGCCGACGGGACCGATGCCGTACCCGTACGGACCAGGCTATTACGGAATGCCACCATTTCCATACGGCTACTATCCACATCGCTAAAAGCAAAAAACTGCGGCTAAAGTAGCCGCAGTTTATTTTGCTGGATTCATTGACTCAATAATTCCTTGGATGAGGCTAATGTCGTTTGTCACAAGAAAGGCAGGAAGCAACACGAGAACTACCACTACCGTTACATAAGATGCAATTGCATTTTTCAAAATTTTCCCAATTCTCATTTTCATCACTTCCTTTGCTTTTTTTATTGTCACATTTTTGTCACAATTCGTCAATATTTTTTGAAAATTCTTTATATTTTCAGCAGGTTGAAATTTCCATTTGAACATTTTGTAAAATTTTGATAAAATAAAAGCACAATTTTGTAGTAACTGAAGAGGTGGCAGTGTGAAAATAAGGAAGGCAAACGTACTAGACGAGCGAACAACGACGAATGTATACATTTACGAAAATAGAAAAGAAGAATATATTGTGATTGCCGTTCCTGATCTTGAATGGTCGTATTTAGTGCGCTACGAAGAAGAAATAGAAACATTGCGGACAAAGTTGTTAGTATCGCTTAGGAAAACAGTGGTGAACGAGCAGGCAGAGCCATTCGTGGACAAGCTTTTATATTGGACTCGCGAAATGTAAAATATATTCATGCCGCGGAACGAGGCGGTGGAGCTCAAAAGCTTCGCCGCTTTTGAATTATCGAGTTAACGTTAGGGGTTCGATGGAAAGGTGATCAAAAAACAGAAGGCAGTGGTTGTTTATTTCCTATTTAGCATATGCTGGATTGTGGTAACGGATTTCATGTTACAAATGTTTCGGTTAGATTATCCCGTGCAAATAATGATTAGCATTGGGAAGGGCGGGCTTTTTGTACTGCTATCGGCTTTTTTCCTTTATCGATTGATGGAAAAAAGCAAACAGCTAAAGAAAACAGCGGAAGATGAACAACAGTTATCTACGCTCATTAACTCGATGCCCGATTTCGTTTGTTTTAAAGATAGCGAAGGCCGCTGGTTGAGTGTGAATGATTTCGGACGGAAATTGTATCATCTTGAAGATGTGGATTATTACGGAAAAACAGATCTTGATCTCGGGGAAATTGTGCCGTTTTTTAAAGAGGCATTTGAATATTGTGTAAAAACCGATGAGGAAGCATGGCGAAAAGCAACGATGACACGGGCAGAAGAGTCATTTATGGTGCCGAGCGGTGAAATAAAGACGTTTGATGTCATTAAAGTCCCACTGTTTGATGAAAATGGCGAGAGAAAAGGGTTATTAACGATCGGCCGTGATATTACGCAACAAAAAGTCGCAGAAACGCTCCTATTGAAAAAAGAAAAGCTGTCGGTGCTCGGAGAACTCGCTGCTGGCATTGCCCATGAAATTCGTAACCCGCTCACATCGATTAAAGGGTTTATGCAAATGGTCAAAGAAACGCGAGAAGTAAAAGAAGCATATATTGACATTATATTAGATGAATTGGAAAGAATAAATCAGATTGTCAGTGAACTGCTCGTGCTTGCTAAGCCGCAAAGTCATTGCTACAAACCGTTTCTTCTCGGTGATGCGATTGACTATGTCGTTCATTTAATCAGCCATGAAGCGTTGTTAAATGGTGTGAATATTTCTATTGATAACAATGCTTCTAGTGTCGTTGTTCACGGGGAAAAAAACCAGCTCATTCAAGTGTTCATTAATATTATGAAAAATGCGATTGAGGCGATGCCGAAGGGCGGAAGTCTAGATTTGCGAGTATGGCGAGAAGAAAATGAGGTGCATGTGACGATCGCTGATACCGGTATCGGCATATCAAAAGAGCGCCTCGAAAAAATTGGCGAACCGTTCTTTACTCTAAAGGAAAAAGGAATGGGGCTTGGATTAACGACAAGTACGAAAATTATTCACGAACATAAAGGAACGATTAAAATTGATAGCGAAGTCGGAAAAGGGACGATCGTACACGTATCGTTACCTATATATGAAGAGGCTGGCCTAAAGTAAAGGCCGCCTCTTTTTCTTTATTCGACCCATGTAGTAGTCGCTTCCACTGGTAGGCGTGTCGAACGGTGAGCAGGAGCGCTGCTTTTTCCGATCGTAATGAGCATGACCGGGATGTAGCGGCTCGGTACTTGGAATTCCGCAGAGAATTTTTCCGCATCAAAGCCGCCAATTGGGCACGTCCCCCATCCTTTGGCCGTAGCGGCAAGCATCAACTGCATCGCAGCGAGCGAAGCGTTGCTAAATGCCGCGTCGCGTGCGTACTGTTTGTTTTCATAAGCCATTGTGATTTGCTGTGCTAACGTTTCTTTAATTTCTTTTGTCATGGCGCCTGCTTGAACAAGCGGGTCGTACACCGTATCGGTATTCTGATTGGCTTCCAAATCGCCTAAAACGGCAATGACGGCGGAAGCGTCAACAATTTGTTGTTGATTGTACGCGATTGGAAGTAAGCGGCGTTGCGCTTCTTTTCCGTGGATCACGAAAAAGTGCCAATGTTGCAAATTCCAAGCGGAAGGTGCTTTTCCGGCGAGTTCCACAATTTCGGTTAGCTCTTCTT
>NZ_JAPSMC010000021.1 GCF_026847645.1 Anoxybacillus sp. J5B_2022
AAACAGTGCCGTCAATGTACTCTAATCGCTCATCGCTGCTTTACCGCAAAGCAACGTATTGTTCATACGAAACGTTCGAAAAGCGAGGCAACGACACGTTCATCCCTCTTTTCTTTTCTTCCATTATACAACATGAGACGAATATAAGTCATTGCCCCCACATTTCTGGATGTTCCCGCCAAGCGCGCAATGTCGCAAGCTCTTGTTCGGTGACGACCCCGAGTTCCACAGCAGTTTCAATTAGCGTATCATAGTCGGTAATCGTGTAGACAGGAATCTTTTCTTCTTGAAATGCTTGTTTCCCTTTTTCTAGCCCGTATGTAAAAATCGCAACGACACCAAGCACGTCACAGCCTGCTTCGCGCAACGCCCGCACAGCATTTAACGAACTTCCTCCAGTCGAAATTAAATCTTCGACGACAACCACTTTTTGCCCTGCTTCGACTTTTCCTTCAATCTGTTTCCCTTTTCCGTGCCCTTTCGCTTGGCTGCGCACGTAACACATCGGCAAGTTGAGACGATCGCTCGTCCATGCCGCATGCGGAATGCCGGCAGTTGCGGTGCCAGCGATCACTTCTACATCTGGAAAGTGCGCCCGAATAAGCGCAGTGAGTCTCTCGACAATCGCACTTCTAACCGCCGGATACGCTAACGTCAACCGATTATCGCAATAAATCGGCGATTTCATCCCTGATGACCATGTAAATGGCGCGCTAGGATTCAAAGATACCGCCCCGATTTGTAACAATTGTGTCGCCACTTCCTTTTTCATCTTCCCTCTCCTCCATTCCATTCCCGTTGTAGCCGCTCATACGCCGCATACGGATCAAACGCACGCGTAATGGTTCTGCCAACGACGATAAAATTCGCTCCAAGCTTTCTTGCTTCTGCTGGGGTCACAACGCGCACTTGATCCCCTTTTGCCTCGTCGGCAAAACGAATGCCTGGTGTCACCGTCACAAACGCTTCTCCTAGATGTTCGCGAATGAGCGGCACTTCTTTCGCCGAACAAACGACGCCATCAAGCCCACTCTCTTTTGCAAGCGACGCATAATGCACCACCGTTTCTTCCATCGAGTGCGCAATCCAAAGCTCGTCGCGCAACATTTGTTCACTTGTACTTGTCAATTGTGTCACCGCAATACAATGCGGGCGGCGCGTTCCGCTTGGTGTCCCTGCTTCTAATCCTTCCAGCGCTGCTTTCATCATTTGCGTTCCACCAGCCGCATGCACGTTCACTAAATCAACTCCTAGACGAGCGAGCCCTTTCATCGCCTGCTTCACCGTATTCGGAATATCGTGAAGCTTTAAATCTAAAAAAATGCGATGCCCTTGCTCTTTCAATTCCGCAATCATCGCCGGTCCTTCTTGGTAATACAGTTCCATGCCAACTTTGACAAACAACGGCGTACCGGAAAACGGCCGCAAAAAATCTTTAACGTCTTGTTTCGATGAAAAATCAAGCGCCACAATAAACGGTTGGTCCACCTTTTTTCCAGCTCCTTCCCGTACACTCCGAAATATGGTCAAAGCCAAGCTCATCAAGCAATGCCGGCAGCTCGGCAATAATGTTCGGGCAAACGAACGGATCGATAAAATTGGCCGTTCCGACCGCAACAGCGCTTGCGCCAGCATAGAAAAATTCAATCACATCTTCCGCTGATTGAATGCCGCCCATGCCGATGATCGGAATCGATACCGCCTGACTCACTTCATAAATCATGCGAATCGCAATCGGTTTAATCGCTGGCCCAGATAGCCCTCCCGTACGATTGGCTAAAATCGGCTCGGCCGTTTTCACATCAATGCGCATACCAAGCAACGTATTAATCATCGTCAGCCCGTCTGCTCCCGCCGCTTCAATCGCCTTCGCCATCTCGACAATGTTGGTCACATTCGGCGACAGTTTCACATATACCGGCACTTCTGACACTTCTTTCACTAACTTCGTCAATTCGGCCGCCACTTCCGGAACAGTTCCGAATGCGATGCCGCCCTTTTTCACGTTCGGGCATGAAATATTTAACTCAAGCGCATGAACGTTCGGCGCTTTTGAAATATGTTTGGCGACTTCTACATAATCTTCCATCGTCGAACCAGCGACATTGGCGATAATCGGCACGTCATATTGGGCTAGCCACGGAAGTTCTTCCTCCATCACTTTTTCCAAGCCGGGATTTTGCAGGCCGATCGCGTTTAACATGCCGCTCGGCGTTTCCGCTACGCGCGGTGTCGGATTGCCGAAACGCGGCTCAAGCGTTGTCGCTTTAATCATAATGGCCCCAAGCACGTTTAAATCATATAGTTTCGCATATTCCCGACCAAATCCGAAACAGCCCGACGCCGGCATGACCGGATTTTTTAACGAAAGACCTGGCAGTTCCACCGCTAATCTGTTCATAAGACGACCTCCCCTGCTTTAAATACCGGCCCATCGCTGCACACTTTTTTATACGCCGTTTCGCTGTCCGGCACGCGGCATACACAAGCAAAGCAAGCGCCAATCCCGCAGCCCATCCGTTCTTCGAGTGACAAATACACCTCTTTGTTCGGAAACTTTTGTTCCAACGCCTTTAACATTGGCTTCGGTCCACACGCATACAGCACATCAAATGAAGTGATTCGCGTATCGATCACATCGGTGACAAATCCTTTCGTTCCGTAAGAGCCGTCAACGGTGGCGACATACGTTTCGCCAAACGAAGCAAATTTTCGTTCATAAAAAGCAACTTCTTTCGTTTGAAACCCAAGCACAATTGTTACTGAAACACCTTTTTTTACTAGCTGCTTAGCGAGTTCATAGAGCGGCGGAACACCGATGCCGCCGCCGACAAGGAGGGCACGCTGCCCTGTTTTCGCCGCTTCAATTGGAAACCCATTCCCAAGCGGGCCGAGCACATCGACCATTTCCCCCGGCCGTTTTTGCGAAAGGAGCGTTGTCCCCGCTCCTTCCGCCCGATAAATAATCGTACATTCATCCGCTTCTTTGTTGATGTCACAAAGGCTGAGCGGCCGGCGCAACAACGGATTGGCTTGCTCCGTCACTTTTATATGAACAAATTGTCCCGGCTCGTTCATTTCAGCAACAAGCGCACCGGCTAGCCTTATTTGATAAATGTTTTTCGCAATTCGTTCGTGATGAACGATCGTCATTTTTTCTGTTTTCATGCGTACACCTTCTTTTCCGACATCGCTGTCGTTGAAAACGTCATCGATTCGATCACCTGCAGCATCGCTTTCGCCGTATCAAGCGACGTTAAGCATGGAATACCGTTTTCGACTGCTTCGCGGCGAATGCGGAAACCGTCGCTTTCCGGCTGCTTGCCTTTCGTTAACGTATTGATGACGACTTGCGCTTTTCCTTGCCGAATCACATCTAAAATATTTGGCGATTCGGAATGAATTTTATTGACAACCGTCACTGGAATGTTTGCGGCTCGTAACGTTTCCGCCGTTCCGTTCGTTGCCAATAGTTGATAGCCGATCTCGTAAAAACGGCGAGCCAATTCAATCGCCTCTTCTTTATCTTTATCCGCAATCGTCAACAACACCGCACCGTGTGGGCGAATATGAATGCCTGACGCCACGAGCCCTTTATATAACGCCTTTTCAAACGTTTGATCTTTCCCGATGACTTCGCCTGTCGATTTCATTTCCGGCCCGAGCGAAATATCGACGTTGCGCAATTTGGCAAATGAGAAAACCGGCGCTTTTACATATACCCCTTCGCTTGCTGGCTTTAATCCCGTTGAATACCCGAGATCGTTTAACTTTGCTCCTAAAATGACTTTCGTCGCAATATTCGCCATCGGCACGTCCGTAATTTTGCTTAAAAACGGAACGGTGCGGCTTGAGCGCGGATTGACTTCTAGCACGTATACTTCGTTTTTGTACATGACAAACTGAATGTTTAACAACCCGACAATTCGTAGACCACGCGCCAATTTCACCGTATAGTCGACAATTTTTTGTTGTATATCGCTCGTTAATGTTTGCGGCGGATAGACAGCGATCGAGTCCCCTGAGTGAACGCCAGCCCGCTCAATGTGCTCCATAATGCCTGGAATGAATACATCTTCTCCATCAGAAATTGCATCCACTTCAATTTCTTTTCCAATCAAATAACGGTCAATCAGCACCGGATGTTGCGGGTTCACTTTTACCGCATGTTCCATGTAATGCAATAGCTCTTCTTCTTTGTAGACAATTTCCATCGCGCGGCCGCCGAGCACATACGATGGGCGAACGAGCACCGGATAGCCGATTTCTTCAGCGATGCGCACCGCCTCACGAACCGAAAACGCCGTTTTTCCTTTCGGTTGCGGGATGCCTAATTGCGACAACGTTTGTTCAAACTTATCGCGGTTTTCCGCACGGTCTAAATCTTCGAGCGATGTGCCGAGAATGCGTACACCGCGCGCAGCCAGTTCAGCCGCTAAGTTAATCGCCGTCTGGCCGCCAAATTGCACGATGACACCAACCGGCTGTTCTAAATCAATGACGTGCATCACGTCTTCGATCGTTAACGGTTCAAAATACAGCTTGTCGGAAATGCTAAAGTCGGTCGATACCGTTTCCGGATTGTTGTTAATAATAATCGCTTCATATCCCGCTTCTTTAATCGCCCAAACCGAGTGAACGGTCGCGTAGTCAAATTCGATGCCTTGCCCGATGCGAATCGGACCGGACCCAAGAACGACGACGCTTTCGCGGGGCGTGACGATTGATTCATTTTCGTCTTCATACGTGCTATAGTAATATGGCGTTTCTGACTCAAACTCAGCCGCGCACGTATCAACCATCTTGTAAACAGGGACGATGCCGGCTTGTTTGCGCATATGATACACATCGCGTTCATTCATGTTCCAAAGTTTCGCAATCGCCACATCGGAAAAGCCCATTTGTTTTGCTTTTCGCAATACGTCGAGATTGCCGACGCGATCGCGCACGACCGTTTCATAGCGGACGATGCGGTCGATTTTTGTTAAAAAGAAGCGGTCGATTTGGCTCCATTCGTGAATTTGTTCGATAGAAATGCCGCGGCGCAATGCTTCCGCAATGTAAAACAACCGCTCATCGCCTGCTTTGCGAATGCGTTTTTCGAGCAACTCGGCGCTCACATCTCCTTTTATGTCAAGATGGTACACATTCGTTTCCAACGAACGCACCGCTTTCAGCAACGACTCTTCAAACGTCCGGCCGATCGCCATTACCTCGCCGGTCGCTTTCATTTGCGTACCGAGATGACGGTTCGCCGATTCAAATTTATCAAACGGAAAGCGCGGAATTTTTGTCACGACATAGTCAAGCGCCGGTTCAAAGCAAGCATACGTTTTTCCTGTTACCGGATTAATCATTTCATCTAACGTAAGTCCGACCGCTATTTTTGCCGCAAGCTTGGCAATCGGGTAGCCGGTCGCCTTCGACGCTAGCGCCGATGAGCGGCTGACGCGCGGATTCACCTCAATGACGTAATAATGAAAACTATGCGGGTCAAGCGCTAGCTGCACGTTGCAGCCGCCCTCAATACCAAGCGCGCGAATAATGCGCAAAGAAGCGTTACGCAACAGTTGATATTCGCGGTCGCTTAACGTTTGGCTTGGCGCAACGACGATCGAATCGCCTGTATGAATGCCGACCGGATCGATATTTTCCATATTACATACGACGATCGCATTATCGTGTGAGTCGCGCATCACTTCATACTCAATTTCTTTATAGCCGGCAATGCTTTTTTCTAGCAAACATTGGTGAACAGGGCTTAATTTTAACCCGCTCGAAACAATCTCGATCAACTCTTCTTCGTTCGTACAAATGCCGCCGCCTGTTCCACCGAGCGTAAACGCTGGACGGACAATAACGGGGTAGCCAATTTTTTTAACAAATGCGAACGCTTCTTCTAAGCTATGAATAATTTCACTTTCCGGTACTGGCTCGCCTAATTCATTCATCAAGGCGCGGAACAATTCGCGGTCTTCCGCTTTTTCAATCGCTTCTAATTTCGTTCCGAGAATTTCTACTCCGCATTCTTCAAGTATGCCCGCTTTCGCCAACTCAACGGCTAAATTCAGCCCCGTCTGGCCACCAAGCGTCGGCAAAATCGCATCCGGGCGCTCCTTGCGGATAATGCGGGAAACAAACTCTAACGTCAGCGGCTCCATATAGACTTTGTCGGCAATTTCTGTATCGGTCATAATTGTCGCTGGGTTCGAGTTCACGAGAATGACTTTATATCCTTCTTCTTTCAGCGCCAGACACGCTTGCGTTCCGGCGTAATCAAACTCGGCTGCTTGCCCGATCACAATCGGACCAGAACCGATGACGAGAATCGTTTCGATATCTTGACGTTTAGGCATGGACGATCTCCCCTTCTTTTTTGAACTGTTCAATCATCGCCATAAATTCATCAAACAAGCCGTTCGCATCTTCCGGACCCGGAGAAGCTTCCGGATGATATTGCACCGTGAAAGCCGGATAATCGAGATGGCGAAGCCCTTCAACCGTTCCGTCGTTTAATGCAACATGCGTCACTTCCAGACGGGTATGCCGCAATGACTCCGCGGTGACCGTATAGCCGTGGTTTTGCGACGTAATCGCCACTTTTCCGGTCGCCAAATGTTTGACCGGGTGGTTCGAACCGCGATGGCCAAATTTCATTTTCTCCGTATCCGCACCGCAAGCGAGCGCAAACAGCTGGTGACCGAGGCAAATGCCAAAGAGCGGAACGCGCCCGAGTATCCCTTGAATCATATCAATTGCTTCCGGCACATCTTTCGGGTCGCCAGGTCCGTTGGATAACATGACGCCGTCCGGATGCAAACGTAGCACATCTTGTGCTGTCGCATTATACGGAAGAACGATGACATCACAGTTTCGTTTATTTAATTCGCGCAAAATGCCGTGCTTCATTCCAAAGTCAACCAATACGACGCGATGACCGCGGCCCGGGCTTGGATAGGCGCTTTTTGTCGAAACGCGCTTTACTTGATCACGCGGCAGCTTCGTTTCTTTTAAATAAGTAATGGCCTCTTCCACGCTTACATCCGCATCGCAAATCATCCCTTTTAACGTTCCATATTGGCGAATGATGCGCGTCAATTTACGCGTATCGACGCCTGCTAAGCCTGGAATGTTTTTTTCTTTGAAATATTCATCAAGCGTCATCTCATTTCGCCAGTTGGAAGGCGCATCGCACATTTCTTTTACGACAAATCCGTGAATGTGCGGCTCAATTGATTCAAAATCGTCACGGTTAATGCCGTAGTTGCCAATTAACGGATACGTCATCGTGACAATTTGCCCGCAATAAGACGGATCGGACAAAATTTCCTGATAGCCGGTCATTCCCGTATTAAACACGACTTCCCCGATCTTTTGTTCCGTACTGCCGAACGCTTCCCCGATGAAAAATGTCCCGTCTTCTAAAATGAGTTGTCGCTTCATTGCTCTCTTCCTTTCTTCCATACAAGTTTTCCGTTCACAAACGTCATCGTCGGCCACCCTTTGCACGTCCAGCCGGCAAACGGCGTATTTTTTCCTTTCGATACGAACGTAGCCGGATCAATCATTTGTTCTGCCTGCAAATCGATAATCGTGATATCCGCTTTGGCGCCGACAGCCAATGTCCCTCGGTTCAGTTGAAACGCTTCTGCCGGTTTTTTCGTCAACCAATCAATGAGCTGCTTTAATGTGCAAATGTTCGTTTCAACGAAATGCGTGTAAAGGAGCGGGAACGCCGTTTCCAACCCGACGATGCCAAACGGTGCTAGTTCCATTCCTTCCTGTTTTTCCGCTTCTGTATGCGGCGCATGGTCGGTCGCGATAAAATCGATCGTCCCATCAAGCAATCCTTCAATCAACGCTTCCCGATCTTCTTTGCTTCTTAGCGGCGGATTCATTTTAAAATTTGCATCAAGCCCTGGGATGTCTTCATCGCAAAGAAGAAGATGGTGCGGCGTCACTTCGGCGGTGACACGAATACCAGCCCGCTTCGCCTCGCGCACGATGCGGACCGATTGTTTCGTGCTGATATGACAGACGTGATAATGACATCCCGTCGCTTCCGCTAGCAATACATCGCGGGCAATATGAACGGATTCCGCTACGGATGGAATACCGGAAAGTCCATGCTTTTTGGCAAACGTGCCGTCGTGGACGCACCCTTTATATGTAAGCGTCTCATCTTCGCAATGGGCGACAATCGCCATGCCGAGAGCGGCCGCTTGTTTCATCGCCTCATACATCATTTGCGCGCTTTGCACCCCCACACCGTCATCCGTAAACGCAAACGCGCCCGCTTCTTTTAATGCAGCAAAATCCGTCCGCTCTTTTCCGAGCTGGCGAATCGTAATCGCCGCGTACGGAAGAACATTTACATGGGCGGTTTGGCGGATGCGTTCAACGAGCCAATCCATTTGCTCTTTCGTATCAGGAACAGGACGGGTATTCGGCATCGCCGCAACCGTTGTAAAACCTCCTTTGGCCGCCGCAAGCGTCCCCGTTGCAATCGTTTCTTTATGCTCTCCACCAGGCTCGCGCAAATGGACGTGCAAATCGATAAACCCTGGTGCAAGTAGTTGACCGGCGACATCGATTACTTCATCTTCATCGCCCGCTGCGACCGTTGAGGCAATTTCAGCGATCACGTCTCCAGTGATTTTAACTTCTGTTGGCACAAGCACCCCTGCTTCATTAAGCGAGCGACCATTTTTTAAAATAATAGCCATTGTGCATTCCCCTTTCCTCTGTTTGAAGTGCCCGTTTTAAAACAGCCATGCGCACGTACACTCCGTTTTCCATTTGTTTAAAAATGCGGGATCGTTCGCATTCGACAAGACTGCTGGCAATTTCGACATCGCGGTTGACAGGAGCTGGGTGCAAAATAATGCTTTTTGGCTTCATTTTTCGTTCTCGCTCGATTGTTAACCCGTATTGCTCGTGATATTGCTCTTTCGTCAGCCCCATTTTTTCACCGTGCCGCTCATGCTGAATGCGAAGAAGCATTACGACATCTGCTTCTTGAACAGCCGTATCCAAATCAACGTATGTTCCATACGAATTTGTGTCGTCTTTCCATTGTTCTGGGCTAGAAAACAGCACCGTTGCCCCAAGCCTTGTCAATACTTCCGCATTCGAACGAGCCACCCGGCTATGGCGAATATCGCCGACAATCGCAACAGTCAAGCCACGAAACGTGCCAAACTCCTGCCGGATCGTCATTAAATCTAATAGCGATTGCGTTGGATGGTGGCCGCATCCGTCCCCGGCGTTAATGATTGGGATGCCGACGGAATGGCGCAGCGCTTCAAAATAACGGTCTTCTGGGTGGCGAATGACGACGGCCTGCACCCCGATCGACTCAAGCGTCCGAATCGTATCATATAACGTTTCCCCTTTTTGGACGCTTGATGTTTCGACATCAAACGGGATGACATGAAGCCCTAATTTTCTTTCTGCCACTTCAAAGCTACATTTCGTCCGTGTACTCGGTTCAAAAAATAAGTTGGCGACAAACGCTGGTTCAGACAACCGCCAATGTGACCCACGCGAAAACTGCTCCGCTTCCTCAAGCAGTGCGAGAATTTCTTCCAACGATAACTCGGTTAACGTTAACAAATGGTTCATCGTTCGTTCCCCCTTGTATTGAAGTCAAAAGCGACTTTCCATATGGTTAGTTTGCAAAAAAAGCACCCTGCCTAACCGACAGGGTGCTACACCGTTTTTGGGCGTAAAAAGGTGTGTGGAAAGAAACGAACAATTTTCGACGTTCGCCCTTTCTCTTTTTACGCGAACAGGAACACCCTTTTAAGTCTCGCGGGACTTAATTAAAAGGTGATGTTACGCAACATGGTCATCATTTGTTTCTTCGAGTTCAAACATATTTTCGTTGACTTCCGGACGTCCCGGTAAAATCAAGTTTAAAATGACGCCGACGATCGCAGCTAATGCCATTCCTTGGATTTGGAACGTTTCTGACACTTTTAAGATCGCACCGCCAATGCCAATGACGAGAATGACGGACGAGATCACTAAGTTGCGTTTATCGCCGAAATCGACTTTACTGTCGACAAGCATCCGCAATCCTGAAGAAGCGATAATTCCGAACAGAAGAATCGATACACCGCCCATCACCGGCGTCGGAATCGTGCCGATTAAAGCAGTAATTTTACCGACAAAGCCGAACACGATCGCTAATACCGCTGCGCCCGCTAGCACATAGACGCTATAGACGCGCGTAATAGCAAGCACTCCGATGTTTTCTCCGTACGTTGTTTTCGGTGGTCCGCCAATCAACGCGGAAATCATTGTCGCCGTACCGTCACCTAAAATCGAGCGGTGCAAGCCTGGATTTTTAATGTAGTCACGTCCGACGACTTTGCTTAAGACAAGCTGGTGGCCGATATGCTCCGACAGTGTGACAATCGCAACTGGCACCATAAGCAGGACAATTTGTCCGGTAATATGAATTGGATAATCGATGCCTGGCAATAAGAAATCTGGCATTTCAAACAGCTTTGCTTTCGCTACTTTCGATAAATCGACAACGCCGATGATTAGTGCATATACATACCCGACGATAATTCCTGCTAAGACAGGAACTAAGCTGAACAAGCCGCGCGAGAAAATGGAACATACAATCGTCGCTGCAAGCGTCACAAGCGCTACGGAAAAATACGTGAGGTTATACTTGCCATCTGGTCCGTTCATCGCCATGCCAACAGCGACATTCGCAAGCCCTAAACCGATGACGATAATGACCGGTCCGACGACAACAGGCGGCAATAAGCTCATAATCCAGCGATAGCCTGCCTTTTTAATAATCAACGCTACTACGCCGTATACAAGCCCTGCTAGGAAGCTGCCGATCATTGCTGCTCCAGGTCCTCCGGCTGCTTTAGCGGCAATAATCGGCGAGATAAACGCAAACGAGGAGCCGAGATAGGCCGGCACTTGCCATTTCGTAATGATCAAAAAGGCAAGCGTTCCAAGGCCGCTCGAAATGAGCGCCATCGCTGGACTTAACCCGACAAGATAAGGCACTAAAATCGTCGCTCCGAACATCGCAAATAAATGTTGTAAGCTTAATGTTAGCCATTGCAACGGTGAAGGTACGTCTTTAATATCTAATACTGGTTTATTCATCATCTTTCTCCCCTTTTCCATAATAAAAACCCTCTTCGCGCAAGGCACAAAGAGGGTATGACAAAATCGCCCCCCTTTGTCAGCCTCGCAGGACTGCCTTTAAAAAGGGTGTTTATTTATTTTTCATGAATGCTTACTTGATCCAATCCGTCTACTTCTTGCAATTCGACAACGATCATTTCCGCGCTTGACGTCGGAATATTTTTGCCGACAAAGTCCGCGCGAATCGGTAGTTCGCGGTGGCCACGATCGACTAACACGGCCAGCTGAATTTGCGCCGGACGCCCGAAATCCATGATTGCATCCATCGCCGCGCGCACCGTGCGCCCCGTAAACAGAACATCATCGACTAATACAACTTTTTGTTCTGTTACATCAAACGGGATTGCCGACCCTTTCACAAGCGGTTCTTTATCGCTCGTTTTCGTCGTCAAATCATCGCGGTAAAGCGTAATATCAAGTTCCCCGACCGGAATCGCTGCACCTTCAATTTGTTCAATCCGTTCCGCTAGCCGTTTGGCTAAATAAATGCCGCGCGTTTTAATGCCGACAAGCACACAGCCGTCAATTCCTTTATTTCGCTCGATAATTTCGTGAGCGATGCGCGTCAAGGCGCGGCGAATCGCCTGTTCGTCCATCACGACTGCTTTTTGCACTTCTTTCACCCCTATGCAAAAAACCCTCCCACCGATTGGCGAGAGGGTAGAATGGCATACTTCACCTATATCCGCTACCTTCTCAGCCTCACGGGACTGAACTTAAAGGTTCTTGTTCACTTGAATTCATTGTACGTTTCATTCGACCGTTTGTCAACGATTATTTCGTAATCGATCGAGCAATTGTTCAAATTCTGGCGGCAACGGCGCTTCAAACTCCAAATATTCCCCTGTGCGCGGATGAGTAAACCCTAGCACGCCAGCATGCAACGCTTGTCCATCAATCGGCAACGTCTTTTTCGGACCATATTTCGGGTCACCTGCAAGCGGATAGCCGATGTATTTCATATGAACGCGAATTTGATGCGTCCGTCCGGTTTCCAATTGGCATTCAATAAACGTATAATCGGAAAAGCGCTCCAACACCCGAAAATGCGTTACCGCTTCCTTTCCGTCTTCAACGACCGCCATGCTTTGGCGGTCGTGTTTGTCGCGGCCGATTGGCGCATCAATCGTGCCGTAATCGTGCGGAATGACACCGTGAACAATCGCTTTATATTTGCGCGTCACCGTTTTGTGAACGAGCTGATTGACAAGCGACTCGTGCGCCATATCGTTTTTCGCGACCATTAATAAACCGGACGTATCTTTATCAATCCGGTGCACAATCCCTGGCCGCAATACGCCATTAATGCCCGATAAATCTTTGCAGTGAGCAAGCAGTCCATTCACCAACGTCCCGCGCATATGCCCAGGTGCAGGATGGACGACCATCCCGCGCGGTTTGTTCACAACAAGAACGTCCGCATCTTCGTAATAAATGTCGAGGTCCATTTCTTCCGGTTCGACGTCCAGCGGCTCCGGCTCTGGCAGAGCAATCGTTACCTCATCGCCGACAGAACATTTATAGTTCGCTTTTACTGCTTTGCCGTTCACCGTGACTAGGCCGTCTTTCATCCATTGTTGCACTTGCGAACGCGACCATTCCTCATTTAAAGTCGCGATCACTTTGTCAATTCGTTCGCGATCATACTCTTCCTCAATATGAAATGTTACTACGTCCATATTATGAATTCCCCTTTTCTTTCGCACCCATCACAAACGTTTGCAAAAATACGAGCGCCACACCAATAGATAAGGCGGAATCAGCGATATTAAAAATCGGGAAATCGTATGTAAAAATATACGTATGAATAAAATCGACGACTTCTTTTCGAACGAGCCGATCAATAAAATTCCCGATTGCTCCGCCAAGCATCAAGCCGAGCGCCACACCGAATAACCGTTCTTCGCGCGGCAAACGTTGAATATAAATGACTAAACCAATCACAACGACAACGGTAATCAAATAAAACAGCCAAAACTGCCCTTGCAAAATACCCCATGCCGCTCCACGATTGCGATGGGATGTAATATATAATATATTTGGAATAATTGTGATACTCTCACCAATTTTCATGTTTGTTGCAACTAGCCATTTTGTCAACTGATCAATCGCGATCACAATAAGCGCAATGAAATAATAAAGCACATGACTCCCTCCAACTCGACGTGTGTACTTATGAATTGTAACACAATGATAAAGGGGTAGACAACGATGACCGTTTCCCACGGAAAAATAAGCCCGCCTGTCACGAGGCGGGCTCTAGTATTTACGCGGTATAATGCTCTTTTACAATGTGCGCGCAGCGTGGGCATAACGTCGGGAACGATTCGTTTTGCCCAACGTCTGTTGTCACCACCCAGCAACGCTCACACGTTTCGCCATCTGCCTGACGAACGACAATGGCCATGCTCGCAAATTTTTGCGCTGTTTCCGGTGCAGCTTCATACGCTCCAGCGATTTCGAAACCGGATACGATAAAGAGCTGTTTCAAGCTTTCGTTGATCGAATCGAGAAGCTGTTTCGTTTCCGCCGTCGGATATACCGTCACATGCGCCGTTAACGATTTACCGATCACTTTTTCATTTCGCGCTACTTCCAGCGCTTTTAATACGTCATCGCGCACGTTCATAAACGCATCCCATTTTGCTAGCAACTCATCCGTTCCTTCAATTTCCAGCACTTCCGGCATATCGACAAGCTGAACGCTTTCTTCTTTCTCTTTTCGATTCGGAATATGTCCCCATACTTCATCGGCTGTATGCGGCAAAATTGGGGCAACGAGCTTCGTTAACGCCACAAGCGTTTCGTACAACACTGTCTGAATCGCGCGACGATCGTGATGGTCTGGCGCTTCAATGTAAAGAATGTCTTTCGCAAAATCTAAATAAAAAGCGCTCAAATCAACGGTGCAGAAATTATTCACCTCATGGTAAATCGCTGCAAAATCGTACGTTTCGTATGAACGTTTCACTTTGTCAATCAAGCGGTTTAATTTGACGAGCATATAGCGGTCGACTTCGCGCAACTCTGCTAACGGAATCGCGTTTGTTTCCGGATTAAAATCAAACAAGTTGCCGAGCAAGAAGCGAAACGTATTGCGAATTTTCCGATATACTTCTGCCACTTGCTTTAAAATACTATCAGAAATGCGCACATCCGCTTGGTAATCGACGGAAGCAACCCAAAGCCGCAAAATGTCGGCTCCTAATTGTTCCATCACCTTTGCCGGCACAACGACGTTTCCGAGCGATTTGCTCATCTTCCGTCCTTCGCCATCGAGAACGAAGCCATGGCTTAACACTTCTTTATACGGTGCTTTTCCAGTAACGGCAACAGCGGTCGAAAGCGATGAGTTAAACCAGCCGCGATATTGATCGGACCCTTCTAAATAAAGGTCAGCTGGACGCTGCAAATCGTCGCGCTCTACCAACACTGCTTGATGCGAAGAACCGGAGTCAAACCAAACGTCCATAATATCGGTTTCTTTCGTAAAGCGTCCGTTCGGGCTGCCCGGATGCGTAAAGCCTTCTGGCAATAAATCTTTCGCTTCCCGCTCAAACCAGACGTTCGAACCGTATTGTCTAAATAAGTTCGATACGTGTTCGATCGTTTCGTCCGTAATAATCGGCTCGCCGTTTTCCGCATAAAAGACCGGAATCGGGACACCCCATGCGCGTTGACGCGAAATACACCAATCCCCACGGTCGCGAACCATGTTGTATAAACGAGTTTCTCCCCAAGCTGGTACCCAGCTCGTTTCTTGCACTGCTTGCAATAACTCGTCACGAATTTTATCAATCGACGCAAACCACTGTGACGTCGCTCGGAAAATCGTCGGTTGCTTCGTGCGCCAATCGTGCGGATACGAGTGCGTAATAAAGCTTAGCTTTAACAATGCACCGACTTCGTTTAATTTTTCGGTAATCGCCTTGTTTGCCTCATCGTAAAAGAGACCGGCAAAGCCCGGCGCTTCTTCTGTCATATAGCCGCGCTCATCGACCGGACAAAGCACGCCTAAGCCGTATTTTTGTCCGACGATGAAGTCATCTTCCCCGTGCCCTGGCGCCGTATGAACGCAGCCGGTACCAGCATCCGTCGTGACATGTTCCCCACAAACGACGAGCGAATCGCGGTCATAAAACGGATGTTTCGCCACGACATACTCGAGTTCTTTTCCTTTCAACGTTTTGCGGACAACAGCACCTTCCCAACCAAGCTCTTCTGTCACCGACTCTAATAGCGCCGATGCCACCACATATTTTGCTTCGTCCACTTGAACGACGCTATATTCCAAGTCAGGATGGACCGCGATTCCTAAGTTTGCTGGAATCGTCCAAGGAGTCGTCGTCCAAATGACGATTTTTTCATCGCCGTCAAGCACACCTTTTCCGTCTTTCACCGGAAACGCTACATAGATAGACGGGGAACGTTTATCTTTATATTCAATCTCCGCTTCTGCCAACGCTGATTCGCTTGACGGAGACCAGTAGACAGGCTTCAATCCTTTATAAATCAAGCCCTTTTTCGCCATTTCGCCAAACACTTTAATTTGTTGCGCTTCATATTCCGGCTTTAACGTAATGTATGGATTGTTCCAATCCCCACGCACGCCAAGCCGCTTAAACTGCTGGCGCTGATTGTCAATTTGCTCATACGCGTACTCTTCGCAAAGTTTGCGGAATTCGGCCACGCTCATTTCTTTCCGGTTCACGCCTTTATTTTTCGTGAGCGCCGTTTCGATTGGCAGCCCGTGCGTATCCCATCCAGGGACATACGGTGCGCAGTAGCCACTCATCGATTTGTAGCGAACGATAAAGTCTTTCAAAATTTTATTGAGCGCATGGCCCATATGAATGTCACCGTTCGCATATGGCGGCCCATCGTGCAGAACAAACAAAGGCCGGCCTTTCGTGCGCTCCTGCACTTTTCGATAAATGTCCATCTCTTCCCACTTCGCTTGAATTTGCGGTTCGCGCTGTGGCAGATTTCCGCGCATCGGGAAATCCGTTTGTGGCATTAATAACGTGTCTTTGTAATCCATTCTTCATTCCTCCACTATTGATCAATATAAAAAACCGTTCTCTCCCAAAAAAAGGGACGAGAACGGTCTCGCGGTACCACCCTTATTGACTATACAAAATAGTCCTCTCTGCATTCGTAACGGGAATGACGCGCCATTGCCTACTTTTATTTCAGCATGGAACTCCGGGGTGATCTTCACTCCTTCGCTTATGCTAGGCTTCCACCGTCCCCAGCTCGCTATAATAAGCATATGAAAGAGCTACTGTCCCTTTCATCGTCCATTCATTATTCTTCATGTTCGATGCGTTTTTGTATTTTGATTATATGCGAAACGGACAAAATCCGTCAAGATTGGCTCATTTCTTCCTTTTCATCCAATTCAATTTCTTTTACTTCATATTCCATTAAATGATCCCAATCACCGTTATTTAACATTTCCAACTGCGCTTCTACAAGCATGCGGAAGCGCGTGCGGAACACTTTCGACTGCCGTTTAAGCTCTTCGATTTCAAGGGCGATTTTGCGCGATTTAGCAAGCGCCTCGCTAATGATGCGATCCGCATTTTTCTCTGCCTCTTTAATGATCAGTTTCGCTTCTTTTTGCGCATTTCGTTTCACTTCTTCCGCCGTTTCTTGCGCGATTAAAATCGATTTATTTAACGTTTCTTCAATGTTCGTAAAATAATTCAATCTTTCTGTCAATTCCGCGACTTTTTCTTCCAATTGTTTTTTCTCGCGGATGACCATCTCGTAATCTTTAATCACTTGGTCTAAAAATTCGTTCACTTCATCTTCATCGTAGCCGCGAAAGCCCTTGCTAAATTCTTTGTTATGAATATCTAATGGCGTTAAAGGCACAAATGCCACCTCCGTCTATATCTTTCCTTTTTACGTTTATTCGACAGATTTCTGCGAATTCCTACCACGATTCGATTATTTTTGCGTCCCCACTTGAATGCGAAAGCGATCTTTTTTTGTTTTTCCACCGATCGCCACAAGTTTCAACCGGCCAAGCCCCCTCGCGGAAATAGTATCGCCTTCTTTGCATTCTAAATGCGATTGCTCGACAATTTTCCAATTCACTTTCACAAGACCGTTTTCAATGAGTGTTTGAACGTGTTGTCTTGATGCGCCAAACGCTTGCGCTACTACCGCATCAAGCCGCAACGAAGAAACGGTAATCGTCGCTTCGTTCCATTGTTCTTCAAGAACGATCATATCCGTTAACGGCTTTTCTTCGAGCGAAATTTTCGTTTTTCCGACCGCTTGCAAATGTAGCCGAACATAATCCGCGACTTCTTTGGCGACGATCAATTGAACGTCATTTTCTTTGATTAACACGTCGCCAAACTTGCCGCGCTTTAACCCGAGCGACATCAATGAGCCGAGCACTTGCCGATGCGCAAGCGAAACAAATTTGCTCGGATAACGGACCGAAAAAAGCGCAATCATAAAATCTTCTTGTTCCGGCTGAAAGTAAGGCGGGTATAAAAGCGCCCGTTTTCGCTCGACAAAAGAAGCGCCGCCGAAGAAAGAAACGTTGACTTCTTCATCATGTCCGATAACAAGCCGAACGATTTCTTGCTCGCGCGGATCAAGAAAATCGGTAAGTCTAGGGCTGTATTGCGTTTGGACGCTTTCCCGCCATTCGAGCACTTGATCAATAAAATGATGTTCTTCTTTGCGAAAATGCTGATATATATTCATCTTCACACCTTGCCTTCTCACGAAGAAAGGAACCCTTCCTGTGGATTCCCTATACTAAGTGCAACATGCTAAACAATGCATGCAACCCTCGCGTTGCAAAATTGAGCACAAATAGTGCAGCAATCGGTGAAACGTCGATCATGCCGATTGGAGGAATGATGCGGCGAAACGGCTCTAAATACGGCTCACAAATCGCCGCTAACAGCTGGCCGATTTTCGTGCCGCGCGCATTCGGAAACCATGACATTAAAATGTAAACAATTAACGCATAGGAGTATATATCAATGAGCGTTGTTAAAAACGTAAGCAAACTATACATATATTACCACCTTTTCATCGATGTCTCATCTTCGGACACAGCGGAAATCGAGCCGGTTACATCCACATTGTCCGGAGTGCATAAGAAAATTCTCGTGCCAACTTGCTGAATGTCGCCGCCAATCGCATAAACGGTGCCGCTTAAAAAGTCGACGATGCGCTTTGCTTGATCGTGCTGAATGCGCTGCAAATTCACAACAACTGCACGCCGGTTTTTTAAATGGTCGGCAATCTCCTGTGCCTCCGCATAAGCTCTCGGTTCGATAAGCACCACTTTCGATGATTTTTGCACGCTTTGCAAGCTGACGACATTTTGTTTCGCAGCCCCTTTTCCTGACGGCTGCGGAGCTGGCTCTTCCTCTTCTACATACTCGTCCTCATACTCTTCATAGTCTTCCTCTAAAAAATAGTCTTTAAATTTTTTAATAAGTCCCATTTCGGACACCTCCTATCATTCCTCGCCAACGAGCGATGTTCCTAATCGGAGAAACGTTGCGCCTTCTTCAACCGCAATCACATAATCGTTCGACATTCCCATCGATAGCTCGGTGCACCGCACGTTCGCAATATGTAATGCTTGTACATGTTGCTGCAATTGTTTCAGCTGCCGAAAACATTGGCGAAGCAATTGCTCATCGTCCGTATACGGTGCCATTGTCATTAGTCCAACTACTTCAATTTTGGTGAAATCGCGCAGCTGTTCGACGAACGGAATGACTTCTTCTTTAGATAGCCCATGCTTCGTTTCTTCGCCTGACACGTTCACTTGCACAAAGCATTTTATTCGCTTCGTTGCTCGCTTCTCGATTTCACGCGCCAGCGACAGACGATCAAGTGAATGAATATAGTCGACTTTGTCGATAATGTTTTTCACTTTGCGCGACTGCAACGTCCCGATAAAATGCCATGTCGCTTCTCGTCCGATCGCTTCGTATTTTTGCAACAGTCCGTCATCACGGTTTTCCCCCAAATCGACAACTCCTGCAGCCAACGCTTCTTTTGCTCGTTCGACGCTGACGTATTTCGTTACGGCAATAATGCGCACGCTAGCAGGATCGCGGCCAGTGCGACGGCAGGCTGCTTCGATGTTATCACGAATGGTTGCTAAATTATCACGAACAGGCACGATTTATTCCTCCTTCCTGCCGATAAACGCCATCATTCTTCCAGTTCGACCGTTGTCGCGACGGTGCGAGAAAAATAAATTTGTTTCGCAGCTCGTGCAATAATGTGACACTTGAATGTGTTGCACCCCTTCTTTTATAAGTAATAGCCGATTTAGTTCTTTTAAATCAAGTGCATATTGTCCTACGCTCACTTCACGGAAAGGCAACACCTCACCTGTTCCGAGCACCTTTTGCGCAGCGTCTACCACTCGGTCATCGACAACGTAGCAACAAGAACCGATTGCCGGGCCAATCACGATGACAATCTCCTCAGGCGGGATGCCTTCCCGTTCATGCCAAAGCCGAACCATGTTGCCGGCAATGTTTTTTACAGTTCCCTTCCATCCGGCATGCGCAAGGCCGATCATGCCATGCTTTGGCGCGGCAAAATAAAGCGGCACGCAATCAGCAAAACATAATGCCAATAAAATCCCCGTTTCCTTCGTATACAATCCGTCCGTATCGGCAATGGCTGTTTCTAAACGTAACGCTCCTTTTCCAGCATCACGCACCGTTACTTTCTCGATACGAGAATCGTGCGTTTGCTCGCAACAAACCCATTTTTCCAGCGGAACCGACAGTTGCTCCGCTAATTTCCGGCGATTTCGCCCGACGAAAGATGTATCATCACCGACGTGCAAACCGAGATTAAACGACGCAAACGGCGGTTTGCTAAATCCGCCTTGTTTCGTTGTAAAGCCAGCGATGACATCGGGCCACTCGGTTAACATGAGCAACGCTTCACCAGCTGGTCGAAAAATTTCCGACATTTTCGTCATCCTCTTTGTAGATTTTTATCACTTTTTTTCCTATTTTATCACAGTTTGCTTACAGATGATAACCATTATTTATTCTTCCTCGTTCAAACGGACTAAAATGACATCTGTGCCAATTTTAACGATGTTGCGCCACGGAATCACTGTTTCTTCTTCCCTGCCAAACAGCCCCAGTACCTTCCCCGCTCCTAAAATAATAAGCGCTTCAATTTGCCCTGTTTGCAAATTGATATCAATGTCACCAATATTTCCTAATTTTTTTCCGTTCGCTACGTTAACAACATCTTTCGTTTGAAATTCAGAAATTTTAATCATGGCCCATCCTCCCGCTTTCATCATCGTTTATTTCACTATATGATATGTTTGCCATGACCTTTCCGAAAAAAAGAGCTGTCCGTGACAGAACAGCTCGTTACACTTGGATATTTTTATTCATTTGTCGAATAGCCGCTTTTTCTAAACGCGACACTTGCGCTTGCGAAATCCCAATTTCTTCTGCTACTTCCATTTGCGTTTTTCCTTGGAAAAATCGTTTGCGAATGATCATTTTTTCTCGTTCGTTTAAGCGGCGCAAGCCTTCTTTTAGCGCAATTTCTTCAATCCATTGGCTGTCGCGGTTTTTTTCATCGCTTAGCTGATCCATTACATAAATCGGATCGCTGCCATCGTTATAAATCGGTTCAAATAAAGAAACCGGATCTTGAATGGCATCAAGCGCAAACACGACTTCTTCATGTGGAACGCCGAGCACGTTCGCAATTTCTTCAGCAGTCGGCTCTTTCGCCGTTTCCCCCATTAATTTTTCACGCACTTGTAACGCTTTGTAAGCAATATCACGCAATGAACGTGACACACGGATTGGGTTGTTGTCGCGCAAATAGCGACGAATTTCGCCGATAATCATTGGTACAGCATACGTGGAAAATCTAACGTTCTGGCTTAAATCAAAATTATCAATCGATTTCATAAGTCCGATACAACCGACTTGAAACAAGTCATCGACAAATTCTCCGCGGTTATTGAAACGTTGAATGACGCTTAACACAAGGCGTAAGTTTCCGTTGACAAGCTTTTCCCTCGCTTCTAAATCTCCTTCATGCATTCGTTTGAACAGCTCACGCATTTCTTCGTTTTTCAATACCGGAAGCTTTGATGTATCTACGCCACAAATTTCTACTTTGTTTCTTGTCAAGTCTTTCCCTCCCATCAGGAGATGCTGTCAATGTTCAGTATCTCCTCAGGGAGGAAAAATATGCACTACATCATTTTATTAAACTCTTTGCGCAACCGCTTAATGATTCGCTTCTCTAGCCGCGATATATAGGATTGCGATATTCCGAGCAAATCAGCAACATCTTTTTGCGTTTTTTCTTCCCCACCGGAAAGGCCGAAGCGAAGCTCCATAATTTGTTTTTCGCGATCACTTAATTGCCGAAGCGCATTCAATAAAAGATGACGGTCGATATCGGCTTCCAAATCTTTTGTAATAACATCATCTTCTGTGCCAAGCACATCCGATAAAAGCAGTTCGTTTCCATCCCAGTCGATATTGAGCGGTTCGTCAAACGATACTTCCGAGCGCACTTTATTGTTGCGCCGCAAATACATTAATATTTCATTTTCAATACAGCGGGAAGCGTAAGTGGCTAATTTAATTTTTTTATCTGGGTTAAACGTGTTCACGGCTTTAATCAGCCCGATCGTGCCGATGCTAATTAAATCTTCAATATTAATGCCTGTATTTTCAAATTTTCGCGCGATATAGACAACGAGGCGCAAATTTCGTTCGATCAGCATGGAACGGGCCGTTTCATCGCCGGACGGAAGCTTTTGCAGCAATAACTCTTCTTCTTCTTTTGTCAGCGGCGGCGGCAATGCTTCGCTCCCGCCGATGTAATAAATTTCATCCGTTTTGATGCCAAGCTTCATTAACAGCTTATACCATAAATAAATGATGCGAAGTTTCCACGTCCTCATAAAAATCCCCCTTCTAATTTAACCGAAAAATGCGTATGATATAGTAAAAACTTATGAGGCGGTTAGCCGCTTTCCGGTCTGAATCATTTTCGGATGGATAATGCACTGGTACTCTCCGTCGGTTGATAAATCCGTTTCGTTCAACCCAACAAGCCCTTTTCTGACCTCGATCCACTGTGCTTCATAATGAATCATCATGCGATCTGGTTTGACCGCTAATAAAAATCGCTGGTTTTGGCCAACTGCCCGATAAGGGACAAAGCGCAATCGACTCGACCATGCTTCTAGCTGTTCATCATTAAGCCATGTAAAGTCGCCTGACTCGTTCGTATGTTCAAGTAATGCAGACGGCAATATGTCTTTCATTTCGCTTGCGCTTACAATCATGACGGGCGCTTTTGTCAACGGGTCATACAGCTGGTTGCCGCTGTCGATCAGCCCTTTTAACGATACAGACACTTCGTTGAACGTCAATACGACATTCACAATATGATTGAAACGCAGTTTTTTCTCACGAATCGTATCCATTCGTTTTCGTGAGAATAGCCACAACGCTGGAAATCCGATTAACACAAACAGCCAGCTGACCGGGTCGCCTGTTCCGAGCGAATACGTCGTAAGCATTCCGTTTGTGACTTGGATTTCGGTTTGCAGCAAGTAATGAACCGCGATCAACCCCCCTCCAACCATAAAAGTAGCAAGATAAAAAGTAAATAAGTTCTCGAAAAAGTAGCGAAACCGTTTAAACCCAAACGAAGCAAATACGATAAGCACGGAAAAAAACAGCTTCATGAACGGCTGTTGGACATATGGAGAAAATGATGTAAACATCAGCAATACAATGAGCGATCCGATGAAAGCGCCGATCGCCATCCTCCACCATACGACTTCCCGTTTTAATATAATGGCGGTCAGCCAGAGCAACAGCCCATCAAAGCAAATGTTCAACAGCCAAATGACATCTAAATAAACCGTCAAACTGATAGCCTCCCTTAGCCAAACAAAGCCAAGCAATTTCTGAAAATAGTATATAGTACATCTTATTGGAAAGTCTGTCAATTCATGACGGAGAAAAAACGAATTTTTTGTCTAAAAAAAACGAATAAAAAAAGGCATGAATCATAACGATTCATACCCCTTTATTTGAGGCAATCAGCCGCCCTCACTTTTCTTGTCTAGCTGCGAACAAACATCCTCCTCCGCTTTTACTTTCGCCTCTCGACGTGCAAGGCACGTCTTCGTCGAAAGCTTGCGCGTCCGTCGGATGTTTCCTTGGCTTGAGCAAAGGACCGTTCTCCACTTTTCGTTTTGTCTAGCTTCGGCTCCTAGATCTCTTGTGCCAAACAACCTTCCTCCGTCGAAGCAAAAAGCGCTTCTCGTCGGAAGAACGTTTGGCTTCGAGAGCTAACCAGTCGCCTCCGCTTTTCGTTATTACCGGCGGCGGTTACGATTGCGTAAGAAAGCTGGGATGTCTAACGGATCTTCTACTTGCGCCGAACGGAAGGAGTTATAATCTTGAACTGGCTCTTCCCTTTTTTCGCGTTTGACGCCAACATTTGGTTTCGATGCTGTGCCGATTCCGGAACGAAGCGGACGAGACGATTGTCCTTCGTTTTCGCTAAATCCAGTGGCAATGACCGTAACGATGATTTCGTCTTTTAAATTTTCGTTAATGACCGATCCAAAAATCATGTTCACGTCTTGGTCAGAAGCGGAAGCTACAATGTCGGCCGCTTCTTGTACTTCGTACAAGCTTAAATTCGTGCCGCCCGTAATGTTCATTAACACACCTTGCGCGCCGTCGATTGACGTTTCCAATAGTGGGCTTGAGATCGCTTTTTTCGCTGCTTCAGCAGCGCGGTTTTCACCGCTAGCAATCCCGATTCCCATTAATGCGGAACCTTTATTCGACATAATCGTTTTCACGTCAGCAAAATCAAGGTTAATTAGCCCTGGAACGGCAATTAAGTCAGAGATGCCTTGCACCCCTTGACGAAGCACGTTATCTGCTTCGCGGAACGCTTCAAGCATCGGCGTGTTTTTATCGACAATTTCTAAAAGACGATCGTTTGGAATGACAATTAACGTATCGACCGCTTCTTTCATCGCAGCAATTCCGTTAGCTGCCTGCATCGCCCGTTTCCGGCCTTCAAATGTAAACGGACGTGTAACGACACCAACTGTCAATGCGCCTAAATCGCGCGCGATTTGCGCAATGACTGGTGCCGCTCCTGTTCCTGTACCACCGCCCATTCCGGCCGTGACAAATACCATGTCTGCGCCTTTTAATGCTTCTTCGATTTGCTCTTTGCTTTCTTCTGCTGCTTTTTTCCCGACCTCAGGATTTGCCCCTGCTCCCAATCCGCGTGTCAATTTCGCACCAATTTGTAACTTGATTGGAGCTTTGGACAAATTCAAGGCTTGTGCATCGGTGTTGACTGCAATAAACTCTACACCTTGTACGCCATGTTCAATCATTCGATTTACAGCGTTATTTCCGCCGCCGCCAACACCGATGACTTTAATCGTTGCTAACTGATCAACTGTAGTGTCAAACTCCAACATGACAAAATCCTCCCAATAATTCGATCTCTATTCAAAGAAATAACCGAAAAATTTTTTAACTTTTTGTCCTAAATTATCTTCTTTTCCTTTTGGCTTAGTTTTAGCCGGCTGCTGTTTCACAGGTCGCTTTTCCGGCGCTTCGACCGTTGCTCCTACAGGAGTCCGCCGCCCTTGTAATTTCGCATGCCGGTAGGCAAACTTAATCAATCCAACTCCTGTCGTATATTGTGGGTCGCGAACGCCGATATAATCAGGGATCGCTACGCGGACACTGCTCCCTAACACCACTTGAGCTAATTCTAAAATACCCGGCATGTTAGCGACTCCACCGGCTAACACGTATCCGCCTGGCAAATCCCGAAATCCCAATTTACGAATTTCTTGATATACAAGTTGAAAAATTTCTTCAAGCCTTGCTTCAATAATATCAGCAAGTTCCAGTTGAGTAAACGGTTGATGTTGATCAGTACCGATGATTGGAACACTAAAAAATTCTTCTTCGGAAGCAAGGTCATAAAAAGCATGTCCATGTTTTAGCTTGATTTTTTCCGCATCTTCCGTCGATGTCCGCAAACCGATGGAAATATCTTTTGTAATATGATCGCCACCGACCGGAAGAACGGATGTTGCCTGCAAAAATCCTTGCTCAAACACAGCGACAGTAGTAGAGCCACCACCGATATCGACTAATGCGACCCCTAAATTTTTTTCATCTTTCGATAAAGCAAGCGAGCCTGCGGCAAGCGGTTGCAGACAAATGTCGCTAATCTCCAACCCCGCCCGCTCTACACAGCGAAGTAAATTATGTAAAACGGTTTTGGCTCCTGTAATCATCGTCCCTTCCATTTCCAAACGCACACCGAGCATGCCGCGCGGATCGTTAATGCCATCAAGACCATCGACGATAAACTGCCGCGGAATGACCCCGATAATTTCCCGGTCCGGCGGAATCGACACGACTTGGGCGGAATCGATGACGCGCGCGACATCTTCATCCGTAATCTCACGGTTTTCGCTAGAAACAGCGACGATGCCGTGACAATCTTGTAGCTGAATATGGTTTCCGTTCACACCAACAACGACGCGCTGGATCGTTAACCCGATCATTCGCTCCGCTTGGTCAATCGCGCGCTTAATCGATTGCACCGTTTCATCTATATCAACAATGGCTCCTTTTTTGAGCCCTTCGGATTTCACGTTACCAACGCCAATAATGTTTAATGACTCATTCAACATTTCCCCGATAATAACCTTAACACTGGATGTACCGATGTCAAGACTAACAACGATTTCATTGCTGTTCATTCTTTGGCACCCCCTTTAGCAAACTTCATCGACTCAGTCGAACAGCGACGAACAAGTTTTGTTTCATATATTCAACACACTAACAAGCATTCCCTTTTATTTAAATCAACTTTTTTGCCGCCTCTCCATCCATTTTGCTAGCCAAATCCGACGAATGACGGCGATATTTTGAAATAATCGAACCCCGAAGGCAAATACGGCTGCTAAATACAAGTCTACACCAAGATGCACACCGAGAAAAGCTAAACTTGCGGCTAAAATGATATTAAAAAAGAAACCAGTCAAAAAAACATTTTCGTCATACACATTTTGCAAATGAGCACGAATGCCGCCGATTAACGTATCTAGCGCCGCCAACACCGATATGGATAAATAGCTTGAGTATTCATCGGGAATGCGCCAATTTGTTAACAACCCTAGCGTGATACCGATGATGAGGCCGATCAACGGGAGCCACATATTATTCCCCCTCCTTTTCGGCTTCTACCGCTTCCATGTAACGAACATCATGCCATTGCCCATCGTATTTCGGGATTACAACCGTCGATATCGGATCAGAAACAGTAAGTTGCAAGTTCTCGATCACAAAATCATCGGAAATCGTCGATACTTTTAAGTGATTATGTAAAGTAGAAACGTCATTAGAAATTATTTTTACTTCGATTGGTAAGGAGGCAATTTTCACGTTTCCGACCTTCGTCACGCCGTTCACATCGCGAATAGCGGTTGTGTTAGTAATCCGTGCATTCGCAATGGCGATTTCTTTTGCCCCGTACATGTTTAGTTCGTTGATTAACCGCTTTAATAATTCAGGTGAAACTGTATGCGTAATTGGACCAACATAATTTTCCGGATAAAATGGCTCAATCGTCAATACAAGCCCTGGTCCTTTTATTTCTGTCAACCCGGCTTCTTCTTTTAACTCTGCGACCGTTTTTTGCAACATTGCTTCTTCGTCAATAGAACGGGTCTGTTCATAATTTGCGATTTGGTCGTCGTTGCGGCGAATTTCCAGCAAAAGCTGTTGCTGTAATTGCTGCTCACGCTTTAAATCTTGACGCAACTCCCAAATATCGCGCGTATCGCGTACAATCGGGTCTTTCGTCGACCGAAACTGGACAGCGAGCATAAACCCGATAATCGCGGCAATGAGCGTAAACTGGAAAATTTTTTTTCTTTCCAACGCGCTTCACCAAACTTTCCGTTTTTAATCATGATTCGTATGAAAAACTGGATCTAAAACAATTTCTTCTTTGCTCGCTATTTTCACGACGACATGGTCGTTGACTAACTGATCTTTCACCCCTCCGGCAATGTTGAGCGCCGAAGTTAGCACGTTTGGATCACCGATCGCAGAAATGACAAACGGAGCAGCATGCTGCACGCCGTCCACTTCGATCACCGGGCCGTTACACACAATATATGAACGATGAGAGATTCGCTGTCCATTGATCGCAATCGCTTCTGCTCCGGAAAGCAATAATTCATGGATCACTTTCAACACATGTTGCTCGTGAACGATGTAGTTGGTTGCATTTTGCTCGCTCGGGATATAGGACGCATCCGCTAGCGTCACTTCGATCCCTTTTCCTTTTACTTTCACTTTGCCGATGTACATGCGCAACTGTTCCGCCTCCTTCACTAAGCCAGTATACGCGTTTTGTTCGTTCGCTAACTCTTTTTCTATTTGATGTATCTGTTCTTGTTTTTTCAGCAATTGCTTCTTAAGCTTACTATTTTTCTCTTGTGCCTGAATGAGCAATTGCCGATATTCGTACTCCTTTTGCCATTGCCGATCCGTCACGTTCCGTTTTGCCGTTTGCTCTTTTGTATATTGATAGGAAAAGGAAAGCATAAACCCGAGCACAAGACAAACAAAGGAAAGGATGACATCATTACCTCGCACTTTTTTCATTGCCATCCTCCTTTTTTTCATCGTAAGCTTTAAAATAGTTGCTTACTTCTAAATGAACGACACCTTTTACGTTCGGGTTTAATTGTTTCACAATTTCTGGATACAACCGCATTTTTTCCGCGAAATTTTGCACGGTTGCGCTCACTTCAAACCCATCATTCATGTACACCGTTATATGGTATTGATCATATTTGGTCGGTGCATAATGAATTTCAGAAATAGCATTCAATATATAAGGAGGCAGTTGCGCTAATTGCGCGGCTATCTCTTGAATATCTTCACCTGCTTTCCAGTTCACTAAAATCGGCGCATCACTTAATGCCGTTTTTGGTTTGTTTTTCGTTAAAATTTTGCCGTTCTCTAAAATAGGGAAAAACGTTTGTTTATGCTCGATGTAAGCGACCCGTCGTCTCTCTTTTATGTATAGGACGATTGTATTTGGAAACTGTTTTTCTACCGTTACTTGTTTAATTTCTGGAAGGGACTCGAGCACCTGCTCTACCTGCACGGTTTTTACCCTCCAAAAGCTTGTTCGGTTTGTCAAACCGCTTGCTTGAATGATTTGCCTAGCTGAAACGTGCTGATTCCCTCTCACATCAATGTGCCGAACATTGCTTAACGGTGATTGAAAATAAATAATACATAAAATAAGCATAAAAAAGAAAACAATATAGGCTGTTAGCCGGCGATTCACTTTTTGTCTGCGCCGCTGTTTCAGCTTCGGAACACGTTCTTCGAGAACGACAACTTTTCCTTTTTTCAACTCGCTCACCGCTTTCTGACACTTACACACAATAAAACAAACGGCATTGTTTCATGCCGTTGCACGTTTGGAACAAGCCTATTTTTATTATAACACAATGTTGAAAAAGAAGGTGACCTAATTTTTAGGACTTTCGACCAATGATTTCTACTTCCGTTTCTAAATGAATGCCATATAATTGATGAATCGTTCGTTTGACATAGGAAATTAAATCTAAAACATCTTTAGCTTTGGCGTTTCCTGTATTTACGATGAAATTGGCATGTTGTTCGGAGATTTTGGCCCCGCCGATCGCATAACCTTTCAACCCAGCTTCTTCAATTAGTTTCCCAGCATAATTTGGCAGCGGATTACGGAAAATGCTCCCTGCGCACGGATAGTTCCACGGTTGCGTATCGCGTCGATAATCTTTATTTTTTTGCATCGCAGCAACAATCTCTTCGCGCTCTCCTTTTTTCAGTTGCAAAACCGCAGCGAGGCAGATCCCAGGGCGTTTCGTTTGCAAAACCGATGTCCGATAGGAAAACTCCATTTGTTCATTCGTCAGCCATTCAATTGTTCCGTCTGGAAATAAAATTTGTGCTTTTTTAACAATCCGTGACATATCTGAGCCGTGTGCACCGGCGTTCATATAGACAGCACCGCCCACTGAACCTGGAATGCCTCCAGCAAACTCGAGTCCCGATAACCCTTGTTTGCTAATCACTGTCACTAGTTTAATAAGGGGATAACCGCCGCCAACGGTTACTTCTTCCCCGTCAATCACTAATTCATCAAGCCCCTCGCCGATTTTAATGACCACTCCTTCGATGCCGTCATCCGATACGAGCAAGTTCGATCCGCGGCCGATTGCCCGCCAATTGACTTGATGTTTTCGCACGATGGCCATCACTTTTCGTAAACTTTCGCTACTGTCTGGTTCCACAAACACATCGGCAGGCCCGCCAATTTTAATGGTCGTATGATGAGCCAGCAGCTCATTTTCTTTGACTTTTCCAACCTTTGTTTCCACTAATTCTTTGACTAACGTCTGCACGAACAGTTCTCTCCTTTCTTGCTGTTTTCTAACATCATATGTGTTTTTTCCGTCGGTGTCGCTAACACGTAAACAAAACGAGAGGGGCTGGCCTCTGAAAGATCCGTCCCCTTTTCTTTAATATCGCGCATGCTTGCTTATGTTTAACAGAACACCAATGGCCATGAGCATGAGCGTTAACGACGAACCACCATAGCTTAAAAACGGCAACGTAATTCCCGTTACCGGCATCAGCCCGGTGACGACGCCAATATTAATCATCACTTGGATCGCAATCATCGCAATGATTCCGACAGCTAAAAAACTACCATATAAATCTGGGGCGCCAAACGCGATACGGATTCCCCGCCAAAGCAGCAAGCTAAACAATAATAAGACGAGCGAACCGCCGATAAACCCGAGCTCTTCTGCTAAAATCGCAAAAATAAAATCAGTTTGCGGCTCAGGCAAGTAAAAAAATTTTTGCCTGCTTTGTCCCAATCCTAAACCGAGCAATCCCCCTGGCCCGATCGCATAGAGCGATTGAATAATTTGAAAGCCGCTGCCGAGCGGATCTTCCCACGGATTTAAAAAAGACGTAATTCGTTTGATGCGATACGGAGCGGATAGAACGAGCGCCGCAAAACCAGCCAAGCCAATCATTCCTAGCCCGATAAAATGGCTAATGCGGGCACCAGCGACAAAAATCATCGCAATACAAGTGCCGACCATCACCGTTCCCGTTCCTAAATCAGGCTGCAACATGATCATGCCAAAAGCAGCGAACACGAGCGCTAATGAAGGAAGCAGCCCTTGTTTAAACGACGTAATCTTTTTTTGCTGTTCCGATAAATATTTCGCCAAAAAAGCGATCATCGCTAATTTCATAAATTCCGACGGTTGGATCGAAAACGCGCCGACACCGATCCAACTTCGTGACCCGTTGCGCACCATCCCGATTCCAGGAATGAGCACAAGAACGAGGAGGACGAAACAAATAATTAGCAACACTTTCGCCCAGTCGCGCCATACCCAGTAGTCGACATTCATAATGAAAAACATCGCAATGATGCCGACACCAGCAAATAATAACTGCCGTTTCGCGAAGAAAAATGAGTCATGGAACTTATATTCCGCCCACACCGCGCTGGCGCTATAAACCATGATGAGCCCGATCGCAAGAAGCAAGAACGTAAGAAAAATTAGCAAAAAATCAGGCGCAGACTTTTTTTGCGGCAATGCCCAACACCTCAGCTTTATGAACGGTTTGTCCTTCTTATTTCAGCATATGCACCGCGTTGACAAAAATGTCCCCTCTTTGCTCAAAAGTTTTATATTGATCCCAACTCGCACAGGCCGGCGACAATAAAATAATATCGCTTGGATCTGATAGTTCGTAAGCAACAGGTACGGCTTTTTCCACATTATCGACATGATAAACCGTTTCTATTCCTGCTTCTTTCGCGACCCTTTCTAGCTTCGGTGCTGTTTGGCCAAATAAAACGACGGCTTTTACATGACGCAAATAAGGGATGAGGTCGTCGAATTCATTGCCGCGATCCAATCCGCCTGCTAAAAGAATGATCGGCTGACCAGCAAACGCCGCTAACGCTTTTTGCGTTGCTAGTATATTCGTTGCTTTTGAGTCATTAAAAAATTTTCTTCCGTTCACCGTTCCTACATACTGAAGGCGATGTTTCACGCCGGTAAACGATGTCAATACGCGGACAATCGCCTCATTCTCCACCCCAACTAGCTTTGCGGCTGACACAGCTGCCAAAATGTTTTCAAGGTTATGCTTGCCTGGCAGTGCGATATCGGATATGTGAATGACTTTTTCGTCGTTCCAATAAAGGACGCCGTCTTTTAAATAGGCACCGCATTCTAACGGCTTTGTTGTCGAAAACCATATTTTCGTAGCGTTAGACAAATTAGCAAGTGTTCTCACCCATTCGTCGTCCGCATTCACTACCGCGTAGTCGCTTTCGGTTTGATTTTTAAATAAATTCCCTTTCGCTTGCGCATATGCTTCTTTCGTTCCGTGGTAATCCAAATGTGCATCAAACAAGTTTAATAACACGGCGATATGTGGACGAAACGTCTGAATCCCCATCAGTTGAAAGGAAGAGAGTTCGGTCACCACCCAATTGTCCGCAGCAGCTGTTTGTGCCACTTCACAAGCAACCGTTCCGATATTGCCGGCGATAAGCGGTTTCTTTTCGGCTTCCTTTAACATTTCGTAAATCAAAGTAGTCGTTGTCGTTTTGCCGTTCGAACCGGTAATACCGATAAACGGTGCTTCACAAATTTCGTAGGCGAGCTCTACTTCCGTCACGATCGGTAGTCCTTTTTCCATCGCTTTCGCAATAATCGGAGTGGAATACGGGATCCCTGGATTTTTGACGAGTAAATCGAACGGTTCATCCAGCAGTTCGAGCGGATGTCCGCCGCAAATCACGCGAATCCCCATTTGTTCTAATTGTTGGGCTGCTTCATTTTCTTCATACGGTTTTTGGTCATTCACCGTTACGGTTGCTCCAAGTTCGTAAAGCAAACGGGCTGCGGCCAACCCGCTTTTCGCTAAACCAACGACGAATACACGTTTTCCTTGATATGTTGTTATATGTTTCAATTACATCCACACCTCAATATAGATTCCGAGTATCGCAAACAATAAGCCAACCGCCCAAAAAGTGACGACGACACGCCACTCCGACCAGCCGATTAATTCGTAATGGTGGTGTAACGGACTCATGCGAAATACTCGTTTTCCTGTTGTTTTAAATGAAATGACTTGAATAATAACCGATAATGTTTCGATGACAAACACTCCGCCGATAATGGCGAGCAATAATTCTAGCTTCGTCAACATGGCCACAGTCGCAATCGCTCCCCCTAGCGCTAGAGAACCGGTGTCTCCCATAAACACTTTCGCTGGATGAGCGTTAAAGACGAGGAAGCCGAGCACCGCTCCGACAACGGCAACGCTAAAAATCGCCACATCGTATTGTTGTTGATTCCATGCCAATACCGCGTAAGCACCAAACGCGATAGCCGCTGTCCCAGATAACAGACCGTCAAGACCATCCGTTAAATTAACGGCGTTCGAGCCACCAACAAGCATAAACACCATAAGAAAAAGATAGCCCCAGCCTAAATCAAATGATATATGTGTTCCCGGGATATGTAACACGGTCGAAAAATGTTGCTGTTGATAAATGGTATAAAAAATCACTGCGATGATGAGTTGTCCCACTAGCTTCTGTTTGCTCGTCAAACCAAGGTTCCGTTTCATCACCACTTTAATAAAGTCATCGACAAAACCAAGCAAACCATAGCCGACTGTCACAAATAAAAGCAAATACGTTTCAACCGTTAAATGCGCAAATTTTTTCGTGATCAATAAGGTGGTGATCACAATCGAAAGTAAAATCATGATCCCCCCCATCGTCGGGGTCCCCGATTTTTTTTGATGTGACTTCGGCCCTTCTTCCCGGATGCTCTGACCAAATTTTAATCTCCGTAAAAACGGAATGAAAAGAGGCGATAATACTACCGTAATCAAAAACGCTGTCACAATCGAGATCAGTATTACTTGTTCTACCATGATGGTTCACTTCCTTCTTTCCTTTGAACACTGAACCATTTTTGCTCCAGTTGCTGCAGCTCGTTCATTAACGCTATATCATATGTGTGGTTCTCCGCGATACGATGCGGAACATCGATTGTCAAGTAAAATTTGGTCATTGTATCATTCTCCACTCTATTGCTTTCCATATACGTTTGCAAGATTGCCTTTAACGCTTCAAACGGCGAAGACACAAAAAAGACCGGCAATGGATTCGGAACATAGCGTGGCAACTCCGTCTGTTCCGGCCAAAGCGTAGCAATTGCCCCGTGCTCAATGGCTAATTTCAGTTCTGTTTTTCCATCCGCTAGTGGGACGAACAATCCTTTTTCCACTTGCTGATAAGGATGGACGAAAACAGAATGAAACACCATCTCGTCATCTGCCACTCCGCGGGCAGACGGAAACAGCTTTCTCACCATTTGATACGTTAACATGATGCGTTCCGCTCCTTCATCGCTTCACGGGCAACGAGCCGGTCGTCAAAGTGCAGCACTTGCTCGCCAATGATTTGGTACGTTTCATGCCCTTTTCCAGCGATTAAAATGACGTCGCCTTCCTGCGCCTGCTGAATCGCATAGCGAATCGCCTCTTTGCGATCGACAATCGAAATATACAATTCCCCCTCGACCCCACTTTCCATATCTTTCAAAATCGCTTCCGGCCGTTCGGAACGAGGGTTATCCGATGTGAAAATCGCAACATCAGCATAACGAACAGCGATTTGCGCCATTAACGGACGCTTCGTGCGATCGCGGTCTCCGCCGCAGCCGACGACGACATACACTTTGCGCTTTGCAAATTGGCGAATCGTTTTCAGCACATTTTCTAAGCTATCGGGTGTGTGCGCATAGTCAACGATTACTGTAAAGTTTTGCCCTTCATCCACCGTTTCAAACCGGCCAGGAACACCCGCTATTTCCTCGACCGCTTCGACGATTGACGAAAGTGCCACGCCTGATACGAGGCAAGCAGCCGTTGCCGCCAATATATTATACACGTTAAAACGGCCAATCAGCTTCGTTTGAATTCGGACGGTTTCCGCTGGTGTGACTAACGTAAACGCCATCCCGCTCGGCGTTATGTCGATGTCCTTCGCCATAATGTCGCTTTCGGTTTCGATTCCATATGTGATCACCGTTGCTGCTGTCATCCGTTTATATTGCGCGGAAGCAGGATCGTCGTTGTTGAGCACGGCAAATTTCGGCCGCTGATGGTCAAACCGGTTCCCGAGCTGGGCAAATAGCAACCCTTTCGCTAACCGGTACTCCTCCATTGTTTGGTGATAATCTAAATGATCTTGCGTTAAATTCGTAAATACCGCAACATCATAGTCACAACCGTGAACGCGCCCCATATCGAGCGCATGGGACGATACTTCCATAATTGCCACATCCACATGCGCGTCAACCATTTGCTTAAACGTTTTTTGAAGCACAAGCGATTCTGGTGTTGTATTTTGTACATCGTACGCTTCATCGCCAATTTTTATGTGGATCGTGCCAATTAAGCCGGTTTTCCTTTGGACTTTGCGAAAAATTTGATCGATGATATGGGTCGTCGTTGTTTTTCCGTTCGTTCCTGTCACCCCGATTAAGTGTAGCTGATGTGTCGGCTGTCCGTAAAACGCATCGGCTAGTACCGCCATCGCTCGTTTGCTGTCGCGGACGATGATCACGGGAACCGGAACTTCGATATGTCGTTCTGCGACAACCGCTACCGCCCCGTTCACAACAGCCTGCTGTGCAAAATCATGCCCGTCAACCGTAAATCCTTTTACGCAAATAAATAACGCTCCTTCTGTTACTTTTCGCGAATCCATTTCAATGGATGTAATCGTCGGATTTTCTCCACTGTATGTAGTAAAATCGTGTAAACAAGAAAGCAATGTTTGTAACTTCATTGTGTTCATCCCTCTCGTGTAAGTTCTCTTTAACAGAGAAGCAATTCCTACAAAAATGGAAAAGAAGGGGTCAACATCCCCCTTATCGATACATTGCGCATTTGATTAACGGAGACTGGTTGCTCCGCTCGATTTTGGTCCTAAGAAAATGCGAATCGTTGATCCTTCTTTCACTTTCACTCCTGCTTTCGGCGCTTGGTCGATGATAACTTCGCCGTCTCCACTAACATCTAATTTTAAGTTAAAAAACTGCTCTTGCAAGTCTTTTTTTGTTAAACCTTCTAAATTCGGAACTTCCACCATTTTTGGATCATTCCATGCGCGTTCTTTTTCAAGTTGTCCGTTGCGCGGTTTTACCCCGAGCGCGTGTAAGCTATCTTCCATAATTTTCCCAACGATTGGTGCCGCCACCACTCCACCAAATTGTACCGTTCCTTTCGGATGATCGACCGCCACATAGACGACTAATTTCGGATCGTCTGCCGGCGCAAACCCAATAAACGACACGATATAATTATCTTTTAAGTAGCGCCCGCCTTGCGCTTTTTGCGCCGTTCCTGTTTTCCCCCCGACACGGTACCCTTCCACAAACGCGCCTTTTCCAGTTCCTTGTGCCACTACGCTCTCTAGCGCAAACCTGACTTGTTTCGACGTTTCCTCGGAAATAACGCGTCGCTTTGCTTTCGGTGTATTGCGGCTGATCACTTCCCCGGTTTCAGGGTCAACCCATTCTTTTGCGATATACGGCGTATATAATATGCCACCATTAATCGCTGCCGCCACAGCTGCAACTTGTTGAATCGGGGTGACGGAAACGCCTTGGCCGAAAGCGGTCGTGGCCAACTCTACCGGTCCGACGCGCTTCGTATCGAATAAAATTCCCGTTCCTTCTCCTTGCAAATCAATTCCGGTTTTTTCGCCAAACCCGAACGATTTAATATAATGAAACAGCTTTTCTTTTCCAAGCCGTTCCCCTAATTCGACAAACCCAGGGTTGCATGAGTTTTGCACGACTTCTAAAAACGTTTCGCTTCCGTGTCCGCCCTTTTTCCAACAGCGCAATGTCGCACCTGCTACTTTGACGTACCCAGGATCATAAAAATGATCTTTTAATAAATTGACTTTTTTCTCTTCGAGCGCAGCCGCCAACGTAATAATTTTAAACGTCGATCCCGGTTCGTACGTGCTCCATACCGGTAAATTGCGGTTGTAAATTTCCGCCGGAACATTGCGATAATTAGCCGGATCGAACGTCGGACGGCTCGACATCGCTAGAACTTCGCCGGTATTCGGATCCATTGCAATCGCAATGATCCCGTCCGGATTGTATGTCGCTTCAGCAATATCTAGTTCGCGTTCTACTATCGTTTGAATGCGCGAATCGATCGTTAATTTTAAGTTCAATCCGTCCGTTGGCGGCGTATAATGGTCAGCCATGTTCGGCATCCGATTTCCTTTCGCGTCCGAATAAAACTCAACCGAGCCTTTTTGGCCTTTCAGCTCTTTATCATAATATAACTCTAGCCCGGTCAGCCCTTGATTATCAATTCCAGCGAACCCAAGAACGTGAGATAAATAGCTGCCAAACGGATAGTAGCGCTTCGTATCTTCTGCGATATATACTCCTTTTAAATCGAGAGCACGAATTTCTTTCGCTTTTTCATTAGAAATTTTTCGTCCTTCCGGAATGCGCACAATCAACGTTCGTTTCGTAATATACTTGTACACTTCTTCCACAGACATATTTAACACGTTCGCCAACTTTTCCGCTGTATCGGCTGGGTTTTGGATTTGTCGTGGCACGACATACACAGTCGGAGCGCTCATATTCGTTGCTAGCGGAACGCCGTTTCGATCTAAAATTTCTCCCCGCTTCGGCTCAAACGGAATGTTACGACTCCATGAATCTTTTGCTTTTTGTGCGAGCATATCGCCAAGAATTAGTTGTACATACCCTAAACGAATATCGATAATCGCAAAAATAAGCACTCCTATCAATAATACGATGGCAAGCCGCTTGCGCACCGTGACGTTAGAAACGCGCATATTAGTAGAACCTCCCTTGTAATAGGCTCGTTCCACTATATGCTTGTACTCGCTTTTATAGAACATGTCCGGCTCTCATAACAGCAACATCAATCAACAGGGGCTTTTTCTTTCCTGTCCGTTTGCGACGTTTGCACTTGAGTGACCGCCTCTTTCCACTTTTTCGGCTCAACTAATTCTAAAATTAAATAATCTCCTTTTCTCACGCTGCTTCGCGGCCGAATGCTTTGCGTCACGACATATCCGCTTCCTTTCACGCTTGGCTGAAGACCGAGCAGTTCGGCCACTTTCAGCGCATCGCGCAACGACCAGCCGCGCAAATCTGGCATGTTCACTGTTCCGCTCGTCTTTAATATGACGCGTTCACGGACAATTACTTCATCGCCCGCAAAAGGTAGCTGTGCTTCCACTTCAGCTCCGTTGCCGATCACGACAGGCAATAACCCTTTCGCTTTCACATCTTTCACTGCAGCATCCACCGTTTGTCCAGCGTATGACGGCAGCTCAATCCCTTTTTTATCAAGCGATTTCTCCGTTTTTTCAAAAGAAGGGCGGATATTTAAATATTGTAAACTATTTTTCATCACCGTATTAAAAATCATCGAAACAGGTGCCGCTCCCGTTTCTGTAGGGGACAGTTTCGGTTGCTGAACAGCGACGTACATTAATAGTTGCGGGTCTTCTTTCGGCGCCATCCCTAAAAACGAAAAAATATAGTTTTCGTAGCCGGTTAAATAGCCGCCTTTTGGCGAAGGAATTTGCGCCGTTCCCGTTTTTCCGGCTACCCGATATCCTTCAATTTGGTACGGGCGACCTGTCCCTTTTTCCGATGTCACAACCGTTTCCAATATATCCAATACTTTTTGCGCAGTTTCTTTTGTAATCGGTTCTCCGACGACTTCCGGTTTATGTTGCACAACTACTTTTTTCGTATCGGGATCGACAATGCGGTCCACCACATATGGTTTCATCATTTTTCCGCCATTGGCGATCGCCGTTGCCGCTTGAATTTGTTGAATCGGCGTGATGGACGTTCCTTGCCCGAATGCCGTCGTCAATTTTTCGATTGGATAGCGGTATAAAATGTTGCCAAGTGCTTCTCCCGGCAAATCAATCCCTGTTTTCACATTAAAGTGAAAACGGTATAAATATTGCAAAAAGCGGTCTTCCCCTAATTTTTCTTTCACGAGCTTAGCAAAGGCAACGTTCGACGAACGCTGCACCCCTTCGTTAAACGTGATCGTTCCCCAGCCAACTTTATTATGGTCGCGAATTTCGTTCCGCCCTACTCGGTAGGAACCGGAACGGTACAGTTCATTGCCGTTGTACACCCCTTCGTTAATGGCAGCCGCCAACGTAAACATTTTCATCGTCGACCCTGGTTCATACGGATATGAAATGGCATCGTTTAAATAGTTCGTAATGTTGCGTTTGTTTGGGTCGAAACTTGGTCGTGTGCTCATCGCCAAAATTTCACCTGTTTTCGGATTGGCAACAATGGCAATAATTTTTTTCGGTTGATACTGTTTTTCCACTTGATTCATCGTATCTTCTAAAAATGTTTGAATTTTTTGATCGATCGTTAAGTATACTTCATCGCCGTTGTCCGGTGGAACGATCGTTTCTTTCGTGTCTGGTAGACGAAAGCCGTCTTTATCCCGTTCAAACACGACGTATCCATTTTTTTCTTGTAAATAACGATCTAAACTTTTCTCAATCCCCATCATGCCAAAGGTCTTGCTTTTTTCTTCGTTGCTTCCTTCTTTTTGTTGTGCATAGCCGATCACATACGAAGCGAACGTTCCGTTCGGATAAAACCGTTTCGTATCGCGAATAAACCCGATACCTGGTAACTTCAACGCTTCAATTTTTTGTTTCAATTCATAGCTAATGTTGCGTCCGTACGTACCAAATTCCACTTGTTTCGCTTTTTTCGTTAAAATACGTTCGGCTTCACGAACATCCATATGTAAAAGAGGTGCTAATTTTTCCGCTGTCCTTTCTGGATCGACAACATGCTTCGGGTCGTTCGGGTCAGTAGTCATTGTTGGATCAAGCACTGCCATTAACGTATAGGACGGCGTATCCTCCGCTAACACTTCGCCATTCCGATCCAAAATCGACCCTCGTTTCGCCGCAATCGTTTGCTTCTGTTTATATTGTTTTTCGGCTGCTATCGCCAATGCTTTCCCGTCCGCCTTACCGGTTGCCTGAATTTGCACAAAACGAAACATTAACACAAAAAAGAGCAGGCTGAATAAACAAAACAAAATGACTGCTCCTTTGTGGGTATTTTTATGCTTTTTATCGCTCATCATCCATCATTCCTGTACAACTTTCACGTTATTTTCGTTTAACGAAAGCCCGAGTTCTTTTGCCTTTTCTAAAATGCGCTCATAAGTGCTTAGCTGCTGGACTTCGACATATAAATCGTTGTTATGCTTTTTCTGCTCATCAATCGCTCCTTGTAGCTGTTGAATATGTTTATTTACTTGATAAATGGATACTTGGTTAGAAACGATTTGAACGGATGCATAAACAACGAATAAAAGAAAGGAGAACAAAACAAGCTTTTCCCCAAGCGTAAGGCGAAGTTTTCGTTTGACTTTCGGCCGGACAGACGGTTGTTGGCGCTGCTTCTCTTGAATTTTGACAGCTGTATTGCTCACATATTTCCCTCCTTATTGTTATAGTTTTTCAGCGATGCGCAATTTCGCCGAGCGGGCGCGGTTGTTGGCAGCAAGTTCTGCTTCTGAAGGAACGATCGGTTTTTTCGTCACTAGTTTTAATTTTGGCTTGTATTGTTCCGGAATCATTGGCAATCCTGGCGGAAGCTTTGGTCCTTCGCTTGCTTCTTTAAAGGTTAGTTTACAAATGCGATCTTCCAAAGAGTGAAACGTAATGACGCTAATTCTTCCACTTGGTTTTAATAAGTCGATCGCTTGCTGGATCGCCTCTTGAAATGCCTGCAATTCATCGTTGACAGCAATACGAATCGCTTGAAAAATTCGTTTCGCCGGATGCCCGCCGCTTCTTCGCGCGGGAGCAGGAATCGCTTCTTTAATCAATTCGACGAGCTCCCCAGTTGTCTCGATCGGCTTTTCTTTGCGGGCAGCTTCGATTTTTCTTGCTACTTGTTTCGAAAATTTTTCTTCCCCGTAATGAAAGAAAATATGCACAAGTTTCTCGTATGGCCACGTATTGACAATATCGTATGCCGTTAATGGCTCCTCGCGATTCATTCTCATATCGAGCGGCGCATCGTGATGATAGCTGAAGCCGCGCTCTGGTGTATCCAATTGCGGCGAAGAAACGCCGAGATCGAACAAAATGCCATCGACTTCATGAACACCGTACTCCGCTAGTTTCGTAGCTAAAAAACGGAAATTACTTTTAATAAACGTCACTTGCTGTTCATAGCGCGCTAGCTTTTGTCTCGCATAGCCAATCGCTACCTCATCTTGATCGAAGGCAAACAATCGCCCCTTTTCCGAAAGCTGTGAAAGCAAATATTCGCTATGCCCTCCGCCGCCAAGCGTGCAATCGACATAGACGCCGTCAGGCTTTATTTGCAATCCATCAACCGTTTCTTTCAATAAGACTGTCGTGTGTTGAAACACCGTCTCACCACCTTTTTTCGTGTTGTATGTCCTTGTAAGCTCGCTATTTATTTATTATACAACAAAATTAAACAAATTTTTAGGTGTTTTCTGTAAAAAATCGTCTTGTTCTGTTTTATTTTGTCGTTTTTCGTCTAATGATTCCATCGGCCAAAACGAACATTTATTTTACTTTTATTTCCACAAATTTATTCTTTCTGTACTATTCTCGTTTATAAAAAAAAATCCTGTATAACACAGGATTTTTCGTTCGACGTTTTTTGTTATATATATACAATTTTATGCAAGTTATTCCATCGATAGTCGAGCTGCATGAGCCGCGGAATAAAATCAAAACCATATTTATTTATATAATAGAAAATGTTCCAAATCCGCTCCTGTGGCGCTTTATTCGGCCATAATGACGTTTCGATGCGGGCAAATTTTTTCCACTCTACCTCGTATTTTCTCTCAATCGAGCGGTGCAATGTTTGGTGAAGAAAATCGATTTGTGCTTGAAGGAAAGTAGCATTTTTCGTCAATACATTCGCTAAACCACGATCAATTTCCAAGCCAATTTCTCGTAGCGGCCGATGAATGTCTTCGATTCTCTCTTTTGCCGTAGCAATCATTTCATCAAGAGGATACTTGATTTGCCGCTTTCTCCACGCCACTTTCGCTTCATCGATATGCCCTTGCAACACTTGTTCGACAGTCAGTCCTAGCTCTTGTAAATCTGTCTGAATCGAGCGCTCAACAAGCGTCATATTCAACCTCGGAACGACTGGCGGCATCGTGTAGCTAAACAGCGTAAACGCTTCTTTCAGCTCAGCCCAATAGGCAATTTCGCCTGGACCTGCAATAAAGGCGAGCGTCGGAAATAAAAATTCTTGCATTAGCGGCCGCGTCACGACGTTATTGCTTAGTTTGTACGGGTCTTTTTTCGCCAACATCAATAGTTCTTGCTTTGAAAACGCGATGTCTCCTTTTTTGCTGCGAAAACGGTCCGTTTCCTTTTCGTATTCTAAAAGCCAGCGCTCGCAGCCGTCATAATAAAAGAGGTTCGCACATTGCGGCTCTATATCAAGCGCTTTTCGATACCCAAGCTGCGCTAACAGCTGTTGCTGCTTGATCACCGCGTTCGTCACATCTCGATGTCGTTCGATGAGCGCAGTAAAAAATTCGCTTTCCATCGAGCGCAACGCTCCATCTGCCGCGTTCACCACGACTAATCCTTCTGACGCAAACAATCGCAAAACAATGGCCGCAAAAAAATCGACAAACGTATTCGCTTGCTCTATACAATCTTCTAAAAAACGGAGCACATCATTTGTTGTTTCAGTTTCACCGTATGTTTCCACTACTTCTTTTAGCCATTGTAGACACGTCTCTCGATCAATGGACAACTCAGCTGCCATTCGTTTTTCCTGCACAGAATGCGGATACGTGCGTTTTTGAACTTTTCCGTTTTCCGCTATGTATACGTGGTCAATTTCAGCGATGTCGTGATCCTCACCAGCAATCCAAAAGACCGGCACGACCGGAACACCTAGCTGCTGCTCTTGTTCTTTTGCGAGTTGAATGATTGATATGATTTTATAAATCGTATAGAGAGGCCCAGTAAGCAGCCCGGCTTGCTGTCCTCCGATCACCACAACGCTTGACGCGTTCGCCAGTTTTTGAATATTTTCGAACGTTTGCGAACTCGCTTGAAACTTTTCGTGATACGAAAATAAATGTTCTACAAGCTGCCGTCGTGGATATGCCCGTTCGCTAAGGTCGCGTAACCGCTGCTGAAACACATCGCTCTCATTCAAGTTATATCCAAATCCTTTTTCGACCGGAAACGCTCCCGTCATGTAATCAGTGGCTAACGGGGTCGTTGCTCGCAAAGAGATTTCCCATATCTCCATATTAAAAAACTTCCTTTCTCGCTCTTAATGTTCTTTCCTGAGTATACCACGCCTTGGTGTTAAAATGAAAAAATATGCGCTCACATATTGCTAGACACTCGCACAAAAATGCCATAACCAAGTAAACCGAAATAAAGGAAGAAAAATAAAAGAAAGCTAAACCGCCAAAAGAGGCGCAAGACGGATGGGATATGTAAATCCCCTTTTTTCCGCCAATACCCGATGGCAAATAAAATATTAAGCAAAAGCAACAGAATGAGCATCATCCATAAATATGATTTCCCCCAAATCGCCACGATAAGAAAATGAACCGCAACGATAAAAAACAAAGTAGAAATATTGATCGCCACATAAAATGATTTTTTCTTTTTCCGCGTCCATTTTCTCGCTACCATATAGATAACGAAAAACGACAATAACGGCATCGTCACAAATGCTGCGGTTATATGTGCAATCACATTACTCATTTTGTTCCATTCCTTTCACCGCATAAAATAAAAACTGGCAAAGCGGAGTTGAAATGCCTCTTTCTTTTCCTGCTCCGATGACATAGCCTAAAATCGCTTCTATCTCTGTCTTTCGCCCACGTTCAAGGTCAGATAACATGGACGAACGGTTATGAGCTGTTTTTGCACAAATGCTTACAATGCGCTGCCATGCCGCCTCTCCGTCCAATAACGCTAACGCCTCCCGAACTTCTGCAAATAATAATTCCATCATTTCTTTATACTCATGCACACGAAGCAACTCTCCATTGCGAACGCGCAAAACGGCCGTCAACGGATTGATTACCGCATTAACGACTAATTTGTTTGTCAACATCGTATGCCAATCTTCTGTGTACTCCATCGGAAAATCAAAAATATCTCTGTTCAACAGCTGTTCCGCTTGCCCAAGCCGCCCTTGAAATAACGATAGCGTCATTTTGCCGACGCCCGTATGTTCCACTGTTCGATCATCCCGCTTTAACGCCCCGTGCTCGACGACTCCTAAAACAATGTTGCGCTCTTCCCATTCCGTCAACAGCCGAAGATGGCCCATTCCGTTTTGTAAAAAAACGAGCGTTGCTGCGAAAGGAACATCTTTTAGTCGCGCGAGCACATGGGCGAGATCGTATTGTTTAACAGTGATAAACAATACGTCTGCTTTTATTTCTTCTTGTCCGAATGGCACGGCGTGAACCGAAATCGTTTGTTCCTTTCCTTGCTTGCACAAGCGCAATTTTTGTTTATTTAAAAGATCCGCTTGTTCTCGCCGCCGCGTATAAATGGTCACTTCGTAATGCGGCTGCAAATAAGCGGCCGTTAAAAGACCTATCGCCCCGCCCCCGATTATTCCTACTTTCATCGTCATTTTCCTCACTTTCTCCGAAACAGTTCTTGTGCCTATTTTACCAAATTCTAAATCGGGGAGTTAATAGAAAAAGCTGATCGAAATCGACCAGCTTTTTCTCTATTTTTCTAGCTTCTCAAGATTTCCGTTCCGCTCCATTTGGAATTTCATTTTTTTCGCTTGTTCCTCTTCTTCTAGCACAACCATTTTGCGAGCCCGGTCCATAATGCCAATCAGCGTCTGATAGTCTTCTTGCATCGTTTTCAGTTCTTTTTGCAGCTGTTCTTTTTCCATTTGCAGCTTCGTCACCATTTGCTGCAGTTGCTCCATGTCTCGTTTTAGCGCGCGATTTTCATCGGCAACATGTTGATAGTGAGAGGAAGATTGTTGGTACGACTGCAAAAAAGCGATCACATCTTGCCATGTTATTTTCACCGTTCCGTCTTCCGATAAGCATCTTTCTCTTTGCGGCGACTGTTCCCCATTTTTTTTCTTTTCTTTTCGTTGTTTTTTCGCTAATTCAATTGCCTCTTTATACTGCTTTCGTATATACGAATTCCAGCGAAAACCGCAAGCGGCAGCGGTACGCGACAGACGTCTACCAACTTCTTCAAACGCCTGTAGTTGCGTACCCCCTTCCCGAATGTGACGCAAGACTACTTCCGCCAACAACAAGTCTTCGTCCTGTGTCCACGCATCTTGGCGTACGTTTGTCATCTTTCCTTCCCCCTAGTCGCTTTTTTCACTATATGTATGCGACTAGTAGAAAAGATAGAAGTGGGAAGTTACGAGCGATTTAAAAAAGTTCGTACCGCTTCCTCATGTTCTTCGGATCCCCAAAGAATCGCGCATTGCTCAATTTCCGCAAAAAATTTCGCGCGAAACTCGTCCGTTTTCCATTTTTTCACCGCTATTTGCTTATAGGCGCGCAACACAGGAACCGATTGGGATAAATATGGGGAGAGCAACTTACGACACTGTTCTTTTAAATTTCCTTCCGTTAACAATTCGTGAACCCAGCCGTATTCCGCCATTTTTTCGACAGGCATTCGTTCTGCTCTTAGTAAGAGATCGAGCGCATGAGCATACGGTATTTTTTCGAACAGCATACTTGCTCCGCCCCATCCGGTCGTAATGCCTAACGTTCCTTGAATAAAACCGGCTTTAACACCTTGCTTGGCGTAGCGAAAATCACAAGCAGTCGCTAATTCGCAGCCACCGCCGACCGCCATTCCGTTTAACAAAGCGACCGTCGGCTTCGAAAGCGTTAACAAAGAATACAAAATCGTCCCCATTTTCGAAAGCATGCCGTACGCTTCTTCTTTCGTATGCAAATGGTGAAATTCGCTTAAATCACCACCGGAACAAAACGCTTGCTCTCCTGTTCCAGTAATGACAAGCACTTTCACTTTATCATTTTCTTCTACGAGCCGAATCGTATCTTGCAATGCATCCATCACTTCATAATTAATCGCATTTCGCTTTTCTGGCCGGTTAATTGTAAACCAAACAATGCCGTCATAATCTCGCTCTAATAAAACTGAACTCATCTTCTTCCCTCCTCCCTATATATGTTGGCCGTTCTTCTTTATTTTCCTTCTTATATTGAAAAAACGAGCGCAAGGAGGCTTCCTCACGCTCGTTTTTTCATCATTATTTGTTCACAACGTCTTTTCCTTTGTAAGTTCCGCAAGCTTTGCAGACGCGATGAGCTAATTTCATTTCACCGCAATTTGGGCATTCAACCATGCCAGGAACTTGCAATTTGAAATGTGTGCGACGCATTCTTTTTTTCGTTTTCGATGTTCTTCTAAAAGGTACAGCCATTGTTTCCACCTCCTTAACATGGTTTAGCAATTATCGTGAAGGCCCGGATCATCCGGTTCTTCTCACTTGTCTTTTTGTTCAAAAAACTTCGCTAATCCGGCCAGACGAGGATCGATTTTGTTCTTTGCTTGTTCTTCCGTAATGACCTCCCAACCAACACCCGATTGCGGCGCACCGCCTTGAACTGTTTCTTCCGCAAAAACTTGCATTGGAATTTCCAAAAGAACGAGTTCTTTGACAATCGGCAATAAGTCGATTGAGTCCCCTTGCACGAGATGCGTATCTTCGTCTGGATTTACATCATAATCGTTTAAAAAAAACGTTTCCGTCGTCTGAATCGTAAACGGATACGAAACATCCACTAACGTACGGGAACAAGGCAACACCATCGTTCCTTCAATCGTTAAGTGGAAAGTAAATTTCGTCGCGCCAATGTCCGCACGACCTTCGACATGAACAGGCGAAATGTCGCGAATGAATTTGTCGATCTGTTTCAAATCGGAAACATCGACAGTTTCTTCAATTGCAAGCCCTTTTGCCTGCAATTGATGAAGCTGATGGATAGACCATTTCATCAGAATCACCTCAAGGCAACAAAGAAAATTATACGGCTCGTTTTTCTGTTTGTCAATATTTTTTCTTTACAGAGCTTTTTGCGATGTTGATTTTTTTATAAGGTTGGTGCTTATTCGATTGTACTTTCGTTCGTTATTTTTCTGGCTCTTCACCACAAAATGTACTTGACAAAGAAAAATGTTCATGATACGTAAAATTAAAACGATCATTTTTTTCATTTTTTACCATTCGTCTTATTTGAATAATGTCGATATCATAATTTACTTTAAAAGTCAAGTACATCTTTCGGTGATGAACC
>NZ_JAPSMC010000022.1 GCF_026847645.1 Anoxybacillus sp. J5B_2022
AAATTTCACGGGTAAGCGGGAGCAAAAGTGCATGAAATCACAACAAAGCGGCGACAATAAACATATATGGAGAAAAGGAGGAATGCCGCTATGTTAGACCTTAGCAAATACGCGGTACGGACGGATTTAGCCGTGGAGGCGCACGAAATGGCGGTAGAAGAACGGCTGCAACAAAAGCGTGAAGCATCGTCGCAAATTGAAGGCGTCATCATTCATGACCGCGAAATCGACGGGGTGAAATTATCGCATGTCGAAGTGACGGAAGAAGGCGCGAAATCGATCGGCAAAAAGCCGGGAACGTATATTACGATTGAAGCACAAGGCATTCGCGAGCAAGACACCGAACTACAAAAAAAGGTAGAGGAAATATTTGCGAAAGAGTTTCATTCGTTTTTACGCAAATTAAATATTGGGCAAGCGGCGAGTTGTCTTGTCGTAGGTCTTGGCAATGACAACGTCACTCCTGATGCGCTCGGCCCGCTAGCGGTTGAAAATTTACTGATTACAAGACATTTGTTTCAGCTTCAACCAGAAAGCGTTGAAGAAGGGTTTCGACCGGTAAGCGCCGTTGCGCCGGGCGTGATGGGGACGACAGGAATTGAAACGAGCGATATTATTCGCGGGGTCGTCGAAAAAACAAAGCCAGATTTTGTTGTTGTGATCGATGCGTTGGCGGCTCGGTCGATTGAACGTGTCAATGCAACGATTCAAATTTCCGACACCGGCATCCACCCAGGATCGGGAGTGGGGAATAAACGAAAAGAACTGAGCAAAGAAACGCTAGGAATTCCGGTCATTGCAATCGGGGTGCCAACCGTTGTCGATGCGGTGTCGATTACGAGCGATACGATTGATTTTTTGTTGAAACATTTCGGAAGAGAAATGCGGGAAGGGAAGCGTCCTTCTCATTTATTAACACCATCTGGCTGGATGTTTGGAAAACGAAAAAAACTAACGGAAGAAGATATGCCAGGACCAGCAGAACGGTCGACATTTTTAGGGATGATCGGGACGCTTGACGACGAAGAAAAACGGTCGCTCATTCATGAAGTGCTGGCACCGCTTGGCCATAATTTAATGGTGACGCCGAAAGAAGTCGATTTATTTATTGAAGATATGGCCAATTTGCTCGCAAGCGGTTTAAATGCGGCACTGCACGAGCAAGTTGACCAAGGCAACACCGGCGCCTATACGCATTAATCGCAAAAAAATCGGTTCTATCTTTTTAAGCTTGGCCATACTGTTAAATTAGTAGACAAGCTTAGAAAGGGTGAGAACATGAAACGGCTTCGTTCTCGACAAATGATCGTAACGATTCATGGGACAAGCATTAAAAAAATAGCGATTATCGCGGTTTTAGGCTGGATGATGATGTTTACGCTCGTCGGGTTATTGACATCATTAAAACCGGAATATCGTTTTTCTTCGTCATCGGTAAATAACGTAGTGAACCATTTTCCTGAGGAAACGTTCGTCCATTTGCTTAGCTTTGAAAATCATTATTTTTTGCAAAACTTGCCGAAAGAGAGGCAACGAATCAGTTACTCCTCGATTTTGTTTCGCATCATGACAAGCGTTAATCTCAACGATCCGCGCAGCTTGCTCGGAAGCGAGCTGCCAGGCTTCGCCTTATACGACAGCAAAATCGTTGTTGCCGGAGAAGGAACGGACTATACGAACATGCCATATGAATCAGCCCCGCCGCTTGAAGTCATGCTCGCCGAGCGGGAAGCGTCTTTAGAAAATTTAGAGAAAGCTGATGAGGCTCAAGATGAAAAACCGGTACCGCCGCCAACGATGACGACAGGTGGAAAAAAAGTTGTATATATTTACTATACACATACGTATGAATCGTATTTACCAGCTTTGAAAGGGGTCACGAATCCGGATCTTGCGTTTCATCGCAGTGTGAACGTGACAAAAGTTGGGCAAAAATTAGCGGAAGAGTTAGAAAAGCGGGGGATTGGTGCTGAAGGAAGCTCCGTTGACATCCAACGAAAGCTAGTAGAAAAAGGGATGAAATATTACCAATCCTACGACATGTCTCGGCAAATCGTTATGGAGGCGCTTGGTCATAATCGTGATTTGCAATATTTAATTGATATTCACCGCGATTCCCGGCGCCGAAAATATACGACGGTGACGATTAACGGAATTGATTATGCTCGTGTCGTGTTTATTATTGGCGGGGAAAATCCGAATTACGAAAGAAATTTGCAGCTGGCGACACAGCTTCATCAATTGCTGCAAAAAAAATATCCGGGGTTAAGCCGTGGAGTAATCGAGAAAAAAGGGGAGGAAACGAACGGGAAATTTAATCAAGATTTATCAGGAAACGCGATGTTAATCGAATTTGGCGGAGTGGAAAATGCGTTTGAAGAACTATTTCGAACCGCAGCGGCCGTTGCGGATGTGTTTAGCGAGTATTATTGGCAGGCGGAAAAAGTGCAAGCGCCGGCTCCTGCGCAAAAGAAGTAAACAAAGATGTAATCTTGGCTATAAAGTGCCAAAAATGTTGATATACCGACATCGGAGGGTAGAGATGAAATTTACGCTGCAGTTTTTTGCCGCTGTTGTCATTCTTTTTTTTGGTGTGCTGCTTGGTATGCAACAAGCAAACGAAGGGCTGTTAAAGATGAAAGGATATCACGACCCGTCGTTTCAATCGGTAGTGGCTGTCAAGAAAAATGAAAAAGGAGCGGTTGAAGCGACAGTGCTAGGAAACAAAGTAACGAGCGAAACGGTAGACGAAAAGGCGAAAAAGCTAGAACAATGGAAAATGTTCAACTTGTTTTCTGAGCTTGGAAAACGTTTGGCGGAAGCAGTTCATCTGGCGGTGACCGAGCTACTTTCATTGTTCGGCAAGCTCGTGAAATGAAGTCGGGGATCCCCGGCTTTTTTCTTTCGTGCTAATCATTGAATATTGCCGGTTGTGTTGCTATAATCAAAGCTAGTGTAGTTTCGGAAACAGTAGGAGTGAAATAGATGAATCGTGAAGAAAGACTAAAAAGAAGAGAAAAAATCCGCAACTTTTCCATTATCGCGCATATTGACCATGGAAAATCGACATTGGCTGACCGCATTCTTGAGCGCACAGGGGCGATTTCGGAGCGGGAAATGAAAGACCAGCTGCTTGATTCGATGGAGTTAGAGCGTGAGCGCGGCATTACAATTAAATTGAATGCTGTGCAGCTAAACTATAAAGCAAAAGACGGGGAAGAATACATTTTCCATTTAATTGATACGCCTGGGCACGTCGATTTCACGTATGAAGTATCGCGCAGTTTAGCTGCTTGTGAAGGGGCGATTCTCGTTGTCGATGCGGCGCAAGGGATTGAGGCGCAAACATTAGCGAACGTGTATTTGGCGTTAGACAACAACCTTGAAATTTTACCGGTCATTAATAAAATCGATTTACCAAGCGCTGAGCCAGAGCGCGTCCGCCAAGAAATCGAAGATGTGATTGGACTAGATGCTTCCGAAGCGGTATTAGCCTCCGCCAAAGCTGGCATCGGTATCGATGAAATTTTAGAACAAATCGTCGAAAAAATTCCTGCGCCAACTGGTGATCCAGATGCGCCGCTGAAAGCGCTCATTTTTGACTCGCTTTACGACTCGTATCGCGGTGTCGTCGCCTATATCCGTGTCGTCGAAGGAACCGTCAAGCCGGGGCAAAAAATTAAAATGATGTCGACGGGAAAAGAATTTGAAGTCGTGGAAGTCGGCGTCTTTACACCAAAAGCAAAAGTCGTCGATGAATTGACCGTCGGAGACGTTGGCTATTTGACTGCTTCCATTAAAAATGTAAGCGACACGCGCGTCGGGGATACGATTACCGATGCGAAAAATCCGGCCGCTGAGCCGCTTCCGGGGTATCGCCGGTTAAATCCGATGGTCTTTTGCGGCATGTATCCGATCGATACGGCGAAATATAACGATTTGCGCGAAGCGTTGGAAAAATTGCAGTTAAACGATGCCGCGCTCCAATTTGAGCCGGAAACGTCACAAGCGCTTGGTTTCGGCTTCCGATGTGGCTTTTTAGGGCTATTGCATATGGAAATTATTCAAGAGCGCATCGAGCGCGAATTTAACATTGACTTAATTACAACTGCGCCAAGCGTTGTTTACAAAGTGTATTTAACGGACGGAACGGAGCTTCAAGTCGATAACCCATCGAACATGCCGGATCCGCAAAAAATTGACCGCGTCGAAGAACCGTATGTCAAAGCGACGGTGATGGTGCCGAACGATTACGTCGGAGCGGTCATGGAATTATGCCAAGGCAAGCGCGGTATTTTTGTTGACATGCAATATTTAGACGAAAAACGGGTCATGTTAATTTATGAAATTCCGTTATCCGAAATTGTCTATGATTTCTTCGATAGTTTAAAATCGAGCACGAAAGGGTATGCGTCGTTCGACTACGAACTCATCGGCTACAAACCGTCCAAACTCGTGAAAATGGACATTCTTTTAAATGGCGAAAAAGTGGACGCACTTTCGTTCATCGTTCACCGCGATTCGGCGTATGAGCGTGGAAAAGTGATTGTCGAAAAGCTAAAAGACTTAATCCCGCGCCAACAATTTGAAGTGCCGGTACAAGCGGCGATCGGGAACAAAATCGTTGCTCGTTCTACCATTAAGGCGCTGCGTAAAAACGTCTTGGCGAAATGTTACGGCGGTGACGTATCGCGGAAACGGAAACTATTAGAAAAACAAAAAGAAGGGAAAAAGCGGATGAAGCAAGTCGGCTCCGTCGAAGTTCCGCAAGAAGCGTTCATGGCCGTACTGAAAATGGACGATAAAAAATAACGAAAAACAAAGGCTGTCTCATCGGATGGGATGGCCTTATTTTTTACGAAAAGGAGCGATAACGATTGATTCGGGCAGCGTATTTGCACATTCCGTTTTGTACGCACATTTGCCATTATTGCGATTTCAACAAAGTATTTTTAAAAGGACAGCCGGTGATGGAATATTTGCAGGCGATGGAACAAGAAATGAGGCGGACGATCGCGCAGTTTCCGACCGATCAGCTACACACGATTTTTGTTGGCGGTGGCACGCCAACTGCGCTCGATATACGACAGCTCGATTTTTTGTTAACGAGCATTCATAACTACCTTCCGTTTGTGGCGGATGACGTGGAATTTACGTTGGAAGCAAACCCGAATGAACTGTCACGCGAAAAATTGCAGCTATTAAAAGAAGCGGGGGTCAATCGGTTAAGTATCGGGGTGCAAACGTTCGATGATGAGTTGTTAAAACACATCGGTCGTACCCATCGGCAAACCGATGTGTTGCGTGCGCTCGAAGCAGCAAAAGCGGTCGGTTTTTCTAACGTTAGCATCGATTTAATGTATGGGTTGCCGGGGCAAACGATCGCGCAACTACAAGCGGATTTGGCTCTAGCGTTTTCGCTCGATGTTCAGCACATTTCAGCGTATTCGTTAATTATTGAGCCTAAAACTGTGTTTTATAATTTAATGAGAAAAGGTAACCTTTCTTTGCCAGATCAAGAGGAAGAAGCGGAAATGTACGAAGAAATTATAAAAAAAATGGAAGAAAACAAGTACAACCAATACGAGCTCAGTAATTATACCCGCCCCGGCTTTGAAAGCCGCCATAATTTGACGTATTGGAATAACGAAGAATATTACGGAATCGGCGCTGGTGCCCATAGTTACGTCAATGGAACGCGAAACGTTAATGCCAGACCGCTCAAAAAATATATAGAGTTGATTCAACAAGGCAAACTACCGTATATAGAACACCATGAAGTCAGCGAGACAGAGCGAATGGAAGAGGAAATGTTTTTAGGATTGCGAAAAATGGAAGGGGTAGCCAAACAGCGATTTTACGAAAAATTTCACCGGTCGGTTCACGATGTGTTTGCTGAAGTAATTGAAAATGAAAAAGAGAAAGGGCTATTGGAGGAAACCGCAACTCATCTTCGCCTCACGCACCGCGGCAAACTACTTGGCAATGAAGTGTTTCAGTCGTTTCTTGGCACGTATGAGTAAAATGTTTGTGGGAGGGCGCTAAATCCTCTTCCATATGTTTCAAGGGGAGGGTTCCTTGAACAGAAGGGGGATGAGCAAAAAAGATGCAAAAAGGACTCTCTTCCTGTATTGTGATAAGTGCACATAAATCACTAAGGAGGTCAGAGAGTCCTATGCAACAGTTTATCACAGGTGGACAAACATTAAAAGAGCTAGAAGCAGAATTGTTTTGGCTGTTACAAAAAACCTATGGAGAAATGCTTCAACAGGTATTGGAATGGCACAACCTAATTGACAGAAACGACCGAATTTGATACTTTAATAATAGATTTAGCACTCGAACAACCTGAGTGCTAACAGAGGTGATGATAGTTGCTAACCGATCGCCAATTACTTATTTTACAAGTCATTATTGATGATTTTATTCGTTACGGTCAGCCCGTCGGCTCCAGAACGTTATCAAAGAAAGAGAAAATTATGTTCAGCTCAGCGACGATCCGAAATGAAATGGCAGATTTGGAAGAATTGGGATATATTGAGAAAACGCACATTTCATCGGGAAGGGTGCCATCGGAAAAAGGCTATCGTTATTATGTCGACCATCTATTGTCACCACAGCGGCTGACACAAGAAGATATGAACAAAATTAAATCAATTTTCGCCGATCGTATTTATGAACTGGAAAAACTAGTGCAAAAATCAGCGCAAATTTTGTCCGACTTAACAAGCTATACATCGATCGTTCTCGGACCGGCCGTGAAAGAAAATAAGTTGAAACGGCTACAAATTATTCCGCTGAACAAAGAAACAGCGGTGGCGATTATCGTTACAGATACGGGGCATGTGGAGAACCGCGTTATTACGATTCCAGCTTCCGTGAACGCTTCCGATTTAGAAAAAATGGTGAACATTTTGAATGAGCGGCTAGTCGGTGTGCCGCTGATCGAATTAAAAGATAAAATTTATAAAGAAGTGGCCAACGTGTTGCGCACGCATATTTATCGCTATGACAGCATGTTGAAAACGATCGCCGAAACGCTCGATGTACCGCAAGAAGAGAAGATGTTTTTTGCCGGAAAAACGAACATGCTCAGCCAGCCGGAGTTTAACGATATTCAAAAAATCCGCTCCTTAATGACCATGATCGAGCAAGAAAAAGACTTTTACCGTTTGTTGCGCAAAAACCGGCAAAAAGGTATTCAAGTCACGATCGGACGCGAAAACCAATTAAGCGGAATGGAAAACTGCAGCTTAATTACAGCGACCTATTCGATCGGCGAAGAACAGTTGGGAACGATTGCAGTGCTCGGCCCGACGCGCATGGAATATTCTCGCGTCATTACGATTCTAAACCGCGTCGCCTCCGATTTATCGACGGTGCTGACAGACTGGTATCAAAACAACTAGCATTGGTCATATTGGATAATGGATGGCAGGTGGTTGACACCCCATCCTTTCCTTGTGAAATATACATAAACAATCGCTGAAAGGGAGGTGAGGTTGGTGGAAAAAGAACAAAAAGAAACGGTTCAAGTGCAAGAAGAGACTACATATGAACAACCGGATGTAAATACGGAAGAAACAGAAACAACAGAAGTGCAGCAAGAAACAGCCAATCAAAGCGAAGAGCTGGCGACTGCACACGCACAAATTGCGGAGTTGCAAGGGAAATTGCAAGAAATGGAACAGCGTTATCTTCGCTTGTATGCGGATTTTGATAATTTTCGGCGCCGCACAAAGCTCGAATTTGAAGCGGCCGAAAAATACCGTGCCCAAAGCTTAGTGACGGATTTATTGCCAGCGTTAGATAACTTCGAACGCGCCTTAAAAATTGAAGTGGAAGACGAAAAAGCGAAATCGATTTTACAAGGAATGGAAATGGTGTACCGCTCTTTAGTAGAAGCGTTGAAAAAAGAAGGGGTCGAGGCGATTGAATCGGTTGGAAAACCGTTCGACCCGCATGTGCATCAAGCGGTGATGCAAGTCGAAGATAGCAACTACGAACCAAACACGGTCGTTGAAGAATTTCAAAAAGGATATAAATTAAAAGACCGTGTCATTCGGCCAGCAATGGTCAAAGTGAGTCAATAATGTAACAGGAGGGTGATCGCGATGAGCAAAATTATCGGCATTGACTTAGGGACTACAAACTCTTGCGTAGCAGTACTAGAAGGTGGCGAGCCAAAAGTCATTCCAAACCCAGAAGGAAACCGAACCACTCCTTCAGTGGTGGCATTTAAAAACGGAGAACGGCAAGTAGGGGAGGTGGCAAAACGTCAAGCGATTACGAACCCGAATACCGTTATTTCGATTAAGCGCCATATGGGAACGAACTATAAAGTGGAAATTGAAGGGAAACAATATACGCCACAAGAAATTTCAGCGATGATTTTACAATATTTAAAATCGTATGCAGAAGCGTATTTAGGCGAGCCGGTCACACGCGCGGTCATTACCGTTCCAGCATACTTTAACGATGCTCAACGTCAAGCAACAAAAGATGCCGGCCGCATCGCTGGATTAGAAGTCGAGCGCATCATTAACGAGCCGACAGCCGCAGCACTTGCGTACGGATTGGATAAAATGGACGAAGACCAAACGATTCTTGTCTACGACTTAGGTGGCGGTACGTTTGACGTATCGATTTTGGAATTAGGCGACGGCGTATTTGAAGTAAAAGCGACAGCCGGCGATAACCACCTTGGTGGGGACGACTTTGACCAAGTGATCATCGATTACTTAGTCGAGCAATTCAAAAAAGAACATGGCATTGATTTATCGAAAGACAAAATGGCGTTGCAGCGCCTAAAAGATGCGGCAGAAAAAGCGAAAAAAGACCTTTCTGGCGTGACACAAACGCAAATTTCGTTGCCATTCATTAGCGCGAACGAAACAGGTCCGTTGCATTTAGAAATGACGTTAACGCGCGCGAAATTTGAAGAATTGTCTGCGCATCTTGTTGAACGCACGATGGGGCCCGTGCGTCAAGCGTTGAAAGATGCCGGATTAACGCCAGCGGATATCGATAAAGTGATCCTTGTCGGCGGTTCGACGCGCATTCCTGCCGTACAAGAAGCGATTAAAAAAGAAATCGGCAAAGAGCCGCATAAAGGCGTAAACCCAGACGAAGTCGTAGCGATCGGTGCAGCAATTCAAGGCGGAGTAATCGCTGGGGACGTGAAAGACGTCGTATTACTAGACGTCACACCGCTTTCGTTAGGGATTGAAACAATGGGCGGTGTCTTCACGAAGCTCATTGAACGCAATACAACGATTCCGACAAGCAAATCGCAAATTTTCTCGACGGCAACGGACAACCAAACAGCGGTAGATATTCACGTCTTGCAAGGGGAACGTCCGATGGCTGCCGATAACAAAACGCTCGGCCGCTTCCAGTTAACGGACATTCCGCCGGCTCCACGTGGCGTACCGCAAATCGAAGTAACGTTCGATATTGACGCAAACGGTATTGTGCACGTGCGCGCGAAAGATTTAGGGACAAATAAAGAGCAGTCGATTACAATTAAATCATCGTCTGGTCTTTCAGAAGAAGAAATTCAACGCATGATTCGTGAAGCGGAAGAAAATGCGGAAGCGGACAGAAAACGGAAAGAAGCAGCTGAGCTTCGCAACGAAGCAGACCATTTAGTGTTCACAACGGAAAAAACGTTAAAAGAACTCGAAGGAAAAGTAGACGAAGCCGAAGTGAAAAAAGCGCAAGAAGCAAAAGACGCATTGAAAGCAGCGTTAGAGAAAAACGACATCGAAGACATTCGCGCGAAGAAAAACGCACTGCAAGAAATCGTGCAGCAGTTATCGATCAAGCTATATGAACAAGCAGCAAAACAAGCGCAGCAACAGCCAGGCGCCGACGGTACTGCCAAAAAAGACGACAACGTTGTTGATGCGGAATTTGAAGAAGTAAAAGACGATAAATAAAAAGAGAAAGTCAAAGTCAGGCCTGCCTTGGCTTTGACTTTTTCATTTCACGCGTACCTATTGCATATGCCAAGAAACGAATGATACAATTAATTTTATGTGAGTGAAACGGGAGTGGGTGATGATGACGAAACGAGATTATTATGAAATTCTCGGAGTAAGCAAAAACGCGACAAAAGAGGAAATAAAAAAAGCGTATCGGAAACTTTCGAAGCAATACCACCCGGACGTGAATAAAGAGCCGGGAGCGGAAGAAAAGTTTAAAGAAATTAAAGAAGCGTACGAAGTGTTAAGCGACGATCAAAAACGCGCGCATTATGATCAGTTTGGCCATACGGATCCGAACCAAGGCTTCGGCGGCTTTCGCAGCGACGACTTTGATTTTGGCAGCTTTAGCGGCTTTGGCGGGTTTGAAGATATTTTTACGTCCTTTTTTGGCGGTGGTCGCCGCCGCGACCCGAACGCGCCACGCGCAGGCGCCGATTTGCAATATACGATGACGATTACGTTTGAGGAAGCGGCTTTCGGGAAAGAAACCGATATCGAAATTCCGCGCGAAGAAACGTGTGACACGTGTCACGGCTCTGGTGCGAAACCGGGCACGAAAAAAGAGACGTGCTCGCACTGCCACGGCACAGGACAAATTAGCGTCGAACAAGTCACGCCGTTTGGCCGGATCGTCAACCGAAGAGCGTGCCATTATTGCGGCGGCACAGGGCAATTTATTAAAGAAAAGTGTACAACGTGCGGCGGAAAAGGCCGCGTGAAAAAGCGGAAGAAAATCCACGTTAAAATTCCAGCGGGAATTGATGATGGCCAGCAACTACGGATAGCCGGACAAGGAGAGCCGGGGGTAAACGGTGGACCACCAGGCGACTTATATATCGTGTTCCACGTCGAGCCGCACGAATTTTTCGAGCGCGACGGCGACGACATTTACTGCGAAATTCCGCTGACGTTCGCCCAAGCCGCGCTTGGTGATGAGCTGGAAGTGCCAACGCTGCACGGCAAAGTGAAGCTAAAAATTCCGGCAGGCACGCAAACGGGCACGAAATTCCGCTTAAAAGGAAAAGGGGTGCCGAACGTCCGCGGCTATGGGAATGGCGACCAGCATGTCATCGTCCGCGTCGTCACGCCAACGAAATTGACGGAGAAGCAGAAGCAATTGTTGCGTGAATTTGATCAGTTAGGCGGCCAGCAAATGCATCAAGGAACGCATGATAGCTTTTTTGAAAAAGTAAAAAAAGCGTTTAAAGGGGAATAAACACATTTATGAAATGGTCAGAAATTAGCATCCATACGACACATGAAGCGGTTGAGGCGATTTCAAATATTTTGCACGAAGCGGGAGCCGGCGGCGTCGTCATTGAAGACCCGTTCGATTTAACGAAAGAGCGCGACACAAGCTTTGGCGAAATTTACGAATTGAATCCAGACGACTATCCTGAAGAAGGGGTCGTGATTAAAGCGTATTTGCCGGTGAACAGTTTTTTAGGCGAAACGGTTGAAGAAATTAAGCAGGCGATTAACAACTTAATTCTTTATAATATCGATGTCGGACGAAATAAAGTAACGATTAGCGAAGTAAACGAAGAAGAATGGGCAACCGCTTGGAAAAAATATTATAATCCAGTAAAAATTTCGGAGCGATTTACAATCGTACCAACGTGGGAAACGTACGAACGCGTTTCGAGCGATGAATTAATCATCGAATTAGACCCAGGCATGGCGTTTGGGACAGGGACGCATCCGACAACGGTCATGTGCATTCAAGCGCTCGAAAAATGCGTGCAACCGGGCGATGTCGTCATTGACGTCGGCACCGGTTCCGGCATTTTAAGCATTGCGGCAGCGATGCTTGGCGCGAAATCCGTTCACGCGCTTGATTTAGATCAAGTCGCGGTGGACAGCGCCAAGCTGAATGTGAAGCTAAATAAAGTGCAGCACGTCGTGACGGTTGCGCAAAATAATTTGCTCGATCATATCGATACAAAGGCAAACGTCATTGTCGCCAACATTTTAGCGGAAATTATTTTGCGCTTTGTGGACGATGCCTACCGCCTGTTGGAACCGAACGGCTATTTCATTACATCTGGAATTATTCAGGCGAAAAAACAAGAGGTGAAAGATGGACTCTTAAAAGCTGGATTTGTCATTGAAGAAACGTTGACGATGGAAGATTGGATCGCATTTATTGCGCGAAAAGCTTGAAAAGAAGGTGTCGTTTTGCAACGGTATTTTGTGTCGAGTGACCAAGTAAACAACGAGCAAATCGTCATTTCCGGTGACGATTATCATCATATCGTCCGCGTTATGCGGATGAACGAAGGCGACGAAGTGATTTGCAGCAGCGGAAATGGCTTGTCCGCTTTGTGTGAAATTGAACAAATTACCAATGAGAGCGTCATCGTTCGTGTTATAGAATGGAAAGAAGAGCGAACAGAATTGCCGGTGCAGATTTACATTGCTCATGGGCTGCCAAAAGCGGATAAATTCGAGTTTGTCATTCAAAAAGGAACGGAGCTGGGCGCTTTTGCGTTTATTCCGTTTTTAGCAGCGCGTTCTGTCGTGAAATGGGAAGCGAAAAAAGCGGAAAAAAAGCTCGAACGGTGGCAAAAAATTGCGAAAGAAGCAGCGGAACAAGCACATCGAGCGTACGTTCCTCATGTGCATGCGCCGATGACGCTTCGCGAGCTAACGGAATTCGCCAAAACGCTTGACTACCGTCTAGTGGCAGATGAGGAAGAAGCACGGAGCGGTGAAGCGTCCGTGCTTCGAACGGTGCTGCGGCAAATGAAACCGGGGCAGTCGCTCATCGTATTGTTCGGGCCAGAAGGTGGTTTCTCTTCCAAAGAAATCGAATGGCTTCATGACGAAGGCTTTTTATCGTGCGGCCTTGGCCCGCGCATTTTGCGGACGGAAACGGCTCCGCTTTATGTGTTGGCAGCGGCATCGTATGAATGGGAATTAAAGTGAGGTGAGAGCAATGCCAACAGTGGCATTTCATACGTTAGGGTGTAAAGTCAACCATTACGAAACCGAAGCGATTTGGCAACTCTTTAAACAGGCGGGATACGAACGGAAAGAGTTTGAAAGTCATGCGGACGTATACGTCATTAATACGTGTACGGTCACGAATACAGGGGATAAAAAAAGCCGTCAAGTCATTCGCCGGGCGATTCGGCAAAATCCAGATGCGGTCGTTTGCGTAACCGGTTGTTATGCGCAAACATCGCCAGCGGAAGTGATGGCCATTCCTGGGGTGGATGTCGTCATCGGAACGCAAGACCGCGCGAAGATTCTTGACTATATCGAGCAGTTTAAGCGGGAGCGCCAGCCGATTAACGGCGTCAGCAACATTATGAAAACACGGGTATATGAAGAACTAGACGTTCCTGCCTTTACTGACCGGACGCGCGCGTCGTTAAAAATTCAAGAAGGCTGTAACAACTTTTGTACGTTTTGTATTATTCCGTGGGCGCGCGGCTTAATGCGTTCGCGCGATCCGAAAGAAGTCATTCGCCAAGCGCAGCAGCTTGTCGATGCCGGCTATCAAGAAATCGTCTTGACGGGCATTCATACGGGCGGTTACGGAGAAGACATGAAAGATTATAATTTCGCGGCATTGCTTCGCGATCTTGACGAACAAGTGGTCGGATTGAAACGGCTGCGCATTTCATCGATTGAAGCAAGCCAAATTACCGATGAAGTGATTGACGTCTTAAAGCAATCGGATAAAATCGTCCGCCATTTGCACATTCCGTTGCAATCAGGCTCAAACACCGTACTAAAGCGGATGCGCCGCAAATATACGGCGGAATTTTTTGCCGAACGGCTCGCGCGATTGCGCGAAGTATTTCCGGAGTTAGCCGTTACTTCGGACGTGATCGTCGGGTTTCCAGGGGAAACGGAAGAAGAATTTATGGAGACGTTCCACTTTATTCGCGACCAGCGTTTTTCTGAACTTCACGTCTTCCCGTATTCGAAACGGACAGGTACGCCGGCGGCTAGAATGCCAGACCAAGTGGATGAAGAAGTGAAAAATGAACGTGTGCATCGTTTAATTGCTCTTTCTGACCAGCTTGCGAAAGAATATGCGTCGCAGTTTGAAGGGCACGTGCTCGAAGTCATTCCAGAAGAACCGTATAAGGAAGAGCCAGAAAACGGCTTATACGTCGGTTATACCGATAACTATTTAAAAGTGAAATTCCCAGCGACAGAAGACATGATCGGCCAACTAGTGAAAGTGAAAATTACAAAAGCAGGCTACCCATATAACGAAGGGGAGTTTGTCCGCGTAGTGTCCGATTCACTTGTGAAGGATATGAAATTAAGCTCATAACCCAGCGTTTCGCTGGGTTTATTTTTGGAGCCATCTCAAGACCGAATCCCCGCCCCCGTCGTTGAATGTTTCCGTTTCTTTTGGCTAGTTCCTTGGCTACCTAACAATCGCTCTCCGATTTTCTTATAGAAGAGAAATTTTTCGGGAAAACTAGTTTTTGAAAAGGAAAAGTGGTATGATGATAGAGGTCAGACTTCTTTTATTTCATGCCAGAAAGGAGATCTACAATGACAACGAATATTGCGAAAATGATTGACCATACGTTATTGAAAGCGAATACAACAAAAGCACAAATCGTTCAATTGTGCAAAGAAGCGAAAGAGTATGGATTTGCGTCTGTTTGTGTCAACCCGACATGGGTGGCGACGGCAGCGGAGCTGTTAAAAGGAACTGATGTGAAAGTATGCACAGTAATCGGTTTTCCGCTCGGGGCAAATACGCCGGAAACGAAAGCGTTTGAAACGAAAGATGCGATTGAAAAAGGGGCAACCGAAGTCGATATGGTCATCAATATCGGCGCTTTAAAAGACGGCGACGACGAATTAGTAGAGCGCGACATTCGTGCCGTAGTTGAAGCGGCAAAAGGAAAAGCGCTTGTGAAAGTAATTATTGAAACGTGCTTGCTTTCGGAAGAAGAAAAAGTACGTGCTTGCCGTTTAGCGGTGCAAGCAGGTGCTGATTACGTGAAAACGTCGACCGGATTTTCCACAGGCGGCGCAACAGTCGAAGACATCACGCTCATGCGAAAAACGGTTGGCCCGAATATTGGGGTGAAAGCATCCGGCGGCGTTCGCGATCTTCAAGGGGCAGAAGCGATGATCGAAGCCGGAGCAACGCGCATCGGCACAAGCTCAGGCGTGGCGATCGTCCAAGGAAAAACGGCTACGACCGATTATTAATCCCGTGTATACGGTAAATCCACCATTCCATCCAGCGGGTAAACGGCAGTGCAACAACGGAGCAAATGACGTTAAATAACACGCTCGCGTGAGCCAATTGCACATCTGGTGATGAAGCGAATAGACGGACGATATGCGCAAACGGGGCAATCAAAAAAGAAAAGACGCCAACCCCAGCAACATTAAGCCATAAATGAGTATAGGCGGTGAATTTCGCTTCTCGGCTCGCGCCGATGCTTGCTAACAGAGCGGTGACGCACGTACCGATATTAGCGCCAAGCAAAATGGCGATGCCGGCTGGCAACGTGAGCAGCCGCTCATGAAGAAACCCCATCGCGATGCCGATCGTGGCGGCGCTCGATTGAATGAGCGCTGTTAGCACTGTTCCAACGAGAACGCCGAATGCGTGCGAACGGTTTGTTCGTTGCAGCCATTCATGGACGAGAGGATTAGTGGAAAGCGGTTTGGCTAATCCGCTAAACCCTTCCATCGCAAAAAATAAACAAGCAAGTCCAACGAGCGTCATGCCGATGCTATATCCGATGCGATGGCGCGCAAAAAAGACGAGAAACGCTCCGGCTAATAGCATCGGGATGATGCTTGTTCCTAAATCAAGTGTAATGAGTTCCGTCGTGATCGTCGAACCGATGTTGCTGCCTAAAATAATCCCGATCGATTGCTGGAACGTTAAATAGCCGGTGGCCACAAGCCCAACGGTAAGCACCATCATCGCTGAGCTGCTTTGCAATAGCGCGGTGGCGATTGTTCCGGTCAGAAAGCTTTGGACAGGCGTTTTCGTGAAATGCAATATCCATCGTTTTAACCGATCGCCAGAAAGTACATAAAGCCCTGACTTCATCATCAGCATGCCAAGCAAAAACATGCCGAGATGAATGATAAATAAAATGAATAAACGTCCCATCACTGTCACCCCTTTCTCCACCATTGTATGGACAAGAAAGGGAGACGATGACAGCTTTTTTAGTTGACCTCTCATAGGGGATGTATTATAATTGACAAGTACATGTTTAGTACTACAAATGCAAGTGTTGTTGTTCGGAGGGAGGGAAGTAGGATGTCAAAAACAATCGTTCGCAAAAACGAATCGCTTGAAGATGCTCTTCGTCGCTTCAAACGTGCTGTTTCAAAAACAGGTACGTTGCAAGAAGCAAGAAAGCGTGAATTCTATGAAAAGCCAAGCGTAAGACGTAAGAAAAAGTCTGAAGCGGCTAGAAAGCGCAAGCATTAAAAGAGGGTGTATTTATGAGTCTTCTTGAACGTTTAAACGATGATATGAAGCAAGCGATGAAAAATAAAGAAAAGGAAAGACTCTCCGTCATTCGGATGGTCAAAGCAGCGTTGCAAAACGAAGCGATTAAACTTGGCAAACCATTATCTGAAGACGAAGAGCTGACCGTACTTTCTCGTGAATTAAAACAGCGTAAAGACTCCCTCCAAGAATTCGAAAACGCTGGTCGTTCAGACCTTGTCGACAAAACAAAAGAAGAAATTCGCATACTTCAACTATATATGCCAAAGCAGCTAACCGAGGAAGAACTGGCAGAAATCGTGAAACAAACGATTGCGGAAGTCGGTGCTTCTTCGAAAGCCGATATGGGCAAAGTGATGGGAGCAATCATGCCAAAAGTAAAAGGAAAAGCGGATGGCTCTCTCGTCAACAAACTTGTACAACAATATTTAGCATAAAAAGGATCGCCTTGCATAGCAAGGCGGTCTTTTTTTGCGCCAAAGTGCTATCCCCCCTTTTTTTCTCATATGTATGAGATGAAAGGGGGTTCTTTTGGATGAAAAAATGGTGGCAACAAGTAAAAAATTGGCTCGCGAATCAATTAGAATTACCGGCCGATGTTGTCATGGACCTTCCCCGAATTACGATGATCGGACATATACATATTTACATTGAAAACCATCGTGGGTTATTGACGTTTAGCGATAAAGAATTGCGCTTGCTGTTAAAGCAAGGACAGCTCCTCGTTCGCGGTGAGCAATTTGTCATTAAAACGATTTTACCAGAAGAAATTTTGTTAGAAGGGAAAATCCATCAAGTCATTTATTTAGACAATGATTGAGGAGGAAAACGATGAAAAATAAATGGGCTCACTTTTTTATAGGAAGCGTCCAAGTGAACGTGCAAGGAAGAGGGACGGAGCGGTTTATTAACGCCTGCTTACGAAACGGAATCTCGGTTTGGAACGTACGAAAAACAGGAGAAGATACAGCCACGTTTTTTATGTTGTTGAAAGATGTTTCCCGCCTGCGCCCCATTGTTCGCCAAAGCGAATGTAAGCTCTTTTTTGGCAGAAGAAGCGGATTTCCGTTTGTGGTGAAGAAAACAATCGCTAATTTCGGATTTTTGCTCGGCATCTTTTTATTTCTCGCAGTTGTTTTTCTGCTGTCGAATATGGTGTGGGATGTGCGTGTGCAAGGGGCGAAGCCAGAAACGGAACATCGCATTTTAAAAGAACTAAAACAAATGGGCGTAGAAAAAGGAGCGTTTCAATTTTTGCTTGATCCGCCGGAAACGATTCAAAAAAAACTAACCGACCGCATTGATACGCTCACGTGGGTTGGGGTGGAACTAAGAGGGACAACGTTTTATTTTCAAGTCGTCGAAAAAAAGCAACCGAAAGCGCCGGAACCGGTGAGCAACCGCCATCTCGTTGCCAAAAAGAAAGCGGTCATTACCGATTTGTTTGTCGAAGAAGGACAACCGCTCGTGTCTGTTCACGATCATGTGGAAAAGGGACAAATGTTAGTATCCGGCATTATCGGAAAAGAAGGGAAAACGAAATTTGTGCCTGCCAAAGGAAAAATTTTTGGCGAAACGTGGTACAAGTCTACCGTCGTCCTTCCGCTTGAGGCAGCCTTTCATGTCTTTACCGGAAAATATATCGAGAAACATTATATTGCGATAAATTCTTTCTCCATTCCGGTTTGGGGATTTCAAAAGGTGCCGTTTGCTCATTACGAAGCGGAGCGGCAAAAGCAGCCGCTCCGCTTTTGGAAGTGGGAATTGCCGATTTTTTACGAACGCGTCATTTACCGCGAAACAGAACAAGTAAAACGAAACTACTCATGGGACGAGGCATTTCAAAAAGCAAAAGAAATCGCAAGAAAAGAGCTAAAAGCGAAGCTGGACGAGGACGCTTCGATCAAGGGCGAAAAGGTTTTGCATGCGGCGAAAGAGAATGGTAAAGTAAGAGTAGAAATTTATTATGAAGTCATTGAAAACATTGCGATACCACAACCTATTGTTCAAGGAGACTGAGGAATGTCAGAGGAGTTTGTCACGATTAGCCAACAAATCGAAAATCCGAATGAAGCGATTGCGCTTTTTGGCATTCATGATGCTCATTTAAAGCGAATCGAACAAGAATTGGCCGTTTCGATTGTGACGCGCGGAGGCGTGGTCAACGTATTGGGCAGCCATGAACACGTTCAGCTCGTCGATGACGTATTGCGCCATTTGTTGCTTGTAATTCGAAAAGGGATTGTGATTAGCGAACGGGATGTTATGTACGCCGTGCAAATGGCGAAAAACGGAACGATTGAATATTTTATGGAACTGTATGACGAAGAAATTACGAAAAATGCGAAAGGAAAACCGGTTCGCGTCAAAACACTAGGGCAAAGGCAATACGTGACGGCGATCAAACAGCACGATCTCGTGTTCGGAATCGGACCAGCGGGAACAGGGAAAACGTACTTAGCGGTGGTAATGGCAGTTCAAGCATTGAAAACTGGCCAGGTGAAGCGCATTATTTTAACACGTCCCGCTGTGGAAGCCGGTGAAAACTTAGGGTTTTTGCCAGGGGATTTAAAAGAGAAAGTCGATCCGTATTTGCGTCCGCTATACGATGCGCTTCACGACGTATTAGGTACTGACCATACGCAGCGGCTGATCGAGCGTGGAACGATCGAAATTGCGCCGCTTGCCTATATGCGCGGCCGCACGTTGGAAGATGCGTTCGTTATTTTGGACGAGGCGCAAAATACGACGCCTTCGCAAATGAAAATGTTTTTAACCCGGCTTGGTTTTGGATCGAAAATGGTCATTACTGGCGATATTTCACAAGTCGATTTGCCAAAAGGCGTTCCGTCAGGGCTTGCGGTCGCGAAAGACATTTTAGCTGTTGTCAGCGGCATTTCATTTGTCTTTCTCGAACAATCAGACGTCGTCCGCCATCCGCTTGTCGGGAAAATTATTGAAGCATACGACCAAGCTGGTATATAATAGAAATGTAAGGCCCATCTTGCGCATGGGTCTCTTTTTGTCCAAAACATCAATAGAAAAGGGGAAGCAAAATATGGCCCTATCCATCGATTGGATTGACGAAACAGGGGAAATAACAGAAGAACAGTTACAGTTGCTCGAACAGTTGTTAAGCTATGCAGCGGAAGTGGAACAAGTTCCCGATGGTGCAGAAGTAAGCGTTTCGTTTGTAGATAACGAACAAATTCGCATCATTAATCGCGACTATCGTGGAAAAGACCAGCCGACCGACGTCATCTCCTTTGCACTCGAAGAAATGGGGGAAGGCGAAATAGAAATTGTCGGGGTAGATATGCCGCCAGCGTTAGGAGATATTATTATTTCTGTCCCGAAAGCAAAAGAGCAGGCGGAAGAGTACGGCCACTCGTTCATGCGTGAACTTGGATTTTTAGCCGTGCACGGCTTTTTGCATTTGCTCGGGTATGATCATGGAACAGAAGCAGAAGAAAAAGAAATGTTCGCAAAGCAAGAACAAATTCTTGAAAAATATGGGTTGAAACGGTAATTTATGAAGAAGCAGACCGACAAATGGAAACGTTTTCTTTATGCGTGGTCAGGGATCATAATGGCGGTCAAAGAAGAAACGCATATGAAAATCCATGTGATAGCTGCCTGCGTCGTGATGATACTTGCATTTCTTTTTCACCTTTCCGCACAGGAATGGCTCATATTGTTAGTAGTAATTGCGCTTGTCATTAGTTTGGAGATGATCAATACCGCGATTGAACGCGCGGTTGACCTAGTGACTAAGGAGTTTCACCCGCTGGCAAAAGCAGCAAAAGACATTGCCGCAGGAGCGGTTCTCATCGCTGCGGTCGTGGCGGTGATAGTCGGTGTCATCATTTTTTTACCGCGTATCATTTAACAAATAAATAGGAAAATTCGAATTTTTCTGTATATAATTCGCGAATACAGATGAAATTTTTCGCAATTTCTTGTAAAATAAAGAAAGAGGCTATTCGTCTCTAAAGAAAGGAAGAGCAGCAATGGATATGGCACAATTGATTGAGGAAGCGAAAAAGGCAAGAGAATATGCGTACGCCCCTTATTCGAAGTTTCAAGTCGGCGCTGCCTTATTAACAAAAGATGGAAAAATTCACCGTGGTTGTAATATTGAAAACGCTGCTTACAGCTTATGCAATTGTGCAGAGCGCACTGCTTTATTTAAAGCTTATTCGGAAGGGGCGCGCGAATATGCAGCGCTTGCGGTCATCGCTGATACTTCCCGTCCAGTTCCGCCGTGCGGGGCGTGCCGCCAAGTCATTGCGGAATTATGTCCGCCAGATATGAAAGTAATTTTAGCCAATTTGAAAGGCGACGTCACGGAACTGACGGTGAAAGAACTATTACCAGGAGCATTTTCAGCGGAGGATTTACATGAGTAGAGAAAAATTTAAATCAGGATTCGTTTCCATTATCGGAAGACCAAACGTTGGAAAATCGACGTTTTTAAACCGTGTCATCGGCCAAAAGATTGCGATTATGAGCGATAAGCCGCAGACGACACGCAATAAAATTCAAGGCGTCTATACGACCGATGACGCACAAATTATTTTCATCGATACGCCTGGGATTCATAAGCCAAAGCATAAACTTGGCGATTTCATGATGAAGGTAGCGCAAAATGCCTTAAAAGAAGTTGACGTCATTTTGTTTATGATCAACGCCGAAGAAGGATTCGGGCGCGGAGATGCTTTCATCATCGAGCGGCTGAAAGAAGTGAATACGCCGGTGTTTTTAGTTATTAACAAAATCGACCAAGTACATCCGGATGACTTGTTGCCGCTCATTGAGCGCTATAAATCGCTTTATTCGTTTGCGGAAATTGTGCCGATCTCAGCTTTACAAGGCAACAACGTCGAAACATTGATTGAACAAATTAAAAAATATTTGCCAGAAGGACCGCAATATTATCCAGCGGACCAAGTGACAGATCATCCGGAGCGGTTTATTATTGCTGAGCTGATTCGCGAAAAAGCGCTTCATTTGACGCGTGAAGAAGTGCCGCATTCGATTGCGGTGGTGATTGATTCCATCGAACGTCGCGAAGATAGCCATACGGTATATGTAGGGGCGACGATTATTGTAGAACGCGATTCACAAAAAGGAATTATTATCGGAAAGCAAGGGCGGATGTTAAAAGAGATCGGGCAGCGCGCCCGCATGGACATCGAAGCGTTGCTCGGCTCGAAAGTGTTTTTAGAGCTTTGGGTCAAAGTGCAAAAAGACTGGCGCAATAAACTGTCGCAGCTTCGTGACTTCGGGTTTAGGGAAGACGAGTATTAACAAATTTTATGCAACATAAATCATTTGTCGGGAAGCCAACCTAATAAATAGCTCGTGCGATATGTTTGTGGCAGTTTGCCAACAACATGGAAAGATCCTGCAGGCGGAAAGGTTGTGGTTCAATGCTAGAGTTTACGTGGAAGTTGTTCAGCCAAACAGGCAATATTGACACGTATCTCCTTTTTAAAGAGCTTGAAAGAGAACATCAACCGAACGGTGATGAGCAAGAGCAAGAGTTAACGGAAATGGACCAGCCGATTTTCTAAGCTGCTTTTCCAGCTTGGTGGTGATGAGATTGTTTGAAAAATGTGAAGCGATTGTGCTTCGGACAGTGGATTACGGTGAAACGAACAAAATCGTGACATTATGGACAAGAGAATGGGGAAAGGTGGCTGTGATGGCTCGCGGTGCCAAAAAGCCAAGCAGTCGCCTTTCATCTGTCACCCAATTGTTTACATACGGCTATTATTTAGTACAAAAAAGTCGCGGCGTCGGCAGCCTGCACCAAGGAGAAGTGATCGATTCGCTGCGCGGCATTCGCGAAAATATTTTCGCAACTGCTTACGCCTCGTATATTGTTGAATTAACGGATAAAATTACTGACGAACAGCGACCGAATCCGTATTTGTTTGAACTGCTGTTGCAAACATTAAAATATATGAACGATGGGCTCGATTTAGAAATTATTACATACATTTACGAAATGAAAATGTTAAATGTCATGGGACTGTACCCTTCATTAGATCACTGCGCCGTCTGTAAACAGACAGAAGGAAAATTTTCTTTTTCTGTGAAAGAAGGAGGCTTTCTTTGCCATCGTTGTGAAGCGACAGACCCTCATCGTCTGCCGCTTTCTTCTGCGGCAGTCAAGCTGTTGCGTCTCTTTTATCATTTAGACATATCGCGGCTTGGAAAAATTTCTGTGAGGGAAGAAACGAAAAAAGAATTGAACCGCGCCATTTCCGCCTATTATGACGAATATTCAGGTCTTTCGTTAAAGACGAAACGCTTTTTAACGCAAATCGAGCAGTTAAAAAATCACTTACAATAAACAGGGGGGCCATAAACAGATGGCAGCCCTTATTCTTTTTTGAATTTTCGTGATTTCACCTTTGCAAAGTCGTGAATTAAGTTATAATATTCTCATATACGTATGTCCTTTTAGTTTTGAGTAAGGTGGTGAATGACAATCGAACTAAATAAGCGCCAAGAGCAAATTTTGCAAATCGTCAAAGATCACGGCCCGATTACTGGGGAAAGCATTGCTGAAAAATTAAATTTAACGCGGGCAACGCTGCGTCCTGATTTGGCGATTTTAACGATGGCCGGCTATTTGGAAGCGAGACCGAGAGTCGGCTATTTTTATACAGGGAAAACGGGCACTCAGCTTCTCGCCGATCGAATGAAAAAGTTAAAAGTGTGCGACCATCAATCCATTCCCGTCGTTGTTAACGAAAACGTCAGCGTGTACGATGCGATTGTCACGATGTTTTTAGAAGACGTAGGGACGTTGTTTGTCGTCGATGAAGAATCGCTATTAGTTGGTGTTTTGTCGCGGAAAGATTTGTTGCGGGCTAGCATCGGCAAACAAGAGTTAACGTCGATCCCAGTGAATATTATTATGACGAGAATGCCGAATATTACGGTCTGTTATAAAGACGATTTATTAATTGATGTCGCGGAACGGTTAATTGAAAAACAAATTGATGCGATGCCGGTTGTAAAAAAGACGGATAAAGGATATGAAGTGATCGGAAGAATTACAAAAACGAACATTACAAAAGCGTTTGTTGCGCTAGCAAAAGACGATTTGCTTTGAGGAGGTTGAGGGATGCAACGTGTCGTATACGTAGTTTCCGATTCAGGGGGGGAAACGGCAGAATTAGTCGTAAAAGCAGCTGCGAGCCAATTCAATAATTCTGTCATTCAATTAAAGCGCGTGCCATACGTCGAGGACATTTCAACATTAAAAGAAGTGGTAGCGCTGGCGAAAATGAACGATGCGATTATCGCCTTTACGCTCGTCGTACCGCAAATGCGCCAGTTTTTAATCGAAGAAGCGCAGCGCGAAGGAGTAGAAGCGTACGACATCATCGGTCCGCTAATCGAAAAAATGCGGGATTTATTTAACATGACGCCGCGCTATGAGCCAGGACAAGTTCGCGTGTTAGATGAAGATTATTTCAAAAAAATTGAAGCGATTGAATTTGCGGTGAAATATGATGACGGACGTGATCCGCGTGGGATTTTGCGGGCAGACATTGTGTTGATCGGGGTGTCGCGCACATCGAAAACACCGCTTTCGCAATATTTAGCGCACAAACGACTAAAAGTGGCGAACGTTCCAATTGTGCCGGAAGTCGAGCCGCCGGAAGAACTGTTTAAAGTGTCGCCAGATAAATGCTTCGGGTTAAAAATTAGCCCGGAAAAATTAAATTCGATTCGCCGCGAGCGTTTAAAAGCGCTTGGCTTGGATGATAAAGCGATCTATGCGAATATCGAGCGGATTAAAGAAGAATTAGATTACTTTGATAAAGTCATTCAAAAAATCGGCTGCGATGTCATTGATGTGACGAATAAAGCGGTCGAAGAAACAGCCAATATTATTATGAAAAAACGCAAGCTGTAAACGATCGAAACGGGCTAAGCAGAAGAGCTAAGCTCGTTTTGTTTTGTTGCATGTTGTAGCGCTTGTAGTGACGAAAGGCGTATTTTTTTATAGCATATTCTCCATGTTTGTATTATAATAAAAAATTGTGATAAAAATACGTTTAGAGCGCATATAGAACGAGTAAACTATTTATAGTTTATTGTCAAGAGGGAATTGTCGACAAAATTCGCGATGTTATTAGGAGGAGAAGCAGGATTTCTGAAAAACATGTAGAATGTAAAAGACATGGACGGCGACATTTGACTATTTTTGTCGATGCGGACGCTTGTCCTGTAAAACATGAAATTTTTTCACTCGCTCGTCAATATAATGTAGAGAGCGTTTTTGTGTCTTCATATAACCATTTTTCGCACGATCAAACGATGAAATGGGTATATGTAGATACGGAAAAAGAAGCGGTCGATTTGTATATTGTCAATCATGCCCATCGAGGGGATGTCGTGGTTACACAAGATATCGGATTGGCGAGCATGCTAGTAAACCGACAAATTTACGTCGTTTCTCCGCGAGGGAGCGTATATAGAGAGGAAGAGATGGGGCAGCGACTTTATGCCCGGTACCTTCAAGCGAAACAGCGTCGGCAAGGCATTTATGGCAAAGGGATGAAACGTTTTTCAGCAGAAGAACGACAGGCGTTTCGAAAAAGTTTCGAAAAAATTTTGTCGAAACTCGCAGGAAAATAGACATAGGTCGAGAATAATACATTACGGAGTTGTTCATATGGGATATCGTATTCCCGAAGAAACGATTGAGGAAATCCGTCGGGCTGTTGATATTGTCGATGTCATTAGCGATTATGTCCAGCTCAAAAAACAAGGACGAAATTATTTTGGACTATGTCCGTTCCATGGGGAGAAAACACCATCGTTTTCTGTATCTCCTGAAAAACAAATTTTCCATTGTTTTGGTTGTGGAGCGGGCGGAAACGTTTTTTCGTTTCTAATGGACATGGAAGGCCTTTCGTTTGTTGAGGCAGCCGAGCGGTTAGCAGCGCGAGCCAATGTAGACTTGTCGCATTTGGCAATTCACGACCAACCAAAACGGCAGTCTGAAACGAGTGATGCCAAAAAAATGATTGAGGCGCATGAACTTTTAAAGAAATTTTATCATCATTTGCTCATAAATACAAAAGAGGGGCAGGAAGCGCTTCGTTATTTACAAGCACGCGGCATTTCGCTGTCAGCAATCGAGCAGTTTGAAATCGGCTACTCTCCTCCATCGTGGGATGTAGCGGTGAAATTTTTAAAAGGCCGTGGTTTTTCGCTTGAGTTGATGGAAAAAGCAGGGCTTGTCATTCGCAAAGAAGACGGCAACTATTTTGACCGTTTTCGTAACCGGGTAATGTTTCCGATTCATAATCATCATGGGGAAACGGTCGCGTTTTCCGGGCGGGCGATCGGCGAAGGGCAACCAAAATATTTAAACAGTCCGGAAACGTTGATTTTTCATAAAGGAGAAATTTTATACCATTTTCATCAGGCAAGGCTTCCTATCCGGAAACAGCAACAGGCAGTTTTGTTCGAAGGTTTTGCTGATGTCATCTCAGCGGTGCAAGCAGGGGTGGCGAATGCGGTCGCAACGATGGGAACGGCGTTAACAGATGAGCAAGCACGCATTCTTCGGCGCAATGTCGAAACGGTCGTGATTTGCTATGACGGGGATGCTGCGGGAACGGAGGCTGCGGTTCGGGCGGCTGAGTTATTAGCTCAAGCCGGTTGTCATGTGAAAGTTGCAACAATTCCTGACGGACTGGACCCTGATGAATATATTCGTCGATACGGTCCGGAGCGATTTCAAGGAAACGTCATCGAATCGAGCCGCTCCTTCATGGCATTTAAAATGGCGTATTTGCGCAGGGGGAAAAATTTACAGAACGAAAACGATCAAATTCGCTATATTGAAGAAGTGTTGCGGGAAATTAGTCGGCTCTCTAACCCCATTGAATGGGATTATTATTTGCGCCAGCTAGCGAACGAGTTTTCTCTTTCGTTATCTGCCTTGCAGCAGCAGCTGGAACGTTATAAAAAAACAAAGGAACCGGTTCATGCGGATAGCGGACGGACCGCGGTGCGCCAGCCGTTGCAAAAAAAGCTGCTCCCAGCGTTTCATAATGCGGAGCGAATGTTGCTTGCCCATATGTTGCGAAGCCGTGAAGTAGCTTTTAACGTTCAACAGGCAGTGCAAGGTGAATTTAATATTGAAGAGCACCGAGCAGTGGCTGCTTATGTGTATGCGTTCTATGAAGAAGGGAACGAGCCGGATGTTAGCGCCTTGCTTGCTCGTATACCAAACGAGTTAAAACCGTTGGTGACGGAATTGTCAATGATGCTCATTAATGAAAATCTTTCTTCACAAGAACTAAATGATTATATCAAGCATGTGTTGAATTACCCGAAATGGTTAAAGATAAAAGAAAAAGAACAGGAAAAAATGGAAGCAGAGCGGCAAAAAGACTTTTTAAAAGCAGCTCGCATCGCCCAAGAAATTCTCGAAATGAAAAAAAGATTGACTGATGTGTAATATGATGTGAAAGTTTTAGAAGGAAGGTGACGAGATGGCTGAAAAATCAGCTCGTTCGAAACAAGTGGACTCTGATGCAACGTTAGAGCAAGTAAAAGAGCAATTAGTGGAGTTAGGAAAAAAACGCGGTGTGCTCACATACGAAGAAATTGCCGAGCGGTTATCGAGTTTTGATCTTGACTCCGATCAAATGGATGAATATTACGAATATTTAACAGAACAAGGCATTGATGTGATTAGTGAATCCGATTTAGAAGATGATCCCGATCTCGATGACTTAAAAGAAGAAGAATTTGATTTAAACGATTTAACCGTTCCACCTGGTGTGAAAATTAATGACCCAGTCCGCATGTATTTAAAAGAAATCGGTCGCGTTCCGCTTTTGTCAGCAGAAGAAGAAATTGAACTTGCCAAGCGGATTGAACAAGGGGACGAGGAGGCGAAACGACGCCTTACGGAAGCGAACTTGCGCCTTGTCGTGAGCATCGCCAAACGCTATGTCGGCCGTGGCATGCTATTTTTAGACCTCATTCAAGAGGGGAATATGGGCTTAATTAAAGCCGTCGAAAAGTTTGACTATCGCAAAGGGTATAAATTTAGCACGTATGCGACTTGGTGGATTCGCCAAGCCATCACAAGAGCGATTGCCGACCAAGCGCGGACGATTCGCATTCCGGTTCATATGGTCGAAACGATCAATAAGTTGATTCGCGTTCAACGCCAGCTCTTGCAAGATCTCGGCCGTGAACCATCTCCGGAAGAAATTGCTGAGGAGATGGATTTAACGCCTGAGAAGGTGCGTGAAATTTTAAAAATCGCCCAAGAGCCGGTATCGTTAGAAACACCGATTGGTGAAGAAGACGATTCGCATTTAGGGGATTTCATCGAAGACCAAGATGCGACGTCGCCTTCGGAACATGCAGCCTATGAGCTGTTAAAAGAACAGCTAGAAGACGTGCTTGATACGTTAACAGACCGTGAAGAAAACGTGCTTCGTCTTCGTTTTGGATTAGATGATGGGCGCACGCGTACGCTCGAAGAAGTCGGAAAAGTGTTTGGCGTCACGAGAGAACGCATTCGTCAAATTGAAGCAAAAGCGCTTCGGAAATTGCGCCATCCAAGCCGCAGCAAACGGCTAAAAGACTTTTTAGAGTAAGGCGCAGCCGCCTGTTTGCAATCGGGTTGGGAGGGAGTGAATCGGCTTGTGAAAAACGTGTTTCATTTCTCACAAATCCATTCCCTCAAGGTTGTGAACGAATAGTTTACTTCTTAACGGAGAAGTAAACTATTTTTATTTCCAAATCGGGAAAGGTCGATCCGCATGAACGAAAAACGACGTGAGATCATTGTGCGTGAAATTGAATATTGGAAACGCTCCCGTCTTCTTCCTGAACATTATTGCGACTATTTGTTAGCGCTTTATACAGAAGGAGAAGGAACATACTCGTCTTTAAGTTCCGCCCATTCCGGACGAGGGAAATGGACAAAGATTTTCTTTATCTTGTTAATTTGTTTATTGCTGCCAGCGGGTATTCTTGTCATTTATTTTACTGAATTGTCATTCGTTTTGCAAATGCTCCTTTTATCGCTTTTTGTTGTGATTTGTCTAATCGGTTTGTGGAAGTGGCAAAAAGAAGCGTTCGTGCATCTCCCTCTCATTAGCGGATCGTTTCTTTTATTTCTCGCCTCGGTTCGGGTTAGCGACTACTATTTTCCGAACACGACAGCTGCTTTAGCGGTGATCGTTTTTTTGAATTGCTTATTGTGGATCGTAGTTGGTGTGCGTTTTCGTTTTTTGTATTTGACGATTTCAGGAGCGCTCGGCATATTGTTGCTTGCAGGATCGTTCTTTTTCTGAATAGAACGAGAGTTGGACAGTCGCCTCGCTTTTCGTGATGGTCTAGCTGCGAACTAACATCCTCCTACGCTTTTGCTTTCGCCGTTCGACGTGCAAGCACGTCTTCGTTGAAAGCTTGCGCGTCCGTCGGATGTTTCCTTGGCTACGCCAAGGATCGTTCTTCGCTTTTCGTGTCTAGCTGCGGCTCCTAGCTCTCTTGTGCCAAGCAACCTTCCTCCGTCGAAGCAAAAAGCGCTTCTCGTCGGAAGAACGCTTGGCTTCGAGAGCTAACCAGTCGCCTCGCTTTTCGGTGTTTTCGACGATTTTCAACGAGATTGTAGATTAGGGCTTTTCCTTCTTCGCGATTTACAGTAAAATAAAATTGTTTGTAGCGGTTACATTTTTAGGAGTGTATACATAAGGGAGGTAAATACGATGAATCGAAATCCATTGATCCCGTTTGTACTCATTATGGTATTTGGGATCGGTCTGACGATTGCTCTTTCCTTCAAAGGGCTTGGTGATGCAAAAGAGCTTGCGAGCGAGAAAAAGGGTGGCGCAAAAACAGAACAAACAGCTGCTGCGAATCCAGAAGAGTTTTATAAGCAAACATGCAGCGCCTGTCACGGTGTAAACTATGAAGGCGGCGTTGGTCCGTCATTAAAAGGTGTTGGCAAACGGCTCTCTTTAGATCAAATTAAAGACGTCATCCAAAATGGTCGTGGTAACATGCCAGCTGGGCTTGTTCCGGCGGACAAAGCAGACGAAATGGCGAAATGGCTATCTAAATTGCAATAATGCCCGAAATCCCTTTGCCCTAGGTGAAGGGATTTTTTGTTTATGATACAATAGGCGGAGAAATCTTGTCGCAACGAAAGGAAGATAGGATGAATGAGTTAAAGCTATCGAAGCGATTAGAAACGGTTGTTTCGTTTATCCCAAAAGGTTCGAGGTTGGCTGATATCGGCTCGGACCATGCCTATTTGCCGTGCTATGCGTATTTGCACGGATATATTGTAGCGGCTATCGCTGGAGAAGTAGCGGATGGCCCGTTTCGTTCGGCCGAGCAGCAAGTCATCAAAACGGGATTAAGCGACGTCATTTCCGTTCGAAAAGGCGACGGTTTAGCGGTCATTGAACCGGGGGAGGTTGATTGCATTACGATCGCCGGAATGGGTGGGACGTTAATTGCCAATATTTTAGAAGCTGGAAAGTGCAAACTGCCAGGGGTGCAACGGCTTATTTTGCAGCCGAATGTCGGCGCTCATGTCGTCCGAACATGGTTAATGGACAACGGCTGGGAATTGATCGCAGAACGGATTTTAGAAGAAGAGGGGCAAATTTACGAAGTGTTGGTGGCGGAAAAAGGGGAGCCCCATAAACCGTACCGTCATCTCGAAGTAGAGCTGCTAGTCGGTCCATTTTTGCGCCAAGAACGGAGCGATGTCTTCTTAAAAAAATGGCGCAAAGAAATAGAACATTGGAAACGGATTATTGCCGAGCTAGAAGAAAAGGCAACGACACCGGAAGGTATGGCAAAAAAAGCAGAACTGGAGCGAAAAATTCAGCTAGTTGAGGAGGTATTGCGATGAGTAAAATTCCAAACGGGTACGAAATCATTCAATTGTTTGAGCAATTTGCACCGAAACATTTAGCGATGGAGGGAGATCCGATTGGCTTGCAAATCGGCACGCTCAACAAGCCGATTCATACGGTGATGATTGCGCTCGATGTGCTCGAAGAAGTAGTCGACGAGGCGATTGCGAAAAAGGTCGATCTCATCATTGCCCACCATCCACCGCTTTATCGTCCGCTCAAACAAATCGTTACCGATCAAGCGCAAGGGCGAATCGTGGCGAAATGTTTGAAACATGATATTGCGATTTATGCGGCGCATACGAATCTTGATATCGCGGAAGGCGGAGTCAACGATTGGCTTGCAGAAGCGCTTGGATTGCAAGAAGTCGACGTGCTCGTGCCGACATATGAGGAGGCGTTGAAAAAATTGGTTGTTTACGTTCCGGAAACGCATGCTAGCGCTGTTCGAGAAGCGATCGGGAGCGCCGGCGCCGGGCATATTGGAAACTATAGCCATTGCACGTTTAATAGCCGCGGCATCGGCACGTTTTTGCCGGAAGAAGGAGCGAACCCGTTCATCGGAAAAAAGGGTGAGCTTGAAGAAGTGGAAGAAGTGCGGGTGGAAACGATTTTCCCAGCCTCTTTGCAAAAAAAAGTGATTGCCGCAATGTTGAAGGCACACCCATACGAAGAAGTGGCATATGACGTTTATCCGTTAGAAAATAAAGGACGGATATGGGGATTAGGTCGCATCGGGCGTCTTCACGAAGAGATGACGCTCGGCGCATTTGCCGAACATGTCAAAAAAGCGTTGGACGTTCCGGCGGTGCGCGTTGTCGGGAACGTACAGGAGAAGGTGAAAAAAGTAGCGGTCGTTGGCGGTGATGGAAATAAATATATTCGCCAAGCGAAAATGAGCGGAGCAGATGTTTATGTCACGGGAGATGTGTATTACCACGTCGCTCATGATGCAATGGCAATGGGCCTTAAGATCGTCGACCCAGGACATCATGTCGAAAAAGTGATGAAGCAAGGGGTGGCGCGCTTTTTAGAGCAAGCATTTACGAAACAAAAATGGTCAACGGATGTTTACACATCGAACGTCCATACCGATCCGTTTACGTTTTTATAAAAAAAGGGTGTCCCTCGCTGGACACCCTTTCGTTCTATTGCTGTTTCGCTTTGACTTTCGGCAAAATTTTTTGTAATGGCACTTTTCGTTCGCGTTTCCATGTATCAGGATTGTTTGGATCAAATTGTTCGAGAAAGTCGATCACTTCTTTCGTGATGGGCGTTGGTGTTGACGCGCCGGCGGTGACGGCGACTTTTTTGGCGTCTTTAATCCAGTCAATCTCGATTTCGGTCACGTCAGCGACGCGGTACGCTTTCGTTCCGGCGATTTCTTCCGATACTTGCGCCAGCCGGTTCGAGTTATTGCTTTTTGGGTCGCCCACGACAATCGTTACGTCCGCTTCTTTTGCTTGCTCGGCCACCGCTTCTTGACGGAGCTGCGTCGCTAGGCAAATTTCTTTATGCATTTCGACGTGCGGATATTTTTCTTTCACTTTTTCCATAATGTGAGCCACGTCCCATTGGCTCATCGTTGTTTGGTTGGTGACCATGATTTTTTCGTTTGCAATCGCAAGGTTTTCGACATCGGCGACTGTTTCGACGAGATGAATATGAATCGGATCAATGCCGACCGCTCCTTCTGGCTCCGGATGGCCTTTTTTGCCGATGTAGATGATTTCATAGCCTTTTTCTAGTTTTTCGCGAATTAAGTCGTGTGTTTTTGTCACATCTGGACATGTCGCGTCAATGGTGACGAGCCCTTTTTCGCGGGCGCGTTTTTTTACCTCTGGAGACACGCCGTGAGCGGTAAAAATAACGGTTCCGTGATCAATTTTTTCCAAAATCTCCAACCGGTTTTCGCCATCGAGTGTAATGATGCCTTCTTCCGCGAACGCATCGGTGACATGTTTATTATGAACGATCATGCCTAAAATGTAGATCGGCCTTGGTAATGTTGGGTCTAATGCGACATTTCGCGCAATCACCATCGCATCGACAACGCCATAGCAATAGCCGCGCGGCGTAATTTTAATGACTTCCATCGGTTTTCCTCCCTCACTGCGCCGTTTACAAACTTTATTATACCGGAGAAAGAGGGAGAAGACAAAAAAGAACTAAATATAAAGCTTCGGAACGGACGGCTTTGGTTCGTTTCGCCGCTTTTCTTTCGCCGGTTGCGTCGCCTTTGGGAGTTCGCGTGGAGCCGGTTGCTTTTCTTTTTTGTCGTCTGTTTTTTCTTCGCTCTTTTCTTCACTGTTATCGGTTGTTTTGAGCTCTTTCCATATTTTCATCATCGCTGGCAAGTTTTTGACGAGCGGTCCGTACTGCTGTACCATCGGCATGACGTTTTGGGCGATGCCAAGCATTTTCTGGACATTTGTCAGCATCCCGCTAATTCCTCCACCTGTGGCGCTTGTGCTGCTAGCGGCATTTTGCATTGGTGTCAATGCGGCAAAAGGAGAGGATGGCATCGCTGGGCCTCTCGAAAACAGCCGCGATAAAAATCCGCCTCCTGTTGTTGGCGGTGTGGCGTATGGGGGGAGCGAACGCGCCGGGAACGAGGAGCGAGGAAACGGAAACGGTCGCGTTGCCGGAGGGGGGAACATTGGTGGTCTCATCATCTTTTTTCCTCCTTTCTAAAAATGGATTTCTATCATACAATATGCGAACATCACGGAAAATGTTTTTCATTTAGACAAGTGCCTATTGTTGCGGGAAGAAGCGAAAATCAGCTATAATGATGAATCGGGTTTGTTTGCTGGCATAGCCAATGAAAGGAGATGAGAGTGTGAAAGAAACGTTGTTTGAACGGTTTTCGTTTCAGCCTTTTATTATAGAAGCGATTAAACAGCTCGGGTTTTACAAACCGACGGAAATTCAAGAGCGGCTCATTCCAAGCATCCTCCGCGGCGAAAGCGTGATCGGGCAATCGCAAACAGGAACAGGAAAGACGCATGCTTATTTGTTGCCGATCATCGAAAAAATGGAGCCGTCACGTGAGGAAGTGCAGGCGGTCATTACCGCACCAACAAGGGAATTAGCGACGCAAATTTACCACGAAGTGTTAAAAATAACGAAACATTGCCCGCCAGACGCACCGATTACGGCCCGCTGCTTTATCGGTGGAACCGATAAACAAAAGGCGATTGAAAAATTAAAAAAACAGCCGCACATTGTCATTGGAACGCCAGGGAGAATTAACGATTTAATTCGCGAGCAAGCGTTGTTTGTCCATACCGCATCGACATTAGTCGTCGATGAAGCAGATTTAATGCTTGATATGGGCTTTATTGTCGACGTTGATCGAATTGCTGCAAGAATGCCGCAACAGTTACAAATGCTTGTTTTTTCGGCGACCATTCCGGAGAAGTTAAAGCCGTTTTTGAAAAAGTATATGGAGAACCCGAAATATGTTCATGTCGCACCGAAGCAAGTAGCGGCAGAGAAAATCGAGCATGTGCTTGTCCCGCTTCGCCATCGTGATAAAATAAAATTATTGTACGATATGCTCGTAGCGTATAATCCATATTTGGCGATCGTATTTACGAATACGAAAAAACGAGCGGATGAAGTGGCGGATGCGTTAAGTGAAAAAGGGTTAAAAGTAGGGATTTTGCACGGTGATTTAACGCCGAGGGAACGTAAAAAAATGATGAAGCAAATTCGTGATCTTGAGTTCCAATATATTGTCGCTACGGACTTAGCCGCTCGCGGCATCGACATCGAAGGTGTCAGCCACGTCATTAACTACGAATTGCCGCACGATTTAGATTTTTACGTTCATCGTGTCGGCCGGACGGCGCGCGCTGGCTATACAGGGATTGCGGTTACGATTTATGAACCTTCAGACCAAGATACGTTGACAAAGCTCGAGAAAAAAGGAATTGCGTTTACGCACCGCGATCTTGTGCGCGGCGAATGGGAAGAACTAGCGCCATGGAACCAGCGCAGCAAGCGGGCAAAACAAGACAGCGAAATCGAACAGCTACTGAAAAAAGCGGTGAAAAAATCGAAACAAGTAAAGCCGGGATATAAGAAAAAATTACAAGAACAAATCGAAAAACAGAAGAAAAAGCTCCGTCGCTTAAAGAAAAAATAAAGGCGGCATTGAAAAGAAGGGGAGATGGAGATGTTGAAAATTGGTTCGCACGTATCGATGAGCGGAAAAAAGATGTTGCTCGCCGCGAGTGAAGAAGCGGTTTCTTACGGAGCAAATACGTTTATGATTTATACGGGCGCGCCGCAAAATACGAGGCGAAAAAAGATTGAAGAACTGAACATTGAAGCGGGGCTTGCCCATATGAAAGAGCACGGCATTGACGAAATTGTCGTGCATGCTCCTTATATTATTAACATCGGCAATACGGTAAATGCAGATACGTTTCGGCTTGGGGTCGATTTTTTAGGCGATGAAATTGAACGGACGGCGGCCATCGGTGCCAAACAAATCGTTCTTCATCCGGGCGCACACGTCGGGGCAGGAGTGGATGCCGGCATTGCAAAAATTATCGAAGGATTAAACGAAGTGATCACGCGCGAACAACCTGTGCAAATCGCTTTAGAAACAATGGCTGGAAAAGGGTCGGAATGTGGCAGTCGCTTTGAAGAGCTGGCAAAAATCATCGACGGTGTTGTGCATAACGACAAATTATCGGTTTGCTTTGATACGTGCCACGTTCACGATGCTGGCTATAATATCGTCGACGATTTTGACGGGGTATTAGAGGAATTTGATAAAGTCATTGGTTTGGAGCGGTTAAAAGTGCTGCATATTAACGACAGTAAAAATCCACGCGGCAGCCGGAAAGACCGCCATGAAAACATCGGTTTCGGCCATATCGGCTTTCAGGCGCTCAATTATATCGTTCATCATCCGAGCCTCGCTGACATTCCGAAAATTTTAGAAACGCCATATGTTGGTGATGATAAAAACGAGAAAAAGCCGCCATACCGCTTTGAAATTGCAATGCTGCGCGCGCAAACGTTCGATGAAGAAGTGTTAGAAAAAATTAAGCGATCTCCTGTGTGAGATCGCCTATTTTTTGTTTACAAATTTTAGAAACAGTTCATTCGCTTGTTTGGCCGTTTGTGGGGACGTAATTTTGGCTAGTTCCCGCACCCATTTTGCTCGTTCTTGTGGGTTGAACACATCGATTTTATTTGTGCGGGCGATTTGAATGATTTTCTTTGCCTCCTCGATCGTTAGCGGGATGCCATAATCGCGACTATAGGATACAAGTTCTTCCGGAGTAATCGTTTTTATTTTTTGATTAATGAGTTGCTGGTAAAGGTTCATGCTAGCGCCTCCTTTCCATCTATGTGTATCGTATGAAGCAAAGACGAAGAATGTGTTATAGTATAAGAAAAGAAAAAGGGGGAGTAAGATTGATCCAGAAGCAGCATAAAAAAGAAAGTACCGGACGTGTTTTATACCGTTTGTTGCTCATTTTGTTTGGGGCGTCATTGGCAGCGCTCGCCATCGAGCGATTTTTAGTGCCGAATCAAATAATTGACGGGGGAATTATCGGAATTTCGCTCATTTTAGATTATATTTTGCCGGAAAAATGGTCGTTTCTTAACTTTGCGACGCTTGTTGTACTGTTGAACGCGCCGTTTATGTATTACGGCTATAAGCAAATCGGAAAGACGTTTATGTTCTCGTCTATTTTCGGCATTGTTTGCTTAGCAGTTGTGGAGCGGGCGTTGCACCGTTTAACGCCGCTGACAAATGAGCCGATTTTAGCAACCGTTTTTGGCGGCCTTACGTTAGGAGTGGGTGTTGGACTAGTCATTCGTCATGGTGGTTCGTTGGACGGTACGGAAATTTTAGGAATTCTATTGACAAAAAAATTGCCGTTTTCCGTCGGTGAGTTTGTCATGTTTATGAATATTTTTATTTTCGGCTGGGCCGCATTTGTGTTCGGGTTAGAGCAAGCGATGTATTCGGTGATGACGTACTACATTGCGTTTAAAACGATTGATACCGTCATCGAAGGATTAGATGAAACGAAGGCGGTGATTATCGTGTCTGATCAGTATGAAGACATATCCGATGCGATTTTGCATCGGCTTGGGCGCGGCACGACGAAATTGCAAGGAAAAGGCGGCTATACGGATGCGCCAAAGGAAGTCATTTATGCGGTCGTGACGCGACTTGAATTGACGAAGCTAAAAGCGATTGTATACGAATTGGATCCGAACGCATTTATAACGATTATGAACACGCATGAAGTGAGAGGTGCGAAGTTTAAGTCCGCGATTCATTGACGTTCGTTTACAAATCAAAACCTTTACGTTATACTACATTCGTAGCTAAATCGTAATCATTCTTAATTTTGTAATTAATAGGTGGGGACGCGATGAAAACGGAAGAAGTGTTAAAAGTGGAACACGTGTCGTTCCGCTATGAAAAAGAGAACGTGTTGGAAGATGTGACGTTTTCCGTGCGAAAAGGTGCGTTTTTAGGGCTAGTCGGTCCAAACGGTTCAGGAAAATCAACGTTGTTAAAATGTATTTTAGGTTTATTAAAGCCGCAGCAAGGCAATATTTCCCTATTCGGCACCCCGATTTCGGAGTTTAAAGAGTGGCACCGCGTCGGCTTTGTGTCCCAAAAAGCGAACAGTTTTAATACAGGCTTTCCGGCGACCGTATACGAAGTCGTCGCAAGCGGATTAACTGCCAAACTTGGCCTTTTCCGTTTTTTGACGGCGAGAGAAAAGCAGGCAGTGATGGAAGCGATCGAGGCGGTTGGCATGGCGAAATTTCATAAGCAAAACATCGGAGAGTTGTCGGGTGGTCAGCAACAGCGAGTGTTTATTGCTCGAGCGATTGTCAGCAAGCCGGAGCTGTTGATTTTAGACGAGCCTACCGTCGGGGTTGATGTCCATCATGTCCAAAGTTTTTACAATATGCTCGATGAACTAAATCGTCGCCTTGGCATTACGCTTCTATTAGTGACGCACGATGTCGGGACGATTACAGAAAAAGTGACGCACGTAGCATGTTTAAATAAACATTTATATTTTCACGGGAAAGCAGACGAATTTGCGCAGTTGCAAGATCATGATTTGTCAAAGTTTTATGGTCATCATCTTCATGTGCTTTCCCACCAGCATTGACAGGGGGATTGGCGATGGTTGAAGCGATGTTTCAATATGAGTTTTTGCGCAACGCGTTTTTAGCGGGGGTGCTTATTGGCTTAGTAGCCCCATTATTAGGAGTGTTTATCGTTGTCCGACGGCTATCGTTAATCGCTGATGCGTTGAGCCATGTAACGCTGGCGGGGATTGCTGCAAGCTTGCTTATAGAAAAAAAGTTTGGAACGTTTGTTGGCTGGAACCCGCTCTATATGGGAATGGGTTTCTCAGTTGCTGGATCGCTTTTCATCGAAAAATTGCGCAGTGTCTATAAATATTACCAAGAATTAGCTATTCCAATCATTTTATCGGGTGGAATCGGGTTAAGCGTCATTTTTATTTCATTGGCGAACGGATTTAATACTGATTTATTTTCTTATTTGTTTGGCAGTGTAAGTGCGGTGAGCCGTCAAGATGTTTGGATCATTTTTGGCATTGCCTGCGCTGTAATCATGGCAATCGGTTTGTTATACAAGGAGTTGTTTCTTCTTTCGTTCGATGAAGAATATGCGGTTGCTTCTGGCATTCGGGCGAAAACGATTCATTTCGTGTTTATCGTCTTAGTAGCGCTCGTCATTGCGGCATCGATGCGCATTGTTGGCATTTTGCTTGTATCGTCGCTCATGACGCTCCCAGTTGCTGCTAGCATTCGCATTGCGAAAGGGTTTAAACAGGCGATTGTTTATTCCGTTTTGCTTGGGGAGTTGGCGGTCATTGCCGGACTGTTTATGTCATATGAGTTGGATTTGGCACCGGGCGGAACAATTGTCATGTTATCTGTGCTCATTTTACTTATCACGATTTTATGGAAAAAATGGAGAAGGGGATAAGGAGAATGAATGTTGCGCAAGCCATTCAGCTGATGAAAGAAAAGGGGTTTAAGCATACGGGGAAGCGGGAAGAGATGTTGCATTTGTTTTCGAGAACGGATAAATATTTAACAGCGAAAGATGTATTAGATGCGTTAAAAACCGACTATCCCGGCTTAAGCTTTGATACGATTTACCGTAATTTATCGTTGTTTGTCGAGCTCGGCATTTTGGAAATGACGGAGTTGTCTGGTGAAAAACATTTCCGTTTTAAATGCAATAGCACGCACCATCATCATCATTTTATTTGCATGGAATGCGGAAAGACGAAAGAAATCGCCACATGCCCGATGAGCGGATTGCAGGATCATTTGCAAGGATATGAGGTAGCAGATCATAAATTTGAAATATACGGAAAATGCCCAGAATGTCAAAGGGATATCTCGTATTGAGGAGATATCCCTTTCGCTTTATGAACGTTCGCCAACGTTTGTCATTGGAGAAGGTGATAATAGCTCATCAATATATTGCTTCGCTTCTAGCCATGTTTTTACGCGAATGACTTGTTTTGGCAAAGGTCCTTGATTATAAGGTGTATCGAATAAAATGACGGGGATGTTGCATTGTTCGCCGATGTCGCAGGCGTTGTCGTACTTATCCTCGAAAAAGGCGGCAATGTTGTATGTTTTGACGGCTTCGATTTTGTCATGCGAGCCAATAAGCTCGATGTGGTGGTAATGGACGCCGTGCTTTTTAAACCATTGTTCAGTAATATCGTACAAATGTTTGCCGCGAGCGCTAATATAAAATAGTTCATATTGATATTTCCAGCTGTCGATGACTTCAAGCGCATGCTGAGCGAGCGGCGCCTCTTTGTAAATCATCCCTTCGTATTGTTCCATCCAGCGATCGATTTCTTCCTCTGTCGTATCATACAGCGGCGCTAAATTGTATTGCGTAATGTCTGCAAGCGTCAATTCTTTTTGAAATGACCGGTTCAAATAAGGAATAAAGGTACTTGGACAAGTGATCGTTCCATCGATGTCGATGCCGAGACGTTTTTTCATTGGTCATTTAAGCACTCCTTTCTGAACTATATTGTAACATATCCCACGCATTTTTCCTTCTCATGAAAACATTCGCAGCGATATTTTTGAATGAACAAACCATACTAATAATGCTCCTTACTTTAGGAAAGCGAGGGAACAACATGGTCGATGATTACAATCGCACGTATAACGAAAGTTACGTGCAATCCATCGGAAAAGTGGAACGAGAGCCTGATTTTATGGAAGAAACGTCTGCGGAAATCGCTGAACCGGTTCGTCGTTACGACGAACGGGAGGAAAGAGAAGGAGCGAACGGAAGCGGATGGGGGTGGACGGCGCTCGCCCTGTCGATTCTTTCCTTGTTTATGATGCCAATTCTTTTAGGAGCAGCAGGGATTATTGTCGGCTTTATTGCACGGCGACGTGGGGCAGCGACGTTAGGTGCTTGGGCGATCGGCATTGGCGTTGTGTCGATTATTATAAAATTGTTTGTATTACCATTTTATTATTAAGAAGAAAAGCGAAAAGCTTGGCGCGTGAAGCGTCAAGCTTTTTGTGATTGTTTTTGTTTGGCAAAATATTCTTCCGCTAGTTTATCTACTTCTTTTTTAAGTTCTTCGACCATTGTTTCTTCCGGAACTTTGCGGACGATTTGTCCGTGGCGGAATAGCAAGCCTTCTCCGCGCGCACCGGCGATGCCGATATCGGCTTCGCGCGCTTCTCCGGGACCGTTGACCGCGCAGCCGAGAACGGCGACTTTAATCGGCGCTTTAATTTTAGCGATATATTCTTCAATTTCGTTGGCGATACTGATCAAGTCGATTTCGATTCGTCCGCACGTCGGGCAAGAAATAAGCGTGGCAGCGTTAGCCGCAAGCCCGAACGCTTTTAACAATTCTCTTGCCACTTTTACTTCTTCGACTGGATCGGCGCTGAGTGAAATGCGAATCGTGTTTCCGATTCCTTTGCTTAAAATCGCTCCGAGTCCGGCAGCGCTTTTGACCGTTCCGGCAAAGAGCGTTCCTGATTCGGTAATGCCGAGATGAAGCGGGTAGTCGAACGTTCTTGCTGCTTTTTCGTACGCTTCAATGGCAAGGCGGACATCGGATGCTTTTAATGACACGATAATATCGTGAAAATCAAGCTCTTCTAGAATGCGGATGTGGTACAGTGCGCTTTCCACCATTCCGTCGGCCGTCGGATAGCCGTATTTCTCTAAAATGCGCTTTTCTAATGAGCCGGCATTGACGCCGATGCGAATCGGGATGCCCCGCTCTTTCGCCGCTTTCACAACCGCTTCGACTTTTTCGCGGCGCCCGATGTTTCCAGGGTTGATGCGGATTTTGTCCGCTCCGCCTTCAATCGCTTTTAACGCTAATTTGTAATCGAAATGAATATCGACAACAAGCGGGATGTTAATTCGTTTTTTAATTTCAGGGATGGCGTTGGCCGCCCGTTCGTCTGGGCAGGCGACGCGAACGATTTGGCAGCCTGCCTCTTCTAATCGATGTATTTCAGCAACCGTCGCATCGACATCGTGCGTTTTTGTTGTCGTCATGCTTTGAATGATGACTTCATTGCTTCCGCCGATCGTCAAATTGCCGACGCGCACCGGGCGGGTTTTTGAACGATGAATAATTTCATTCACGGATGATTCGCTCCTTTAAGAAACAAGTTCATGTCAACTTCTCAATTATTGTAACAATGTTTATCGACAATTGACAAGAAATTCATCAGTTTTGTTGATAAACAGGGATTTTGTACGTTTTTCCAATTTGAAGGGAGGAGGCTTTTACGCCCGGATTTAGTGATTCAAAATCGTTGATTAACGTTTTGATGGAAACAGGTAATGGCCCACCTTGCTTTCGTTCTGCCATGGAAAGCAATGTATCACCGGCTTTTACCTTTATGACTTCATAACTAATAGATAAAGCTGTTTTTGTCAAACGAACATCAACTGTTCTTTTTTCATTAAAGATCGGTAACGTGCCTTTTGTTACATCATGATAGACAGTATATATGATTAAACAAAACATGAATATGCTGAGCAACTTTTTCATTTCGTTTCATTTCCCCCCCCTAAAAGCGACTATTAAAATATGTATGTTTGTCCGAATCAAATATGTCTATAAAGAAGAATTTTTTAGAAAAAAATGGAATGTATCTTTACTTAAACTTAACATTTGCTTAATAAAAGAATAAAACTTGTTCGTTACAATGACTTTGTAAGTCAGATATAGAAAAAATATGGAGGGTAAAATGATGCTGAAAAGAAATCTAAAGCTAGCGATGGCAGCACTATTCATTACGGGGTCACTTGCTGGATGTGGAACCTCTAACAAGCCTGCTCAAGAAGGTAATGCGAAAAAAGAAGAAAATCAACAAACCTATTCCGGAACCATTACATTAGCTGGTTCTACAGCACTCCAACCTCTTGCTGAAGAAGCAGCGAATGAATTTATGCAAACATATCCAGATGTTTCAATCACAGTACAAGGTGGCGGAAGCGGTACTGGTGTTAACCAAGTAGCAGCAGGTGCTGTTCAAATCGGTAACTCAGATGTTCCATCAGCAGAAAAAATTGAAGATAAAGCGAAAGCTGGAGAATTAGTTGATAATAAAGTAGCAGGAATCGCATTTGCGTTAGTAGTAAATAAAGATGTAAAAGTAGATTCGTTAACTGTTCA
>NZ_JAPSMC010000023.1 GCF_026847645.1 Anoxybacillus sp. J5B_2022
AAATTATAATTAAAGAAACGAACATCATATAAAAAGAGAGAAAAATGAACAAAAGGATGTGGTTATATCTGGTGGTTTGTCTACACAAAAGATTTACAGAATGAACGTTTAGACCCGTATTTTTATCAAATCGAATTGGAATTAAAAAAACACTTGGAAAATAAAAAAACTATCCCTTTACGGATGTTATGTAAAGAAATTACAGATGGGACAAGAAATGCAACGGAGTTTGTTGATTATAAGACGAATGTCCCTTATATCCGCTTATCAAATATTAAAGGTGGTAAATTAGTTCAGAAAGAGATGAAATACTTATTTGATTTAGATGGGATTGAGGAAAAAGCCATTGTTAGAAAAGGGGATGTTTTAATTTCGAAAATCATTTCGCTTCCAAAATTAGCTCTTGTTGATGAGACATATGATGGAGCGGTTATTAGCCCTGATATTATAAAAATTCGTCCGAACGATCAGCAGACACAAGAGAAACTAAAGAGATTTTTTTCTTCAGATATCGGGATGCTTTCACTAAAAAAAATGGCTGTCCCGTCTATATTACCGAAAATTTCGTTAAAACAATTAGGAGATTTAGAGATCATAATTGACGAAGAAACTGAAGGGGACATTCGTAGCGAACAAACCGATTTAAAACAAAAGCTGTACAGCTTATATGAATTGGAGTTCAATCACATCAATAAGTCATTATCAACAGAGTTTTGGGTTAAAGGTCAATTTTTAGCGGAACGATTAGACGTTGACTATTATCGCTACTATACTTCAGATGCTTTCAAACTATTGAAACATAAAATCAAAAACGAACAATGGACGCAGTTGAAAGACATTTGCGAAATCGTAACATATACGGTGAGTCCAAAAGATTTTCACAACAAAGAAATTCGTTACATTGGCTTCAAAAATATTGATGCTAATGCGTGTCGGATTGTTTCTGCAGAAACTATATCATTTGAGAAAGTGAAAAGCCGCGCTCGTTATGAATTGAAAGAAAACGACGTACTTCTAGGAGTTGTTGGACCACATATTGGAGAAGAAAACCACCCTTTAGCTTTTGTTACGAAAGAGTATGAGGGGGCACTGGCGTCAAGTGCGTTTGCTGTAATACGTTCAACAAAACTATCTGCATATTATTTGCTATGGTGTTTAAAACATCCGGGGGTTCTCTTCCAAATGAAAATGGGAAGACGTGGACAGTTACAGTTGATGATTAGTACAGAAAGTCTAAAAGATCTATATATACCTATACTAGAGCAGTCGAAAATTCGTCTAATAGAATCTTTATTTGCAAATTCACTAAAAGGTTAAACAAAGGGGGATTTATGATGGTAAAAATGATTTCGCTATTCAATCATAAGGGTGGTGTCAGTAAAACAACGACAACTTTTAATCTTGGCTGGGCTTTAGCAGATTTAGGGTACAAAGTGATTATGGTTGACGGAGATCCACAATGTAACTTAACTGGAATGGCGCTGGATTTTTCGGGAATGGACGATTTTGAATATTTCTATGAAAATAATCCAGAGTGCAATATAAAAGATGCCCTTAAGCCAGCCTTTTCCTCCCAACCTGTACCAATTAAACCTGTCAAATGTTTAGAAGTAGCAGGTAGATCCAATTTATTTGTATTGCCTGGGCATGTAGGGTTTTCAGAGTACGACGTACCACTCGGAATCGCTCAAGAAATGAGCGGAAGCTTACAAGTGACACAAAATTTGCCTGGTTCAATTAATTTCTTACTTCAAGAAACAGCAAAAATGTATGAAGCTGACTTTGTTTTAATTGATATGAGTCCAAGTATCAATTCAATTAACCAAAACTTGTTTATGTTAAGCGACTACTTCATCATCCCTTGTAGCCCTGATTATTTTTGCTTGATGGCTATCGATTCTCTTTGTAATGTATTTCCAAACTGGGTAGATTGGGGGAAAAGAATGAGAGAAAATAGAGTTTATGCCGAAGCGTATTATCCTGTGCCATCCACTCCTCCAAAATTCTTAGGTACAATTTCACAAAGATATCGCCCTCGAGATAAAAGTCCGGCGAAGTCTTTTCAGAAATGGATTGATAAAATTAATGGTAGAGTACAAAAAAAGCTAGTACCGACTTTAAAAAACTTAGATATGCTAATCGATACTTACGATATCCAAGACGACGGATCGACACCTGACTATAACTTGTCTTATATATCAGATTTTAACAGCCTTATAGCACAATCACAAAAACATAAAGTCGCTGTATTTGCGTTAACAGACGAACAGATTGAACAATCAGGAAAAATATTAGAAACTCAAAGAGCTAATCGAGAAGATTTTAAACAGGTATTCTTAGAGCTAGCACAAAAAATTATTGATAGAACATAGATATAAAGGTGTGCATAATGATGATTTTATATGATTATTTAAAAACCCCAAAAACGATTGAACAGCTTGTGACGATTGCGCATGAAAACGAGTTATATTGGAATCGGGAACAAATGGAGTTGTTTGTGCGCTTAGATCCAACTATTGTGCAAAATAAAGCAGGGCTGTGGACAGTAAAACAAGATGAACGTCAGCAAATCATTTTGGCAGCAATCGAGCGGGCGTTGCAAGGCCGCCCGCTAACAAAGATTGATCCCGATGTTTTCGCTCAGCTCCCTGCTGATATGATTGTGCCGCAACGTGAAATTATTGATGTTGCCATTAGCAGCGGCAAATACGAATCACCGCGGGAAAATTTACTTCGTGTCAAACGAAAATAGGAGGAGACAGCAACATGGAAACGACAATTCAACAAGTACAAGATCAATTAACAATGAAAGGATATGGCCAGTTCTCTGAACTTACTGTAAATGAAGAGGACGGAACAACGATTTTCACAGCAACAGGAGATGAGAAAGTCGTTTATGTAAAAATTTTTGAAAAAGATGCTGATTTATCATACGCTGTGCAACAATCGGCACTCATTGAAGCACAATATCATGAATCGGCTCCTGACTTTATTTGGGCCACGAACGGAGAGGTAAACTATTACGCTGACTGTATTGAATCTACGCCTATTGCGGAAATTCCATCTGTTGTCGATGTAACAAAAAAAGAAAAGAAAAAATTAACAAAGCAAGAACTTTGGTCGTTAGATATTTATTCAACTTTGCAAAAACGGTTTGATGATTTACACGAACGCCTTTACGGTCCTGCTGGTGCCGATAATATTAGCTCTACGAACGAGGCGATCGATGAAATAAGTAAATTATTGTTTATGGAAATTTTTCGCCTTTATCACCCTGACTACGTATTAAGAGAAGGAGAAAATGCTGGTTTAAAATTATATGACATTTTAAAGTATGAGTACATAAAGCAGCATGGAAAAGAAGCGGTAAAACAAATCAAAGCGGCATTTAAAGAAATAAAAAATCATGACGACTATGTAGCGATCAACGACAAAGGTGAAAAGTGCTATATTTTTAACGAAGATGAGTATATTAAGTTGGAAAATCCAGCAAACTATGTTGCCGCGTTTGAAACATTCCAAGAGCTCGGTGAGTTCGAAGATGATAACGGAGTCGTTAAAAAGGCGACATTAAAAGATGTTACAGCCGACATTTTAGGGCGTCTATTCGACGTTTTAATCCGCGGTAAATACGATAGTAAAGTCGGTCAAGCGACGTATTTAACACCGCGTCAAGTAACTGAAGCAATGGTTGATATGGTGATGCACGATTTAACAACAAATCCAAAAGAAGCGGCTAAATTACTAGAAACGGATGAAAACGGGAATCCAACCTTTCGTGTACTTGACCCAACTTGCGGCTCTGGAGGATTTTTAATTAAAGCCTATGAAGCAATAAAAAGATACTTTACGAGAGAATTTGCAGGAATTCAAAAAGAAAAAATAAAAGAACATTTAGAAAAAATGAAAGAGCATAGCTTTGTTGGTGCCGATAAAACACGGAGCATGATTGTAAAAGCACGTTTGAATATGGCGATGCACGGATTGCCGAAAGCACCGATTTTCTGGGTAAGCGACTCGTTAATGACCGATTCATTGCAACCTGAAACATTTGATGTGATCATCACAAACCCGCCGTTTGGCTCCGGGTCTGTATCGAATAAAACAGAAGAAGGTAAAGCAATTCTAGAACGTTACACATCCGGAATTGACGAAGACGGAAAACCGATGAAAAAAGGTTTATGTCTTGGAGCAAAGCCAAATAACAAAGGTGTTTGGAAGCAAGTCAATTCGACAGACCAAGCGGTGTTATTCATTGACCGAAATTTAGAGCTATTAAAACCGGGCGGTTATCTAATCATCGTTCTTCCAGACGGAATTTTAAGTAACTCAAGCTATAAACATGTGCGTGAATATTTAATGGGTAAGAAAAATGAAGTGACAGGTGAGTTTGAAGGCGGCCGCGCGATTGTGAAAGCGGTTGTTTCATTACCGACAGTAACATTCCAATTATCTGGAACAGGTGCGAAAACGTCATTCCTTTATATTAAAAAGAAAGAACATGAAAATGAAAAACAAGGACCAGTGTTTATGGCGGTTGCAGAAGAAATTGGGTTTGATGTGAAAAATAAGGTTGAAGTACAGTTAGGGAATGACCGGAACGATTTGTTAAAAATTGTTGAAGTGTATAAAAAAGGGATGTGAATCGATGTTAAAAGAAATTCGTTATAAAAATTGGAAAAGTTTTTCCGATGCGACATTATATATCGATCCGTTAACGATTTTAATCGGCACGAATGCAAGCGGAAAATCGAATGCGTTAGACGGTATTGCTTTTTTAAATCGAGTTGTACAAGGAAGGGATTTACAAACTATTTTATCAGGAGATCCTGCTCTTCTTTTAGAAGCAAACATTCAAGCGATTCGAGGCGGTGTGGAATGGGCCGCTAAACGTCCTTTCACAACTTTTACATTAGAAGCTGTTATTGAATATAATGAGGAAATTGACTATCTCTACGGAATTGAAGTGAGTACAAAATCAGATGTAGAAATTGTTTCTGAGTCATTAATCAAAATAAACCGCAAAACAAATAAAACAACCAATATATTTACGGCTACAGCGGAGGAAGGTAGTCCAAGTATTGAAGCTGCTGTTTATAATGGGAAAGGTCGTCCGAAACATAAACAATTAAAACGTTCTGTTTCGGTCATTAGCCAATTAAAAAATCAAGAAACTCGCCAGGAAGTTGATGAAGCGATTCAGTTTGTAACTCATACGTTAGAACATATTTTTATTCTTGACCCTGCTCCTGCATTGATGCGTGACTATAAGCCGTTTTCTAATCGGCTTGCAAGCAATGCTTCCAATGTGGCCGGAGTGCTGGCCGCATTGCCGGAAGAAGAAAAAAGTTATATTGAGTCGTTGCTTTCAAAATATGTTTCCCGCCTTCCTGAAGGAGATGTACAGCGGGTATGGGCGGAGCCGGTCGGCCGTTTTCAAAAGGATGCGATGCTGTATTGTGAAGAACAATGGCTAGGAAGCAATGAAAAATTGATTGTCGATGCGCGCGGTATGTCAGATGGCACACTTCGTTTTATCGGGATTTTAACTGCCTTGTTAACTCGTCCTAAAGGCAGTCTCATTGTGATCGAAGAGATTGATAACGGTCTTCATCCGTCTCGCGCTGAAATTTTGCTTGACATGTTAAACGAAATCGGCAGTGAGCGGCAAATTGATATTTTAATGACTACCCATAATCCAGCGTTGCTTGATGAGCTAGGACCGGAAATGATTCCATTTATTATCGTCGCCCATCGCTCAGCAGAAAATGGAGCAAGTGAACTGACGTTATTAGAAGATATTCAAGCACTGCCAAAGCTGCTCGCCAGCGGTTCGATCGGCAAGCTGGTGACAGAAGGAGAAATTGAAGAAACGCTTACACAACAAGGAAGTGCAGAGCGATGAAGCGAAAAATTCTTGTTATTGATACATCGATTTTATGTTGTTGGCTGCAAGTCCCTGGCAAAGAAACGTGCGGAGCGCAAGGAAACAAGTGGGACTATAAACGTGTAAACGATTTGCTGACGGAAGAAGAACGTCAAGGGGCAACGTTCGTTCTTCCGCTGGCAACGATCATTGAAACAGGCAACCATATCGCCCAAGCCGCAAAAGATCGTTATGAATGCGCGCAAAAGCTTGTTCGCATTATTCAAAAAGCATTAGATAAAGAGTCTCCTTGGGCGCAATTTTCTGAGCAGGCCGAATTGTGGACAGCCGGTGAATTGCATAAACTCATCAAGGAATGGCCGGATCAGGCGAACCAACGTTTATCGATTGGCGACGCCACGATCAAATCGGTTGCGGAATACTACGCCAAAATCAACGGATGGGAAGTCGAAATTCTCACCGGCGATGAAGGATTAAAAGCATACGAACCGACTAAACCAGCAAGAACGCCGAGGAGAAGGAGATAGTGTTTTCCAGTTTTATAAGTGGGAGCACGGTTGGGAAACGGGAGGAATGATTTATTTTTAACTTTAAGATTGCTGATGTATATAAGAAAGGGGTTAAAATACCTCATGAAAACTGATGCAAAGTATGTAACTACAAATTATATTGCAGATAGATTAGATGCTAATTATTATTCAAACAAATATTTTGCAATAGAGCAAAAAATTAAAAATTCAGTCTACAAAGTTGTTAAATATCAAGATATATGCGATGTCATAAAATGTGGTCCATTCGGTTCATCAGTTCTTGCAGAGAATTATAATGATACAGGGATTATTATGATAAGACCGTTGAACTTAAAAGAAGTACTTTTGTCCGAGGATGAATTAGTTCGTTTCCCAGAAGAATCATTAGGGACAGATTTTCCAGTATTTGAAGCAGGAGATATTCTTTTTACAAGAGTAGGTACACCCTCTTGTTCAATAATTCCTAATTCTATAGGGAAGATAACTATTAGTCCTAATATAATAGCATCCAAATTAAAAAAGACAATTAATCAATATTATGTAGCAATATTTTTAAATACTGTTTATGGATTGAATCAACTTGAGAGAAGATTTAAAGCTGTTTCTCAACCTACCATCTCTACAGACGAAATAAAAACAATAGACATGGTTCTACCTGACGTTCATATTCAAAACTACATTGGCAACAAACTCCGAAAAGCGGAAGAGTTACGAGAAGAAGCGAAGCTGTTGAAGGAAGAGGCTGAAAAATCACTGAATCAATTTTTAAAGTTAGATTCCCTTGAGCAAAAAATAAACAATGTATTGCATATCAAAGCAAACTATGTTTTACCAAATGATATGAATGATCGTTTAGATTCCGAGCATTATAAAAAGAAATTTACAATCCTTTACGAACATTTAAAAGAACTAGAACGCTCTAAAGTCAAAGTCCTGTCCTTAAAGAAAATTATTGACGAAGGAAGTTATGGTATTCTACCCGATTCTCAAGATTATGGAAAGGGAGAATTAATTTTTATTCGCTCTACTGACTTAAACGACTACATGATAGATTTAGATTCTTGTGAAAAAGTTCCTGATAAATACTTAACTCCTAAAGCAACTGTTTCGCCGGGAGATATATTGTTAGAAATTAAAGGAGCTATAGCTGGCGGAGCAATTGTGCCTGATATTAAAACAAATGCTATTGTAAACGGTAGTATATTCCGCTTTAGAGTGAAAAATGATTTTAATAACTTTTATATCTTGTCTGTTCTGCAATCCATTATTGGTAGTTTGCAAAAAGAACAACATGGCGCAAATAGCGTTATAAGCTATTTAAGCCTAGATGTTATAAATAACCTTAAAATCCCAGTAATAGACATAGAGAAGCAAAATGAAATCGGAGATAAACTCAAAAAGTTTGTCGAAAACAATATGAAAGCAAAAAATTTAATAAAATCTGCCAAACAAGATGTCGAAGATCTCATCGAAGGCAAGTTCGATGAGTCGAAAATTTCCGAAGGAGTGTAAGGACACTCCTTCTTTTCTAGGAGGTGAATGGGGTGGATTTGAAAAAGTTACATAGTCACTTAGAGAAGTTATATCACTATGGTGAGACCGTTTATGTGGCGGAGCTTGAGCCGTTTGTTGCGAAAGGTCTCTTATATGTACGTGGGAAGAAGGCAGTGATTACGAACAATTGGATTGCGTTTGTGAAGCGGTTTTCGAATCAAACTGATTTTCTTCATACATTGTTTTGCTTTGATGAGGAGTATCAACAATACTTGTTGAAAACTTCCTTGTTAACGGTATTAAAAATGCGTGAGGCTGAGGATTTGGAAGGAATTGTTGATTTTGTTCATAAAATGCCAAGATTTGCAGGGAAAATCGTAAAAATATTAGATGAGTTAAAACATGGTGAGCGGTACGAAACGGAATCTTTAGAGCAACATGTAAAGGAAGTTGAGCCTCTTTTCCGTGAGCGCAATCATTTGATTTTTAACGGGGCACCGTATTATCAGCGCATTATTTACTATTTAACCCATATCCAACAGTATCAACAAGAAGCGGTTGAACAAGACGAACTGCTCGGCAAAAAAATTGATGAGCAATGGGTGAAAGGGCGAAAAATAGCTACTAACTTGCAGTTATCGCCGTTAAAAGATGCACCGCTTACGGTATTAGCGCCGCATGAACCAGACATCGTTTTAAAAAATCCGTTATTTAAACATATTTTTACCCATCCTTGGAACTTATTTATTTTCCTTTGCTGCGTTGTTCGTGAACAGACGGAGGCGCAAGGGATGACGACCATTCGGTTTCATGCGGTAAACGACGAAGTTGACGTTATTTTAATGTCGTCAAAAAAACAAGAATATCGGTACGGAACGATCAATGATTTCGTTTTAGAGTTTTGTAAAGTGAGCAACTATCAACTATTCCCAAGCGAAATCGCAGGTTTAGAAACAATATTCCATCATTTGCATGATCGCGGTTTTTTAACGATTGTCGATGAAGAATATCGCATTCCGAGCCATATTGAAGATGAGTTATACAATACAAGTTTGTTTATTTCGCTGATGGCAGGCAGTAAACAGCTCCGCCAACGAATCGAACAGTGGATTGATGAATTGAGGGACAGAGGATGAAGCAAATCAAACTATCGATTGAGCGATTTTGGATTGAGCCAGGGAATTTTGAGAGATGGTGTGAGTTGTTATCGCGCATTCCCGAAAAAACCGAGGCACGCTCAATCAAGGAAATCGCAAAATTATATTTAGGAAAAGATGTGGAAGAAAAAGATAAAAAGCTAGACCGTTCCAAAGAATTATTTGGACTACATGGTTATGAGTACTCGAAACATTCGCGGAGTTTTGAAATTAAAGGTGTCCATTTCCTAACAAGAGCAGCCGATGGATATTTGATTCGTACAGAGGAAGCAAATGAACTTGTAGCTGCGTACGAACAACAACACGGATGGGAATTGTTACTTGCAAAACAACTATTGCGATACTCGCCAAGAACGCGAGTCATCATGCATTTATTGTTGAATGATGGTTTTTTTGAAACAAACGGTCAATCACTCGAACAGCTAAGCAAGTGGACATTACGATTTGCCGATGATCTGTATCATCCGTTTTCAAGCAATCCAGATCTTAATGATATGAACTTTCTTCTTCATACTTTTAAAAATGAAGCATTAGGGAAAGATTGGCGTAACATTCTTGCTCAAGAAGAAATTGAATTAGATGAAGATTGGATGTTTGTTGGCTCAAGCGGTAAAGAGCCGGCGAAAACAAATATTTCTTCGTTTATGCGGGCACCGATGCAATTATTTGCCTATTTAGACTGGTTTATCGAAGCTGATGTCGGAATCATCATTTTAAATAAAGAAAAGGTGTTAGAACATATTGATTCACATTCTTTATTTTCATTTACGAACGTTCAGAGTATATCAGAAATCGAATGGTTAAAGAAAAAAGTGAACGAAGAGCAGGATGATCGCGGTTTTGTTGCGATTGAACCGTTACTTCGTAAGCTGATGGAGCGTTTTTATCCAACATGGGAGCAAGGGCTTGCACGCTTTGTCGATTATTATATGACAAAAGGTATTCGTGAAGGTTTGTTTTATATTGCTGATTATGAATCAGGTCAGCCGAGACATGGAAGGGGTTATTTAGGTAAACGAGAATACCAATTATTAAAACTTGAATTTCAACGATAAAGGGGTTGAAAAGATGAGCAAATCTGTCTGGTTAAAAGATGGGGTCTCCACATTTCCGGTTCAGCAGCCAATGGTCGGTCAGCGTGAATTTTATGAGGCGTTTAAAGAGTATTTACGAGATTTAAAATCAGCGCCAATGGCGCGAGTTTTTACATTGATTGCTAAATGGGGAATTGGTAAATCGCGTATTGCTTATGAATTAGTGAGCGAAGCGCTTGGAATTGATAAAGGATGGACAATTCGTGACCAACAAGGTCAACTGCAAAAAGTCCGGTTATTAAAGCCAGATTTCGCTGACGGCATTTTACCTGTTTATATCCGCTATGAGCAAATGCATGAGGATCTTCTTTATGGGGAAAACTGGGTCGGTTATGGAGCGTATGTAGCGTTAGCAAAATTAGCGGAACAACAACCTGCCCGCACGATTCAAGGTTCGATTGTGAAACATATTCAAGATCATTTTCTTCCGCTTGGTTTTTCACCGGCAAAATTGGCAGAGGCAATTGAGTTAGGACAACATGAAACCGATGATTTACTGCAGCAGCTTGATCAGCTTGATCAACTTGTGCAAAATGGTTTAGCTTACTTAAAATCGTTTGGCATCGAACATTTAATGGTGATTGTCGATGAAGTGGAATCCGAATACGAATTATTTATGGATGGGATTCAAGAACAAAGTGAAGAGCGGAAAAAGAAACTAGACGGTGATGCGGTTAAAGTGATCACATCAGCGATTAAACATGAAGATAGCCGCACTCGCCATCCAAATGTCTCTTTCTTGCTGCTTTGTTCTCCGGCCATCGGCGATCAAATTAAAGCGCTCGAGGCGCTTGCTCGTCGTTTAGATAAATTAGAAATCAATCAAAACTCCTATGCAGATATTAGCGATTATATCGCATCGTTACAACAAAGTGGGAAATTGCGTGAATATCCTGCTGGGCTTGTTGAAGCAGCTTACACGATTGCCGCGGGAAACTTTGGTTGGCTAAATGTAATTATGGCTCATTGTGATCAATATCTTGAGCAGCATCCAGACAAGGAAACAGGTGAAATTTTACAAGACTTAGCTTATTCAGTGCCGCGTTTTAAAGAAAGTTTAATCGACCATTCCCAGCTAGATTACATTGATACAAAGCCAGTGCATATTCCGTTTGTGAAAAAAGCATTATTACGGCAGCTGCCATATCCGAAAGATTATTATAGTGAGGAAGAACAACAAATTTTATTATCAGCGAAACATATTGAAGGCATACCATTATTTAAAGAGTTTGTCGCTTTGCCGCTTGCGAAAAATGATTTAGGTTTTTATCTTGTGCAAAACAAATATAAAGCTGAATCTGATCATTTATTCGTGAATGAAACGACGGGTGAATCATTTAGTTTAGAAGTCCTCTTGCGCAGTCTTGAAACGTTCTCAATTAATGCACCTAAAGGTTCTTTTATTGTCGGAAAAGAACGGGAAACGTTTTTAGCGCAAGTGCGCATGCTTTATCCGAAAGACGAAGTCGTTGAAGCAGCGGAGCTTTTATATACGTATCTTGAGCAACGAATGAAAACAGAGCAATTCGAAACATATATCGGTCCAAACTTTGCGTTCCTTGAGCGGTTAAATCGTCGCTATGCCGTCAAAACAGGTATTGCGAACTATTTATTAAATGAAGAAAAAGATCAACAGCTTCAACAACATTTAAACGAATTGGCGAAACAATATGATAAAGATGGAGAAATTCAACGTCTTCTTCTTGGTTTTGCAAGAGCCATTGAGCAAGACTATCCAGACGTGCAAACAATTCAAGTAAAAGGAAATAAATGTGGGCTCCGTATAAAAGTAACGAATCATCTATATTTAGGAGTTCATCCGAAAAAAATTGTCGACATTATTTGGGCTAGCAAACTAGCTTCCTTGCACGATCTTGTTGACAGTAAATTACTAGATAGCGGAAATCACCCGATTATCATTTTAGCACTGACCGCTGATGCGGAAACAGAAATCGATGATATAAAACGAAAGTATGAGCGGCTCGGCCGTTGCTTACTCTTTTTCCAAGTGACGAATTCGCAGAAGAAAGTATTAGAAGCGTTATCGGTTGAGCGTGAGATGATGGATATCCGCAAGTCAGCCCATCAATTAACGCAGCCATTCCGCGCAAAAATTCGTGCGATTACAGATGAAATTACAAGAATCGCACGAGCTTGGTTTGAACGAATCGATAAAGAAGGATATATATTGCGCCCAATTGTTTTTACAAAATCAGAAGAAGACTATCTTCCGGTATTAGCGGAAGGATATGCGAAAATGATTATTCACGATGCAACAATTGCCGAACTAGGGGCAAAGCAAGGCGTAAAATTTATAGACAGCGAAGATTTTACTCGCTTTCAACATGCTTTAAAAGCGACGAAAGTTCCGGCTAAATTAGATAAGGACGGTTATCGAGGTACGGGCTTATTTATTCAAAATCACGAAAATGATCAATATGAAGTGCAAATTCCAAGTACGTTTGCCTCTTTAATGTCGTTTATTGGCCATCGTCGTGTAACATATAAAGAGATTGAAGATGCGTTTTTCTTTAGCTCTGTGGATGCCATTAAACCGCCAAAAATCGTTGAACAATGGATGACGTTCTTGCAAGCGCTAAAAGTCGTGAGAACCATCAACAATACTCATGTGGAAAATGTTACTTCATATACGTTGGAAGCAAAAAGAGATAAAATTAAACAGTGGTATGAAAAAGAATACGATCAACTCGTTGATCAGTTCAAGGAAACGTTTAAAGGACCTAGACTCGATTTACTGAAGGGATATAAAAGACACGGAAGCTTAAGAAAAATTAACGAAGCTTTGCGTAATATCGATTTAAAGCTATTGCAAGTTCATACAAATAACCACCTCGCTATTTGGAAAGAGCAATTAAGTTATTTGCAACAATTTCATGATGAATGTAATTTCATCTTTGATGAAGAAAAATGGAATACACTTCAACCAAACGAGCGCAACTTTGAGAATCTCACATTAGATGGAAAAGACATGCCGATTTGGAAAAAGATAAAAATTGTACAACAATTTCATGATTATGTGTCAACGATTCAAAAGGACATTCTTGCAAAAATTCAAGAAAAAGTAGAAGAGATAAAAAATACGAACGAATATAAGGGGTACTATATCCCTATTTCACCATTTACGTACGTGCTCGAATTATATAAAAACGAAATTGAAAATGCGATGAATCATGTAAAATCTTCGCAACTACGAACGATGGTATCAAATGAAGAAACACTGGCACATCATCTATCTCTAGGAAATTATAAAGAAGCAATTGATCGGTTAAATATCATTATTTCACAAATCGGCTTAAAAAAAGTGGACCATACAAAGGTGGATTGGAAAGAACGGAGCGGTATCATTGGCCGTTATTACGATTTGAAAGATAAATTTGTGCAAATGGTAGACCTTTTTGTAGAATCGAAACCGAAAGTTGAGAAATGGATTGCTTATTATGAAATTAGTGAGACCGATGTGAAGCGTGAGGTAGGGATTGTTGAGCTTTCTATACTTTTTGACAAGTTAACCGTATTTTTAGAATCCGGTTTTGAAGAAGCGGTTGATGATCTTTTTACCGCAAAAAAAGAAAAGGCGATGGCACTTATTGATGAAACAGAAAAGCTGTTGCAGGAACGAAAAAACGATCTGACGGATCTAATCGCCCAAGTGACAAAAGTGGAAAATACGACGAAGAAAAAGCGGAACCAATATTTCGATGACCTATTAATTGATGCGGTGAACCGCCTGTTCCGTCTGCAGCATCAACCGCTATATCAAGCAGACTTAAGTGCACCGATTCAAGAAGCAACTTATAAAGAAACAATAGATAAAGTACAGATGGAAATGAAACAATTAGAAACATATGCCCATCAGTTTTTTGCGGAACATGCCAAATTTGTGCAATTTGAGTTTTATAAAGAAGTGGTTGACCGCAAAGGAGAGTTAGACTGGACTAATTACCAAAAAGAAAAAGAAGAGCTTAAGCAAATCGGATTGATTCGGATAAAAGTGGAGGTTCTCTAATAATGTCGAGTTTGCAAATTTTAAAACCATTCGCAAGACGGACAGAGTATAAAATGTTGCGCGAATGGTTTGATGTGGAAGAGAAAGATGTCGGAGAGTTACGGTCAGGTATTTGTGTGATTCCAGCTATCATTCTTTTAAAAATGTCAGAAAGCGATCGTTCGCGCCTTATTCAATGGACAAAAGAGTGGGGAAACCAACTAATGGTTTTCCCACCATATCTTAATTTGGATATTTCATCATTATTGCAGCTGAATCATTCGATTTCCATTAAAGAAATGAATGAATGCATGTATGAAGGAGTTCCGGTTCGTGAAGAAATCGTGACTAACTTAACTCCAGAAATCCAATTACCGACAAAACAAACGGTTGCCGTTGACTTTTATTACGACACAAGCAGTGGCTGCATGACAATCACGACATTGCCGCTTCTTGATTACCGGTTGCTTGAGCAACGTGAAATATGTCAACGTCTATTTCAATCGTTAATGCACATCAATGAAAGAGATACAAAAGATGAAATGAGCGAAGAAAAACAAATTGCTTTTAAGCCTGTTCATCACTTTGTACTTCTTCTCTCAGCAGCCGACGTCATAGAACGAAAACAGCTCGTTCCATTCATTCAAAAGTTTTTCTATTTAGAAGTACGCGAAAATGATGTGAAAAGTGCTTTTGCTGAGCTCGAAAATTTACATTATATTCATTCAGACGGAACCATCACTGAGAAAGGGCAACAGTATATTATGGAAAATGGTTATCGTGCATTTGTAAGAGAAATCATAAAGCGGAGGAACGACGATGGAGAATGGTAAAACGAAACGGGATACCGCGATTGCCAATAGTTTAGTAGCGAAAATCCAGTTAGGGTTGCCAAGTACGGTTACGAAATTAAGCGCGAAAATGCGTTTTATTGATCATATTGCTCCGAAACTTCGCAACAGTGGTGTCATTCGTCCCGTTGAAAAAAAATCGCCACTAACGATTCGGGTATCGGGGATTGCAACAGCAAGCAAAACAATACCGGCATTTGGCGGTATTTTATATAGCGCTGGTGCTGTTCGTCAAGATTTATACATAGAGGAAGGCTCTGTGTACGAAACATTTCAAGACAGCCTCGTTGACATTGATGAAGCGGATGATATTGATATTAACCATAAATTAAAATTTATTCATATCATGCAAGTTTACGATTTGTTAGAAGAGATGTTGTTAGAAGCCCATAAGCCGGAACTGGTGATTGTCGACACTCCGTTAATGCTAGAACGGGCTGACGCGCCAATGGATACACATGGCCAATTATATATTGACTATCAAAACTGTGTAGAAAGAATCAAAAATTTTTGGGAGACATATCAACATTTTATTTTTCCTTTTAATCGAAACGGTATTCGGCTTGTTTCAGTGAGTACTAAACGTTTCGGTTCTATCTTCTACGGTCTCTTTTCTGAAAATAAAAATAAAGAGATGTATATTGTAGATGAAGTGAGTTTTAACGATATCGAGCAAAACAATGAATCGTTATACAAAATTAAAAAGGTTGGCGTAAAAAAACTGTTGCACGGTGTTTTAACTCGAAGAACGCGCACGGCTGCCTATCAATACGATTTATTAGTCCAAACCAATCAGTTAGAGCCTAAAGACATTAGAAATCTAGGGATTATCAATTTTCATTTCCGGGCAGGGATGCATACACAACCTTTATTAGTAGAGATAATGGGAAACGCTCAAGAATGGGATTCTCAAAGTTTAGATGAGCTTACATCCTATCTCGTTTCGCTTTATACGCTCGACCAACCAAAGGCACTCCCGTTGCCGCTTTGGTATGCCGAGTATGCTCTAAAACCAATTCGAAGTGGTGCCATTCTTCATTATTTTAAAACACAGGCACGCGAAATGATTAAAAAGGAAGAAGTAGAAAATGTTTGGACCGAAGAAGTAGACTTTTTCGGGGAGGATGAATGATGAGTCAAGAAAAATATATCGGTAAACTAATTGGGAATACTGGAAACCCGAATGATTTAAAAATGGTGCTTCAAGATAGCTTTTCCGCACGCCGTGGCGAGTTTGTGAAAATTTTACATCAAGAACGTCCAGATGAACAACCGACTTATGTGCTTGGGCGGATTACTTCTATTTCGCGCAGCAATATTTTATATAACAGCGATCTTGGAGAAGGATTGAATTCGATCGAATTATTACCCGGAACACAAATGACTGGGGAGACACTATTTGCTTCCATTGACCTTGTCGGTTACAAGGAACCAGCCACAGGACAAATTCGCATTCCACGTCGCCCGTTAGATCCTGGAAGTAAAGTATATGGTGTTGATTATGAATTTCTTTCTAAGTTTTATCAATTTGATGAAAATAAAAGCATTGCGATTGGCAACTTAATCGGCTATGAACGTGGAGAAAATATTGTTCCTGTTTACTTGGACGTCAATAAATTAGTGACAGAGCATTTAGCAGTTTTGGCGATGACGGGTTCAGGAAAGTCTTATACCGTCGGCCGTATCATCGAACGACTAGTGGCACAAATGAATGGAACCGTTGTTGTGTTTGATACGCATGGTGAATATGGAAAGGCATTTGAAAATGGGGACATTCGTTTCAATACCAACCTTGATCATATTGAAGATGAAAAAGAGCGGGAAAGCATTTTATTTATTCAAGAACGTTTCCGTGCTTTACAAGCGGCAGGAGGCGGCATTCATGTATATACGCCGCAAATGGAAGAATTTGATTACAAATACGCTGGAAAGAATAAACACCTCGCGTTGCAATTTGATCGTTTTGAAATGGACGATTTCGAAGAGATTTTGCCTGGCTTAACAGAACCACAACAACGAGTACTCGATGTAGCGATTCGTTATTGGAAATATAAATATCCACATCCGCCGCGCGATATTAAAGATTTGCGTGAGTTGCTTTCAGGCGATTTAGAAGAATTGCGGGGGTGGGATGAAATAACGGATGCAGAAGCAAGAGCTTTAAGTGGCAGAAGTGCAGCGGTCGCTTCGATGAAATTGAATCGCGTCATTAACGAAGCGCGAAGCTTTTACACAAAAGCGATTGGTGAAACGACGGATATTTATAAATTAATTGGTGAAATGAACGAAAAATATGGGCGATTAATTATTATTGATTTGCAAGGATTGTCAGACGATGCAAAGCAAATTGTCACGGCGCTTGTATCTAGTGAAATTATGCGCGCAGCGGCAGATAAACAACGCCCGATTCGACCTTGTTTTCTTGTATATGAAGAAGGTCATAACTACGCTCCGGCAGGCACACCAACGATTTCGAAAAAAATTATTAAAAAAATTGCCGCAGAAGGTCGTAAGTTTGGGGTAGGTTTTGCCATCGTTTCACAACGTCCTTCTAAATTGGATGCAGATGTCACATCGCAATGCAACACGATTATTACGATGCGCCTTAAAAATCCGGATGATCAACGTTTCATTACGAAAACATCCGATATGTTAACGAAAGCAGACATTGATGAACTTCCATCTTTATCTACAGGGGAAGCGTTAATTACAGGCCGTTCAACTCCTGCTCCGCTACTAGTGAAAGTTGGAACAAAGGCGCTAGTTCATGGCGGACAATCGCCGGAAGTTGTCAAAGAATGGGGCGTATTCGGTGGATAAAGAGCAATTAAAGGCAATGATTATTGAAGAGTTTAAGAATGGAAAAATTCGCGATTCACTTTTTCCCATGCTTTCTGTTCATGGGATTCGTGATTATTCGGAAACCGTTCATTCAGCAGGACTGAATTATATTACGGAAATCGGCCGGCATATTCAAGGAGTAACAGCTTTATCTGAATGTCCTGTTTATCCAATTAACCAACAATATGGCCATAGCATGACCCGGGAAGTCCGACTGGATTCGGTATGGTATCGTCAACAGGACGTAAAGCCAATTCTTGTTTCAGAGTTTGAACGATTTGAAAATTCAAAGGGCAAGCACGATAAACTAAGAGAGAAGATTGAAAATTTATTATTAGCATATCATCAACTTGGTAGCGATTTACCATTTATTCTTTTTGTCTACTGGTCTTACAGCGGGGCTATTCCGAAAAATATCGATAAATACATTAGCATTTTTGATGAAGGGTTCACGTTACCGAACGGTCGCTTTATTCCAGGAATTAATTCGTTCGTTACTGATTATCTCGTTTTTCAAGCTGTGGCCAGCGGAACGAAAGAAAATCTCACCATAAATGAATGGATTCAAGTGAGGTAACAGTCATGGTTCGTAAGCGTTATTCGATTCAACTAAAAAAGGGTATGAATATCGGAGATAAATATATTTTGCAAGAAATGATAGGCGAAGGGTCATACGGATATGTATGGAAAGCCCTTCGCTGTAAAGATGAAGAAATTGTAGCGTTAAAAATACCGAAAAGCCAGGAACGTGGTGATGCAGCATTAGTGGAAGGAGAACGTTTTATTGGCGTTTCCCATGAAAATATTATCAATATTTATTGGATGGGCAGAGTAGACGGTTATTTTGTCATCGAGATGGAACTGTTTGACGGAAAGCCTCTCTCACAAGAGTTAAGTGAAGAGGGAATTAACCATCCACGCACATTTCAAAAAATGTTTGATACTTTTGATCAGGTACTAAATGGCGTTGAATTTATGCACTCTCTACGCATAGCACACGGAGATATTAAACCTGACAATATTTTAATAAATGAAGCTACTGGCTCTTCACCACAAAATGTACTTGACAAAGAAAAATGTTCATGATACGTAAAATTAAAACGATCATTTTTTTCATTTTTTACCATTCGTCTTATTTGAATAATGTCGATATCATAATTTACTTTAAAAGTCAAGTACATCTTTCGGTGATGAACCAAGCTACTGTAAAATTAACAGATTTCGGAACAAGTCGATTGATTGAAGATATTTTTGTAAAAACAATTGATGGTGCAGGAACATTTGCTTATATCGCTCCTGAAGTTCTCCATTCACAGACGCGATATTTAAATTCTGACATTTATTCTTTAGGGGTTTTATTATATCAATTGTTAACAGGAAAAACCCCGCATGACACATATTTTAACGTGATTCATAATGTTCCTTTTCCAAAACCAAGAGAATTAAACGATAGTATTACACCTTCGATGGAAAAGGTAATCATGAAGGCGTTGGAGAGAAATCCGGAAATACGATATCAGTCGGTTACAGATTTCCGCGCGGAATTTAAAAAAGCGGTAGACGAACATTTTAAACAGCAGCAAGGTGAAAAATTTATTCCTCGTGCAACATTAGCCAACAAACAAGACCCGTTAGAATTGGCCATATTGAATTGTAAATTAAAGAAATTTACATTAGCAGAAAAAATTTTAGTTACAGAAATAACAAACGGGAGTACGGTTCCGGAAGTTGTTTTGCAGCTGGCATATGTATATTATAAAACAGGACGTTTATTCGAATCGTTGCGGAAAATTGAAGAGATTGAAAGAACAACGATTGAAGACACACGCCAAGAAAGCTTTACAACAGCCGTAAAAAGTTTAAAAGCAAAAATTTTCTTAGCAATGAAGAAATACGAGGAAGCGCTGCATTTATATGAAGAATTGCATCAAAAAGAACCAAAAAATTTAAATTATCGTTATAAATTGGCAGTGTGTTATGGAGTGTGTGGACAAGGAGAGAAAACGATTCAACTTCTAGAGCAACTCAATCAAGAGACACAAGGGATTTGGGTGGTTGTCAAAAAACTCGGTCAGGCATACGAACAAAAAAAGGACTACGAGCGGGCAAGAGCCTATTTCAAATATGCTTTAAAACTTCGGCCTGATGACGAGTATGTAAAGCAGAGGTTAACAACTTATGATTATTACTTGTAACCTCATATGTGGGGGAGCGGTTTTATCCTGTCCCCCACAATAACGTAGAAGCTAAAACAATTTCATTTGCTCCTCGGCTGAAATGTTTTCTCCATCTATTATATACCCCATTGCTCGGTATCCTGCTAATCTTTTTTCAAACATCTTTTTCATAATCGGTATTTTGTGATCGACGTAATCATATACACGTACTTCTTGTTTATTCGCATGAATTCGGTGCAGACGTCCTACATATTGTTGTAACGTACCTTTCCACGAAATTGGCATTGCTAAAAATAAGGTGTCCAGCCTCGTGTTATCAAACCCTTCACCCACATATTTACCTGTAGCAATCACTAGTCTCTCTACACCATCTGGAATAGAAGCAAGCTTTTGTAGAGCTTGCGTTTTTTCTTTTCTCTTCATATTCCCAGAAAGCACAATAATATTTTTAGCAAATCCCTTAAATAGATTTTGTAAAATTTCAACATGTTCAACTCGTTCTGTTAAAATTAGCGGGCAGCGGCCTTCTTCAAGTGCGGACAATACGTCATCAAACAATTGTTGATTTCGTTGTTCATTAATTACAATTTCATGATAAAGATGTTGGATGTCTTTGCTTAAAGATGTAAAATTTGTATATCTTGGTATTAAGCGGTGAATGAATGGCCGTACTTTTGCTTGTGTTTTCCCATCAATTTTATAACGAACAGGTCCACACTGCATATGAATAATGGGATGTAACCCATCTTTACGTGTCGGTGTAGCTGTTAATCCACACACATACTTAGCACGAATTTGTTTTAATACCCGTTCAAAACTGAACGCAGAAATATGATGGCATTCATCAATAATAATTTGACCGTATTGTGTAATAAACGACTTCAGTTCCCCTTTGTAATTTAAGCTTTGAATAGTAGCTATATCAACATTTCCTGTGATTTTGTTTTTTCCGCCACCGATTTGTCCAATTTCTTTTGATGGGATATTAAGAAACATAGATAATTGCTCTATCCATTGTTGTATCAACTGCGTCCGATGAACAACGACTAACGTATTAACTTTTCGTTCCGCAATTAAAGCCGCTGCTATCACTGTTTTTCCAAAACCGGTTGTTGCCGAGAGAATTCCTATATCATGCTTCAGTAGTTGCGATAAAGCATCATGTTGCTGGGAAGTTAACTCACCGTGAAATTGTACTTCAATTACTTGACCATCGAATCGATGGTCATTGACTTCAGCGTGAATAGATAGAGATGAGAGGAGATCAATAACCTCTTCCAAACAACCACGTGGTAATACTAAATATCCTCTTTCCTCCCAAGAACAGTTAATGACTCGTGGTATCCCGTATGTTGACAAACGGCTTTTCTGAGCTTTATAAAATTCAGGGTTTGCAAATGTTGCTGTTTTTGTCAACTTAGTCAAAAGGGAAGAGGGAACACCATCTTTTTTTACATATAGCCCATTTTTTAATTCAATTGTTACTTTCTTTGGATATATTTCATTAGTAGTAATCAACTTATTTTCATACTTCCGTATAACATCTTGCACTTCGTTTTTTGTCATCATTTGAACAGAAGACAAGTATAGCCATTGATCTGGATAAGGTGTAAAAGATTCGTCCACAAATACACTATTCCCGTTGGCTCTTGGTTTTCGCTGGAGAGGTAAAGCGATTAAGTTACCAAACCCGCCTTTAGGAAGTGTATCTTGATTCGGAAATAGTCGATCATAAGAATCTAAACCGAGTTCATATCGATTTTCTAACGTTTTTGCAAGCAACACCATTCCCATTTTACGAGCTACCGAAGCAGGAATCGCTTCGGAGAAAAAGATCCATACATGCGCACCATTTCCAGACCTTGATCGCTCAATACTATACGGTACGGAAAACTGTTTACATATGTTGACAAAAACTAATACATCTTCTTTCCAATTATTTTTATCAAAATCAATTGCTAAAAAGAAACAAGTTTCATCTTTTTGCATTGGATAAATTCCAATTGTGTGTTTTCCACTTAAATGATCGTAAAGTACCTGATCATCTAGTGGCAACAACGTTCGGTGTTTGCACTCACTACATTTAATCTCCGGTTTTCGACAAAAAGGCGGTTGCCATTCATAGGCACAAGCCGGGGTATATCCCGTTCGTCCATCTTTTGACTCCCAGCGAACCGCATATACATCTGTTCGGCCTCGGAAAAGTCGCTTGAATAATCGAATCTTTTCTTCCGGTGAGGAGCGGTTATTGACCATCAGATTAGCTGAAGGAACAACAGAACGAACGTCCCTATTCTTTTGCATCATTGTTGAAAGAACTTGTTTTAAATATTCGTTTTCTTTTCTCAAACGTTCACATTCCGCAAGTACCTGTTCCAATTGAATTCGGATATCCATAACCTTCCCTCTGACCCATTTTAATAAGCTGCTAATGTTATTGTAAAACATTGCGCTAGAAGTTAAAAGTGAACACACCTTCATTAACCTAAAGGAAAAATATTATTGGAATAGGAGAACTCGACACAAGGTTGTGAAAGTGATATCATGATATAAAAACTTGAAGGAGGCCGTAGTCATTATGAGCATTCTCAAAAAAGGGCTAGCGTTTGGACTCGGATTGGCGTTAGCGAGCAAAGAACAAGTAGAAAAGCTAATTGATGAATTGGTGAAAAAAGGGGAATTGTCCCTTGAAGAATCGAAGGATGTTATCGACCAGTGGAAGCAGCAAACAGAAGAAAGAAAAGCGGAATTGCAGCGTATCGTGCGCGAACAGATCAAACAAGTGATCGATAAATTCGATTTAGTGACGAAAGACGAGCTGCAACAATTAGAGCAACGAATCCGCCGTTTAGAAGAAAAAGAAGACCAGTAATCAAACGGGGCCGCCCATATGGCCATTAAAGGAGATGGACGGATGATTGGAAAAAGAATGCGCCATATGAGCCGCTATCGCGATATCGCTGTCGCTTTGCTCCGCCATGGCTTTGAAATGGTGGTCGAAGAAATCGGTTTTTCCCAGCTTCTTTCCCTTCCGCAACGGCTGCGTGTGGACAAAAAGGAGAAGAATGAAAAAACGATCGGTGAGCGCATCCGCCTAGTACTTGAGGAACTAGGACCAACCTTCGTGAAATTAGGCCAGCTGGCCAGTACGCGCCCCGATTTAATTCCAGAACAAATTATTCGTGAACTGGAAAAATTGCAAGATCAAGTCCCGCCTTTTTCGTTTGCCGATGTTCGCCGCATTATCGAGGAGGAGTTGGGGGAGGAACTGGATCATATTTTTCATTCTTTTGAGGAAACTCCGCTTGCCGCCGCCTCGATCGGACAAGTTCATCGGGCAGTCCTTCATTCCGGCGAAAAAGTGGCGGTGAAAATTCAGCGTCCGCATATCGCCTCAATCATGGAAACGGATTTGGAAATTCTTCAAGATTTAACCATGATTGCAGAACGCCGCTTGGCGTGGGCGGCGCAATATCAGATGCGGGATATATTGGACGAACTATCGAAATCGCTTCGCCTAGAGCTCGATTACACCGTGGAAGCGCGCAATGCCGAAAAATTTTCCAAACAGTTTCAAAGCGATCCGACGATTTATGTGCCAAAAGTGTTTTGGGACTATTCAACAAAAAAAGTGCTGACGATGGAATATGTGGAAGGCATCAAACTAGGGGAACTTGAGCGGCTGAAGCAACGCGGCTATAATTTAAAAATTCTCGCGGAGCGGCTGGCCAAGGGAATGTTCCAGCAAATTTTTATGAAAGGCTTTTTTCATGGCGACCCCCATCCGGGAAATGTGTTAGCCTTGCCAGGAAACGTGATTGCGTTCATCGATTTCGGCATGGTAGGACGAATCACTTCAGAAATGAAATATCATTTATCGTCCTTCATTATCGCTTTGATGCGCCAAAGCACCGATGGAATCATGAAAACGATCGGGGATATGGGCTTGGTGCCGGATGATGTAGATGTAAGCCAGCTGCGCGAAGATATCGAGAAATTAAGGGAAAAATATTATCATATTCCGTTGAGCCAAGTCAGCCTCGGCGCAGCGGTTCACGATTTGCTTCACGTTGCATTCCGCCACTCGATCCGCATCCCGAGCGATTTAACGTTATTAGGGAAGGCGTTGCTGACGGTGGAAGGGGTCGTGGAAAAATTGGATCCCGACTTTAGCATTATCGACATTGCCGAACCGTTTGGTCGCCAGCTGCTAAAGGAACGGCTGCGTCCGAAAAACGTAGCGGAAATGGCATGGAAACGCCTTTCCGATTACGGTGAACTGTTCGTAGATCTGCCAAAAAATGTAAAAGAATTAACAAGGCTGATGAAACAAGGGAAAGTGCGCTTAGAGATCGGCATCCCTGACTTGGATTTTCTATTAAGAAAATTAGACCAAATCAGTAACCGCTTATCGTTTAGCATCGTTTTGCTCTCCTTCAGCATCATTATGGTCGGCATCATCATTGGCTCGTCGATGGGCAGACAATCGACATTATTGTGGAAAATCCCGGCCATCGAAATTGGCTTTTTCGTCGCTACCTTAATGTTTTGCTGGCTTTTATATTCTATTTTTAGATCGGGAAGGTTTTGAGTGGAACTACCCCCGCTACTGGCTAACGTCAGTGGGTGGGGGATTTTTTTATGTTGCTGGCTGCAAGTGTGCGGCGGCGAAGAAAACAAATGGGACTATAAACGTGTGGACGGTTTGCTAATGGAAGAGCGTCAAGGGGCAATGTTCGTTCTTCCACTCTCAGCTATTATTGAAACAGGGAACCATATCGCCGAAGCGAATGTGCGCAAGAACTCATGCGGATTATTTGGATAAAGAATCGCCTTGGGCACAACTAAATTCAAGAAGGGGAACAGAAGATTCAAACTCCAGCTGATTTCTGTCTTGCGTTAGCTTCTTTTAGTTTATTGATCGTCTGGAAGTGCATGCTTCGGCTTGTCGTCATCTTTTCTGCTTCCGCAGGAACTTTTCTTGCATTGATCCACTAAATAAGCTCGTTTTCTTGAGTAAGAAACATATTACAAAAAGTGGGGAATCAAGTAAAATAAAAGAGAGAAACAAGCCGAGAGAAAGGGAATAGGTATGCAAGCGGCGAATGGAAAACATGGACGCATTATTTTTCATATCGACTGCAATTCGTTTTTTGCTAGCTGCGAGATAGCACGCGATCCGTCGCTGAAAGAGAAACCTGTCGTCGTGGCAGGCGACCCGAAAGAACGGAGAGGGATTGTGCTAGCGGCCAATTATCTCGCTAAGCAGCTTGGCATTTATACGACGATGCCGCTATGGGAAGCAAAGAAAAAATGTCCATCTCTTGTTGTGCGGAAACCAAATTTTTCGCTTTACCGCGAAATGAGCCAGCAAGTGTTCGCATTTTTACAGCGTATTTCTCCGCTTCTTGAGCGCGCTTCTATCGATGAAGGGTATTTAGATGTGACAGAAGTTTCATCGTCCCAACATCCGCTTGAATTAGCCCACCATATTCAGCGCGGACTACTTGAAACATTGCGTATCCCTGTCAGCATCGGCATTGCACCGAACAAGTTTTTAGCGAAAATGGCAAGCGAAATGAAAAAACCGCTCGGCATTACTGTCTTGCGCAAACGCGACGTCCCAATCGTATTATGGCCGCTTCAGGTTGAACAGATGCATGGAGTAGGCGACAAAACTGCTGAAAAACTGAATGCGATGGGGATTGTCACAATTGGCGACTTAGCAAAAGCCGAAGAAACAGCACTCCAACAAAAACTCGGTATTTATGGCCTTCGTTTGAAAGAGCGGGCAAATGGCATTGACCACAGTCCGGTTGATCCAGAAGCGGGGGAGAAGTGGAAATCAGTCGGCAACTCCACAACGCTTCCATACGATGTAACAGAAGAACATGTTTTGTTTCAAGTACTTCGTGAACTTGCGGAGTCTGTCAGCGTACGAATGAAACAGAAGCGGGTGGTGTCTGCGACGGTTCAATTGACGATCCGCTATCACAACTTCCAAACGATCACCCGCAGCAAAACGTGGGACAACCCGTTTCAAGAAGCGGAAGAAATTTTTCGCTATGCAGCGCATTTATTGAAAAAGCACTGGAACAGTGAGCCCATTCGATTGCTCGGCATCACCGCTCTTGACGTCTTTGATCGCAAAGAAGCCGTCAAACAGCTCGACTTGTTCCATTACGAAGAAGAAGCGAAAACCGAAGCGTTATGGAAAACGGTAGAGAAGCTCCGAAAAAAATTCGGCGACGCAGCGATTCAAAAAGGTGCCGCCTTGTTAGAAAAAGAGAACTAGCAACAAAATAAAATGATCACATGAAGATTTTCGCATGAGCCTGTCATATTGCAGGGGAATTTACCATAATAAATATGAACATGCATCCCATCCGTTAATGGCTCATAGGATATTACGAATGAGAAAAAATGGGAGGGATTTCATCATGGATTCTTATTTATACAACGATGCAAGGTTCATTAAAGACCTTGAAAAAGCCATTAACGGAGAGTATAGTGCGATTCATTGTTATGCCAAATTGGCTGATTTGGCAGCAAAAGAAAACGTGCGAAAACAAATTCTTGAAATTCGGCAGGATGAGATCAAACATTTTCAACAATTTGAGTATATTTACGTCAGTCTAACCGGAAAACGTCCTCAACCGAAGATTATTGAAGAATGCCCAGATGTTTATGTAAATGGGCTAGAATTTGCTTTACAAGATGAACAGCGAACAGTGGATTTTTATTTAGAAATTACAGATTATACGACCAGCCCGTATATAAAAGAAGTATTTCGCCGAGCAGCGGCGGATGAACAAAATCACGCCGTTTGGTTTTTATACTATTTTTCCAAAGCCCGATGATCGTTATCATGGGCGTTTTTCTTTTAGTGAAAATTAGTATTTAAGTCATTTTATGGTGTAGCAACATGGCATGAACGCCTATCCTAAAAACAAAATTTGTCTAAAAAACAACCTCCACCTAGCCTTTGGAATATAATTTCTAAATAAAGGTATTACGTTATATATATGGTTCATCACCAAAAGATGTACTTGATTTTTACAAAAATATGATAAGAGTCTCTAAACGGATACGTAACGTTGGATATTTCTGTAGCCATATCCTCGACGTTTAATCAGTTTGATTTGGTTGTAGAATTTATTAGTGGCGCATTGTTTGCATTAGGATTATTTACTCCGATTGCCGCTCTTTTGATTGCTGGAACAATGGTTGTCGCAATTGTTAAAGTTCACGGTCCAAATGGTTATTGGATTACTCAAAATGGTTTTGAATAATACACGATCTTCGATTAGACTTTACGGTCGTTTCCTCTAGAGAGCTGTTTCAACAATGTTGCTAACTTCTGCTTCTTTTAGCGATTTTTGATTATATGTATAAGATCTTTTACGAATTTCGTCGTAATTCTGTAACATATTTGTCAAACTATCAAAGAATTTATGGTTGTTTTTTTGTTATAGTATTTTAGTGAGATTTCCACTAAATAGTTTTCGTCACTCAGAAAGTGACTGATTTTTATGGGGTTTTCATGTTTTTCATATTAATAATGTTTTATTTAATGTTTAATTTTGTGAAATTATGAACATAATAACACCAAATTTTTGATGAAATCCCTAGAAAACAGAAATGTTAAAATGCCACGTATAAATTACACATAATTGTTTGTTATATTTCATAAATTACACATGATTGTCTGTTATATTTCATCTTGGAAATACAGATTAAGAGAAAAAGGAGGAAACTCTAATGAATCAAGATGCATAGTCATGTGAAATTATGAACATGATATCACTAAAGGTCAAATTCTGAGGAAATACTTAAGGAGGAACTACTATGGATTCAGTGTTGTTGGCAAGAATGCAATTTGCTTTGACTACAATCTACCATTTCTTCTTCGTGCCGCTTACCATTGGCTTAGCATTTATTATCGCTTTGATGCAAACGTTATACGTCGTGAAGAAAAATGAGATTTATAAAAAAATGGCGAAATTCTGGGGACATTTGTTCCTGATTAACTTTGCTGTAGGGGTTGTAACTGGGATTATTCAGGAATTCCAATTTGGGATGAACTGGTCGGATTATTCTAGATTTGTCGGTGACGTCTTCGGGGCACCCTTGGCCATTGAAGCGTTGCTTGCTTTCTTTATGGAATCCACTTTTATCGGCCTTTGGATTTTCGGTTGGGATCGTTTACCTAAAAAAGTGCACTTGGCAAGCATTTGGCTTGTATCTATTGGGACTATTATTTCCGGTTTTTGGATTTTAACAGCAAACTCTTTCATGCAAGTGCCTGTTGGTTATGAAATTAGAAATGGCAGGGCGGAAATGGTTGACTTTCTTGCACTTATAACCAATGGACAATTATGGGTGGAGTTTCCGCATGTCATCACAGGTGCATTAGCTACCGGAGCATTCTTCATTGCTGGTGTAAGTGCCTATAACCTATTAAGAAAGAAACATATTGAATTTTACAAGAAATCGATGAATATTGCCTTAATCATTGGTTTCATCGGCAGTTTAGGCACAGCCTTCACCGGACATGGCCAAGCACAATATCTTGTGAAAACACAGCCGATGAAAATGGCAGCTGCAGAAGGTATTTGGGAAGATACTCCCGATCCTGCACCATGGTCAGCATTTGCTTGGATTGATACAAAGAACCAAGAAAATAAGTTTGAACTAAATATTCCTTACGCATTAAGCTATTTAGCTTATTCTAAATTTGAAGGCAGTTTAAAAGGAATGAAAACTCTCCAAGCTGAATACGCGAAAAAATACGATCCAATCGTTGGCAAAGGAACGAATTATATCCCTCCAGTCAAAACGACGTATTGGAGCTTCCGTTTAATGATTGGCTTTGGCATGGCGATGATCTTATTATCGATGATTGGTCTGTATCTGTGGAAAAAGGGACGCCTTGAGCAAAGCAGTATGTTCTTGAAAATCCTTGTACCGGCTATCTCGTTTCCGTTTTTGGCAAACACTTTCGGATGGATCATGACCGAAGTGGGCCGTCAGCCATGGACAGTATTTGGATTGATGACAACAGCTGACGCTGTATCACCAAATGTTTCTGCAGGGACCATTTTATTTTCCATCATTATGTACACACTGATATTCACGATTCTTGCAGGTGTGATGGTTTATTTAATGGTTCGTGAAATTAAACGAGGACCGGTAGAGCATCAAGATGTAAATTCAACGGTATCAATAGATCCATTCAATAAGGCAGGTGTTTAAGGATGGAATTGAGTGAACTTTGGTTTGTCTTAATCTCCGTACTTTTTATTGGGTTCTTCTTTCTTGAAGGTTTTGATTTTGGTGTAGGAATGTCGACTCGTTTCCTTGCCCGTGATCAAAAAGAGCGGACTATCATGGTGAACACAATCGGGCCTTTCTGGGACGCGAATGAAGTATGGCTAATAACTGGAGCGGGTGCCATTTTTGCAGCCTTTCCGCACTGGTATGCAACGATGTTCAGCGGCTATTACTTGCTGATGCTGACAGTCTTGCTGAGCCTAATTGGACGCGGTGTTGCTTTTGAATATCGCCGCAAGGTTGAAGACACGCGCTGGACGAATGTATGGGACTGGGTGATCTTTTTCGGAAGCTTGCTGCCGCCGTTTCTTCTAGGCGTTCTGTTTACAAGTATGCTTAAGGGTATGCCGATCCATGAAGATATGAATATGGAGGCAGGTTTCTCGGATGTTATGAATATTTATTCCATTTGGGGCGGCTTAACGATTACATTACTGTGCTTATTGCATGGATTGACTTTCCTATCTTTAAAAACAGAAGGAGAGATCAGACAACGGTCGGCTGCTTTAGCTAAAAAATTGGTGTTGGCCGTATTGGGATTACTTATCGTCTTTGTAGGACTCTCTTCGTTTATGACAGATATTTTTGAGGTACGCCCTATCCTTGAGCCTATTATTGTTGTATTGATTGTGCTTGCTTATGGATTATCATACTATTTCATTTCCAATAAACGCGAAGGAATGGCATTCACTATGACAGGACTTGGAATCGGACTAACGGTATCATCGATTTTCGTTGGACTGTTCCCAAGAGTGATGGTCAGTTCCTTGAACAAAGCCTTTAATTTAACGGTCTACAACGCATCCAGTGGGGCATATTCCTTGAAAATAATGACAATTGTGGCCGTAACGATTTTACCGTTTGTATTAGGGTATACTATTTATAGCTATTACGTATTCCGTAAACGAGTATCTGACAAGGAGCATTTAACGTACTGATGGATAAAACATTGTTCTCTTACAAAGGGATTAAGCCGGTTTTAGCTGGTCTGGCGATATTAACGGTTATTCAAGGTACTATCATTATTATTCAGGCTTATTTTTTGGCAGACGCAATCTCCTCCCTTTTCGGGAGAGATTTGTTTGCCAATGTCTTTAAAAAATTGGCCATATTCTTTCTTGCGTTAGTTGTTCGCCAACTGCTTACCGTTTGGAAAAGAAATATATCCTACTATTTTGCTGCCAGAACAAGTAAAGAGTTGCGGGAATCATTATTGCAAAAGCTGTTTCAACTCGGCCCTCGTTTTGTAAAAGAAGAAGGCTCCGGACAGACAGTCACCTTGGTGATGGAAGGAATGATGAAATTCCGCCGCTATTTGGAGATTATTCTTCCGAAATTGATGAATTCGGCAATTATACCTGTTATGATCTGTATCTTTATCTTTTTTGTAAATATCCGATCCGCTGTCATTTTGGGCCTAACCGTTCCGATACTTATTGCTTTTATGATTTTGCTTGGATTGGCGGCAAAAATAAAGGCTGATCGCCAATATGAATCCTATCAAATGCTGTCCAATCATTTTGTCGATTCTTTAAGAGGATTGGAGACGCTCAAATATTTGGGATTAAGCCGGCAGCACATCAACAACATTATTTTCGTAAGTGAAAGATATCGACGGGCTACAATGGAAACTTTGCGTATCGCCTTTTTATCTTCGTTTGCATTGGATTTTTTTACAATGCTTTCCATAGCGACCGTCGCCGTTTTTCTTGGAATGGATTTAATAAACGGGAAGATGGAGTTGCGTCCAGCGTTGACGATTCTTATCCTGGCGCCGGAGTACTTCCTGCCAATCAGGGAGGTAGGGGCCGATTACCATGCGACGCTTGACGGTAAAGAAGCAGGAAAAAAGATTCAGGAAATCCTTGATAAGGAATCGTTGCAGCAAAAACAGGATCCTATCCCCCTTTGGAAATCAACAAGTACATTTACATTTTCTGTTAAAGGGATAAGTGTACATTTTGCAGACAGCGATCGTCCAGTTTTGCAAGATATCCAATTTTCTGTTTCAGGCTCAAAAAAAATTGGAATTATTGGAGCCAGCGGTGCGGGAAAATCCACATTGATTGATACATTAAGCGGATTTTTAACACCTTCGTCAGGTGAATTTCAGATAAACGGCAAGAAGTTAACAACTTTATCTCAGTTGAATTGGCAAAATCAAATAACGTATATTCCCCAACACCCTTATATATTTCACGATACTGTTTTAAACAATATTCGTTTTTATGATCCGGAAGCAACCGTGAAAGAAGTAGAAAAGGCGGCAGAGAGAGCGGGCCTCACCGAAGTGATTCAATCGCTGCCGCATGGATTCGAGACGATCATTGGGGAAGGTGGACGGAGCCTAAGCGGCGGACAAGAGCAACGGATCGCCCTCGCACGAGCATTCTTAAGCAACCGTCCTATCATCATTCTTGATGAGCCAACTGCCCATCTTGATATTGAAACGGAATACGAATTAAAAGAGACGATGTTACAATTGTTTAACGGCAAGCTCGTATTTTTTGCTACACATCGCTTGCATTGGATGCTTGATATGGATCAAATCATTGTTCTTGATCAAGGCAAAATAGTGGAAATCGGAACACACGAACAGTTAATCAGACAGCATTCTACTTATTATCAGCTTGTTAAAACACAAATGGAGGACCTCTAATGGACAAAGAGAATTGGATCTTCCCGTATTTGCGTCAATATCACGGCTTGTTTGCGTTGGCTATTCTTCTTGGTCCGCTTACCATTCTCTTTGGCGGAGCATTGATGTTTACTTCAGGTTATTTAATTTCTAAAGCGGCGACACAACCAGAATCCATTTTAATGGTTTATGTGCCGATTGTTGGTGTCCGTGCATTTGGTGTTGGTCGGGCTGTGCTTAGCTATGTGGGGAGACTGACAGGACACCAATTCATTTTGAAGATACTTTCCGAAATGCGCGTTCGCTTATATAAAATCATTGAGCCACAAGCTTTGTTTCTTCGTTCCCGCTTACGCACGGGCGACATTCTTGGTGTACTCGCCGATGATATTGAGCATTTGCAGGATTTTTACTTAAAAATACTGTTTCCTTCGATTGTTTCATTAGTCATTTACACAGTGATCATTATTTGTGCGGGACTTTTCTCGATTCCATTCGCAATTCTCCTAGCTGTATTTATAGGGTTGTTGATTTTTGTCGGCCCAATTATTTCATACATTTATATGAAAACAAAAAATGAACAATTGAAAAGGGGAAGGCACCAACTTTATCAACAGTTTACCGATATGGTTTTTGGCATAAGCGACTGGATATTTAGCGGGAAACACGCGACTTATATTCAACGATACGAAACACAAGAACAAAAATTGCTCGAACTTGAAACAAAGAAACATTCCTTTGTGAACTGGCGAGACGTTTTAAATCAGATTGTGCTTGGTGCCATTGTCATCATCGCCATCTATTGGGCCAATGAGCAGACGCTAAGAGGAGAATTTTCGCCCACGATGATTGCTGCTTGTGGTCTCGTAGCACTGTCCTTAGTGGAATCATTTTTACCGATCGCGGGGGCAGTTAGTGAAACATCATCTTATCAAGATTCATTAAAGCGTCTTGAAGCCATTCAAGCAGAGTCCTCCCTACCTTGGATAGAAGCAGATGGATGGAAAGATTCACTGAATTTATCTCAAGTAGCGATTGAAATCAACCATTTATCATTTGGGTATACTTCTGAAACTCCATTGCTGGACGGTTTTAATTTAAAAATAGGTCAGGGTGAGAAAATTGCCATTATCGGGCGCAGCGGATCCGGAAAATCGACGCTGTTGAAACTAATTCAAGGAGCACTTGTACCGACTCATGGAGAAGTGCGTATAAATGGGATGAATGCACATGAGTTGGCTTCAGCTGTTCCAAAATTAATGGCTGTTCTCAACCAAAAGCCTTATTTATTCAATACATCCGTCATGAACAACATCCGTCTTGGCAACCCAGAAGCAACGGATGAGGAAGTATATGAAGTAGCCAAAATGGTTCAATTGCATCAGATGATTATCCAACTGCCTAAAGGATATGGGACGAACATGCATGAAACAGGTTCTCGCTTTTCCGGTGGTGAACGGCAAAGAATCGCACTTGCACGGATATTATTGCAAAAAACTCCGATAGTCATCATGGATGAACCGACAGTTGGGCTCGATCCAATCACAGAAGCGAGCCTATTGGCTACTATTTTCGATACACTGAAGGGAAAAACGATTATTTGGGTAACACACCATTTGATGGGTGTGGAGAAAATGGATCGCATCCTTTTCCTTGAAAAAGGAAAAATCATCATGGATGGCAGCCATCAACAACTGTTTGAAAGTGAGGAAAGATATCGACGTTTATATGCACTGGATCGTCCGCTTTACAATTTACAATCGGGGAAAGCTCATGCAGGGCGTAGCCCGTCTTTAGACACGGGATGAACCGATTGCTTTGACGCAGTCAAAGATAGTATACTTCTTAATTAGAAGGGGAAAAGTCAAGCGTCTTGAATCGGGCGTACAGGGCACAAAGCACCATAGCGGTGTTTGCCCATGAAAGTCTTGCGGAACAAGGGTGAGTTCCTATACGGTAGGTATAAGAGAAACCCTTTTGTACGCAAGAACCCCTCGGCTTCAGCCGTTGGGAGGTTCAGAGGAGTGAGTGGTAGGTAATCAACGAAGTTTATCGAACAAAACGAAGTTTATCGAACAAAAAGAAAATCTCATTATGAAGTTCCATGGTCATGATCATTCAGATGGAACACCAGAAGAAATCTCCGAGTTCGATCCTTTTCATATTCATAAAAAGAAAGACTCTTTCGATACCCAAGCGGCATTCCGTGAAAGCGAGATTGTGTAACTAAAAAACCTAAGAGGGCAGTAGTAAATAGCAACTGCCTTGTTTTTTGTTTTTATTATTAGTTTACATAACATAAATTATAGGAAGTTATAGTATGATTATCTCATAATATAAGTAAACTTAATATATTGAGATAAAAACAAAAAATAAAACGTGCAGCGGCTCAAAATGTTTAGCAAACCGCTGCACGTTAGTGTTGGAACGATTGTTGAATCATCATCTCATCCTTCCATGTAAGTTACGCGATGTCGACGTTCCGGTAGCGTACGCCTTTATATTGAACACGGACAGGAATGCCTAATTCTTTTTCATACGCCTTCATTATCTTTTTCGCTTTTAAAAACGCATCCATCATTCCGTCGGCGAGAATGGCTTCTTCTCGCACCATTGGCTTGGTTTGATCTGTATAGAAAGAAAAGACATACTGTTTCAACGCTATCACCTCCCATTTATATTATAGAAAAAATCTGTGTCCATTCAAATATATAAACTGTTACAATTGTGTTAACTTTTTATTAATCTCTTACCATATTCAATCACAGAAAAAAACGTGTAGTCATTTAAGCTACACGTTTGTAAGTGTGTTACGGGTTATTTATTTTCCATTCCCAATACTTCAAATAGCTATAAGGGTTGATCGCATTCCAATTCAAATCATACATGCCAAAATGCAAATGAGCAATAAATTTTCCTGTCGTTCCGACTGGACCGTATCCAGAATCACCTACATAACCGATGAGTTGCCCTTTTTTTACCATTTGTCCTTGTTCGATGCCTGTTGCGTAGCCTTGCATATGTGCATAATAAATGTAAACCCCTTCATTTGTTTTGACAGTAAGACGCCAGCCACCAAAATCACTCCACCCTTTCCGAATGATCGTTCCGTCTGTTGCGGAGTAAATCGGTGTTCCTTTTGGCGCGATAATGTCTGTTCCTTCATGAACGCGGTCACCGCCATATTGTCGGCTTTCTCCGTACGTATCTCCAAACGGCGTGTACGTCCCTGTTTTAAGCGGGAAAAGAGCGTTTTGCAAGCGGTCGGGAGCTACAGGCTTCGAAAGTTCTCCGTCAGTCATTTTTAATACTTGGCCAACATAAATCGTGTCGGAAGCTAAATTGTTTATCGTTTTCAACTGTTGCACCGTCGTTCCGTATTTAGTCGCGATACTATATAAGCTATCCCCTGCTTGCACCGTATAGGTGACGGCTTTTGTAGTTGTTGTTGGCTCAGTCGGCGCAGCAGCTGCCGGTGTTTCCGCTGGCTTCACGACATATAAAATTTGACCAACATAAATCGCGTCTGAGTTTAATTGGTTCCAAGTTTTTAAATCAACAAGTGAAACTCCATAATCCCGAGCAATGATAGAAAGCGATTCGCCTGACCGAACGGTATGGGTCGCATATGTTCCTTTCTCTGCTGGGATGATTAACGTTTGACCAGGATAAATAAAATCACTTGCAAGTTTGTTGCGAATTTTAATATCGGCAATCAACACTTGGTATGTTTTAGCAATTGAGGATAAACTATCTCCTGCCTTTACTATATAAGTTGATTCATGCTGATGTGACGGCAATAATGTCAACGTTTGGCCAACATAAATCCGGTCATCTTTTAGCGTATTCCAAGTTTTTAAATCGGCAACGGATATATGATACGCCGTAGCAATTTTCCATAAACTATCCCCTGTTTGTACTTTGTACGTCAATTCGTGTGCATGTGCTTGTCCTACTCCGCTAGCGAACAATGCGAAGGTTAATCCTGCTACCCATGTTTTTTTCTTCATGCTGCACCTCTCTCTGCTAGTTTGATATATTCCCATTTTACTTGGAAAATAGCAGAGGAGGCAGACTGTAATTGTTGGAAATATTCGAACAACAAAAAAAGCTGACGCTAAGCATCAACTTCTTTTGTTTTTATATTCGCTAATCGCTTCTGAATAACGGCGAAAAATCTCTTCTTTCGGCCATAAAAGTTGTTGCTGTAAATACTCAGCCACGAGTGTATCTTCTGCTAATCCTGCCGCAAATTGCCGTTTCACCCAGCGTTCCGCCTCGTCTATACTTTGGAAAGAAACGGAATCGTCGTTGAACACTTTCCACGCGCGTTCGTCTTCATAAACAAGCAGAAACCACTGTTCTTCGCTGTTTTTGAAAAAGATGCCTTGAACATGTGCCTTTGTATTATAACGGTTTTGCTCCGCATCGCGATAAACAGGCGGAAGATGAAATGCCGCCACGGCAAAGCGCGAAAACGTATGTTCATACATCAAACAACCAGAAGCTTTCGGGTGGCCTCCACCGCCAAATTGCCGAGCAAATGCCGCCACATCTACTTCGTCATGAATCGTTCGAAACCCAATATGTTTCGTGCCAACATTCACCATCGCGATTAAATCCAAATGCGGCAGCCGTTTCGCTAAAGCATTTCCTAATTCGGATATATGTTGCTCTGCAAATACGATTCCAACACAATATCTGTCGATCCATGTTTGCACTAATTGTTTTTGTTTTAAGCGGATGTAGCGTTCGACTTTCTTTTCTTCCGTTTGAAATAAATACTGTTCCATATCTGTAAATGAAAACGGCATTTGTGCTCGCAAACGAGCCATCATTTGCTGAATAAACTCTTCCATCCCTAATATCGTCAATAAATCATTTAACCGTTTCGCCTCAATGTTTTGATTTTCATCCCACTCCCACGTATCGTACTGACGGACAAGCTCAACAAACGCATCTAACGTTTCGTTTCGCTGCAATTTTTGCTCACGAACGAGATATTCATAAAATAGCGATGTCGCACACGTTTTCTTTCCGTGTTCATCCATCGGCTCAACTAATCCCCACGGATAGCGGTTAAAATGAAGGGCAGTCACATGGTGGTCAATCATTTGTACATGCTTTCCCGCCTGAAACCGTTTGGCCAATTTTTTCTCTATTTCTTCGTTTACCGCTAAGTCGGTAATATATAAATGCACTTCGTCATGCTGGCTATTTTCAATGAATTGTCGCACGCGCTCATTTAAATTTCGATACGAACAATAGGAAATATCGACATTGTCACCGAAAGCAAGCTTTGCAAGCAATCCGCAACCAATTCCGTCTAAGTCGCTATCTGTAAACAATTTCACCATTCTACTTCCCCGCCTTATTTTGTCCTACAAGCTCTTATACAATAATTTCTTTAAAAGTGGGAACAACATATCTGGAAGGTGGGCAACGTCTGGAACAAAAAGGCTATGTTTTCCGTAAATGTTTTGAATCGTTTTCTGCTGTCCTTCCTCTATTTCCCCATTTGCTAAAAAAATATTGATCACTTCGATTCCTTTTTTTCTTGCTTCGAGTACGGCTTCGTGCGTATCAATGATTCCATTTTGCTCATAGCCATATGCCGCCGGCTCTCCATCAGAAAAAACTAATAAAAATTTTTGTTTCTCTGTACGTTGTGCTAATTGATCTGTCATCATTCGGATCGCAAAGCCGTCGCGATTATCTTCTTGGGGCTCAAGCTGAACAATTTCTGCGCCACTTTGCTTCTTCAGTGAAGTAGAAAAAGAAATGACCGTCTGAAAATAATTCGGTTGCTTCGTTTCATCGGCTTCATTCGCATCTTCCCAAAAACCAACAATTTGATGCGGAACGGCTACCGATTTCAATGCCTCATGAAATAAAACGATTCCGCGTTTCGTTTCGTCCATTTTATCATACATCGAGGCGGAGCAATCAACTAACAACGTAAAAACAGCATCGATGGCGATAGACGGATCTTGTTTTTTGTAAAACAGGCGCGGCTGTTCCTCCGTCCATAAACGAAGTAATTTTTTATGCAGGCGGCCAAAATGCAAATCGGCGCGCGGCATCGTTTTTTTATGCTCGAGCGTTTTTTCGATCATTTTCTTTAATTTCTTCTGATAAACAGCAATCTCTGCTTTCTTTTTCTCGTATTCTCGAATTTGTTGCGAAGAAGGTGGATGAGGGGAAAGGAAAATCGCTTCTGCGTACCGATTTTCTTTTCCGTACGGCTCGCCTTTTCCAGATGACCGGATGTCGATCTTTTCTGCCGTTTTTTGTTTCGTATAGTCGGTTCGGTTGCTTTTTTTGGCGGAACCTTGAACGATGGCAAGCGCTTGATCTCCTTCTTCTCCTTCGCGCACCCCTTCTCCTAACCAATTCGTTTGTGAGCCTTGTTCCAGTTCAAATCGCAAAAAACTTTTCGTCATATCGCTCGTTTCGCGATGCCATGTCGGTAATGTTTGTTCGTGAAGGTCCTCATCTCCTTCAGCCGCTTGATCGAACACGTCACAGTTATTCAATGGATCCTTTCGTTTTATATCTTCGATTGTCGTTGCCGGTGCATCAGGTTCGTAGCTATGTTCTGGCAAATAAAAATACGTATTTAACATATCCTGTTCTAACACTTCATCGAACATTTCCGTCAGCATAAACACGGTATGGGCTACATCGTTCGTCGAAGCGGCGTCGAAAATTTGGCTCAACATTTGCCGAAGTCGCGGCATGAGGCGGTCAATCGGTTCGTGAATGAAAGGAATCTCTTCGAGTGGTGATTCAGATGTCAGCAACAAATAGATGACCGCAAATAATGTATCGGTATACACGCTTTTTATTAAATTGGCATTCATTTGGCTTTGGAAATAATGACGGTACGCGCGGCGCCGAGTACGGAACCACTTTTTTGTCCCAGGGCGCTCTTTTTTGCAAAGTTCCTCAAGCCGTAAATCTTCCGCCAGCATAAATAACTGTTTCGCAAAGCGAGGAATCGAAGTCGTATTCGCTTGATCAATGAACGCTCGCACTGCAGCAATATCTGTATACTGTAACGTACCGACAGCTCGCAAGCATACATCGCTTTTTAATCCGTCTATTTTTTCAGCATTCGAACGGTTATCCCAAAAATAACTGACGTATAATTTCCGATTCACAAAATCCACATACGATTGAAACCCAAATGCCACTTCCCAGTCGCTTTGCTTCGTCAACGTTTTCGTTAAATCAGATAGCTGCATAAATAAAAACGAATCCATTTTTTTATCATTAAACTGGATGAACCGTTTCATCGTTATTCCCTCACTCGAAGAGCGTTTCAGCAATGTTGCGTACAGCGGCTTTTTCGCGATCATCTTCTAGTTTTTCGACAATCCCGCGTTCAATTGCTCGGAGCGGCGGCAAATAGACCGCTAAGTCGCATGCGTCAATTAAGGCACGAATGGAAGCCGCTTCCTCAGAAATTTGACCGTTTTTGACTTGGATAAGCAAATCTGCCGAGAGTTTAACAAAACGTTCGATTAACACGTCGTCCTTTAATATACTTTGCGCCAACAAGACAGATTTTAATGCAGCGCCTTGAATGTACGGCACATCGATGACAATAAAGCGATTTTTCAGCGCTTCATTCAAAGGAACCGTTCCGATATAGCCTTCGTTAATCGCTGCAATCACTCCAAATGTATTTTCCGCTTTGACCACTTCGCCAGTAAATGGATTCGTGATCGTTTTCCGATAATCGAGTACTCCGTTCAAAATCGGCAACGTTTCTGGTTTCGCCATGTTAATTTCGTCAATATAGAGCAAATGCCCTTTTTTCATCGCTTGAATGACAGGCCCGGGAATAAACTCAATGACCGTTTTTCCGTCTCGTTCTTGAATCGTTTTAAAGCCGAGCAATGCTTCTGCATCTAAATCAACAGAGCAGTTGATACTATGCATTGGTTGACCAAATAAAAACGATAACGTTTCTGCTAGCTTTGTTTTTCCGGCACCTGTTGGCCCTTTCAAGAGCACATTTTTCCCGAGCGCCAACGCAACGACGGCGTCGTGAATTATGTCTGTAGCCGCTTCTGTATAACCGCCATTTCCGATTAAATAGGCATCTTCATCATAAGCAAATTGCTGCTTTCGTTTTTGAATCATTTGTTCGATCGCAGCGGGCAATGATGGAATATTCATGATGTTTATCGTCCTTTCTGTCATATTTAATCACCATATCATTCTACTCGATCTCTTGCGTTTGACGCAAAAAAGACGATTAGTTTCTTGTAAAAATGTTATGTAAACAAAATAGGTGGAAGAGAGCAACTACTTTTGCCCTCTTAGCTATAGTTATCTTGAATAGCCTTACGAATAAGCGCTTCACAGCGGTCTAACTCCGCCTTCAACTGTCGTTTATACAATTTCGCTTTTTCGTATCCGCCATCGGCAAATCGATAGTAAACGACTTCTTGATACTTCATGCCTTCTTTCTTTTGTTTCACTTGTTTTAAAATGCCGTCTTCGATTAAATCGTGCAACGCCTTATATACTTCTGAATGGTTCGGTTTATAGCCGTACGGTTTAAACTCTTGCCGCAGCACGTCTAATATTTTCAGACCGTATAAACGTTCTTGTTCTGTCAACGTAATTAAATACAATTTTAAAAACGCGCGCTGCTTTAATAAAAATCCGCTTGGTGTCCGTTTCTCTGGCATAAATCTAGCTCCTTTCCTGTTGGAAATGATCGTATGTCATACTCAT